>CAJXOS010000036.1 GCA_913057725.1 uncultured Lewinella sp.
GGCCCCATCAATGTGCAGGTGTATAATCCATTGGCTGTGGTAGGAGGTGAGTACGAATTGACCTTCGTAGATAGTGATCTGGAGAATGATGTTCTGGATGCTCCAACCACCTGGACTTTACGTAGCCTAACTGATGGGAGTGCTCCTGTGATAACAGCGGAAAGCCCCATTACGGAATTGAATGAGCAAATTATCAATACCCTGGGAATATCGATAACCGTAGAGCAAGTGGCAGAACCAGGTAGTATGCCCTTTTTTGTAGCATCTAACGGGGCGCGAGGCTACGAAGAGGAATATGAGAAACCAGAAGCTGTACAATGGCTTTTTGGTATTCGAGACGGGTTGCCCATTCAGACGGGAAATCCGGTTATCGATGGCGGTATTTACGACTTTATGGCCACTACCAACTCACCAGATATGGATTATGCCTTGGATCCAAATCAAGCTTTCTCGGATCTGGGGAATGGGTTTATGGTGCCCTATTACTTGACCAACTGGCGTGACAATGAAAATGGTCTGCCGTACCTAACGCCAGCCTGGGTGAATTCTGGAAATAACAATGTCATCGTCCGAAACCAGACGTCTCTGGAGACACTCAACAATGTCGATATCGTCTTTACTAGCGATAAGTCGCTTTGGAGCCGCTGTGTGATCATTGAAACGATGAATCCTATTTATGAAGACTCCGGTTTCTTCTCCGTTGGTGAGCAGAATATGTTTGATTTACGAGGTGATGTTTCCGTCAGTAAAGACGCAGGAGCTGATGGTCTGCCAATACCTGATGCCAACCCACCTTTGGGAGAAGAGAGCGGTATGGGCTGGTTCCCTGGCTATGCGATTGATGTAGAAACTGGGCAACGATTGAATATTTTCTTTGGAGAAAATTCGGTCTATGATTGTGATAACCTACTGGACTTGGGCCTTGATCCGGCATGTTCAGCGCTGACGTCCGTTACCAATAATGGTGGTGATATGATGTTCAACCCGCATGGCCAGTTCTTTATCCCACCAACTGATCCATCTGCTGGATTATCGCCCTTCAATTATGTGTCTGGTGGACAGCACTTCATTTACGTGACCAACCAGCCTTACGATCGTTGCGCAGAGCTCCGCGAACGTCTTGGTGATGGTAGTCCATTACGTAAGATAACGGTAATGCGAGATCTAACCTGGTGTGGTATGATCATGTTGCCGCCAGGAGGGCAGATGGCCAGTTATGCGGATGGTTTAATTCCGGAAGACGTGACTGTCAAATTGCGAGCCGATAATTCCTATCAGGTAGAAGCGGGTACAGGTGAGTTCAATGGATATCCGACTTATCGTTTTGAGTTAGAAGGGATGCAAGCCACGGACTTGGATGACATTGGTTTATCAGCTGCCTTGCAGGCGATCAATGTGATTCCGAATCCATACTACGGATTCTCAGAATACGAAGACAACCAGTTTGAGAACATTGTCAAGATATCTAACCTCCCTGCCAAGTGTACGGTTACCATTTATTCGCTGGCCGGTAAGTTTATCCGGAAGTATGAACGAGATGAGGTAGGAGAAATACCTAATGGCAGTAACCGCGCCATAAGTCGCACGCAGATTAACCCAGATTTAGAATGGGATATGAGGAATTTTAACGACGTTCCGATATCTAGTGGCGTGTACCTTATCCATGTTTCCGCTCCTGGCCTGGGCGAACGGACATTGAAGTGGTTTGGTGTAAACCGCCAGTATGATCCAGAGGGGTAGTGATTACACGCTGCGAATAGCTTGCTGTACGAAAATACCGAAGCTCACTGCTACATTAAGACAATTAGTATGGCCTACCTGCGGAATATAGACACTGGCATCTAACAGTTCTATGATCTCCGGAGGAAGGCCATCCTTTTCACTGCCGAAGATGATGAGGTCTTCGCTTTGCCATTGGAAGGTATTGAGGTGCTGTGCTTGATCATCAACAAGTGTACCGACCTTGCGACCTGGATACTGTTGTAGAAAGGTCGCGGGGTCTTCAATTTTGATGATCTCTATGTGGTCTACTGCTCCGGCGGTCCAGACGCGGGCGAGGTGCTCCATATCAGCACGACCTTTTTTGTTCTTGGGTGGTGCCAATAGTTGGTTATGATCGTAGATGTAAATACGAGAAAAGCCGAAGAATTCCGCTGAGCGGATCATCGACGACATATTCGGTCGGTACTGTGGAGCATATAGCAGAAGTTCCATGTCGCTAATATACGTGGCATTCTATTTCTTCTTACACGAGCGGGTATAGTAGCATCACCATTACCAAGGCAGTAAGGGATAGAAGTACCGTCATCATCGACCACGTTCGTAGTGTGGTTGACTCGTCCATGAGTAAATACTCCTTCACCAACCAGAATCCACTGTCATTTACATGAGATAAGGTACTCGCTCCGGCAGCGATACTAAGCACCAAGAGTGCTGTTTGTGGAGCCGTAAGACCTAGTGCAGGTAAGGCTGGGGCCAACAAGCCAGCTGCAGTAATCATGGCAACAGTAGCACTACCCTGGAGGATACGGATCAAGGCCGCTAGTAGGAAAGCCAGTAGTGGAGGCAAGAGCTGAAACTGGAGAAATACTTCTGCGAGGGCAGCACCAGCACCACTTTGAACTAGCATTTGTTTGTATACCCCACCAGCGCCGGTAATGAGGATAATGGCACCCGCTGGGGCCAGTGCTTTGGTGGCTAATTTTTGCAATTGTTGGCTGTCAAGACCGCGCTTTGTTCCCAGGTAGTAGAGGGCCAAAAGACAACTTAGCAGTAAAGCAACGTACGGATGCCCTACGAAAAGGGCAGCGTCAGTTAGCAGGCTTTGTTGCCAGATCTCCGCTTTTACCAACATGTCGGTTAAGGTGTTGGCCAGAATCAACAGGATCGGTAAAAGGATTAGGGTTAGAATCAAGCGAATTGGAGGTAGCTCAGTTTGCTCATCTTCCTTCTGCTCTAGTGCGGGAGGCTCCAGCATGTATCGGTTCGCAACCCGTTTGCCCCACCACAAACCAGCAACACTTACGGTAGGAATTCCTACTACAAATCCTAGCATGATGACCCAACCCAATTCTGCTTTCAGGATATCTGCTACCGCAATGGGGCCTGGGGTAGGAGGGATGAAGGCGTGAGTAGTGGCCAAACCGGCCAGGAGTGGAATGGCAAAGGCTAAAAGCGAACGCCCCGTGCGTCGACCCAACGCATAAACGAGCGGCACCAATAGTACAAAAGCTACATCGAAGAAAACGGGTATAGCAACCAAGAAGCCCGTCAAGACAAAGGCTAGGGAAGCTCGCTTTTCGCCCAACTTGCTCAAAAGAAATTGAGCCAATGCCTGGCTGCCTCCAGAATGCTCAAGGACTGCCCCCAGAATAGCGCCGAGGCCTACAATGGTAGCCACAAAGCCAAGGGTGTTGCCCATGCCAGAGGTGATATTGGAGATGATTTCTGCAAGCGGTAATCCGGCGCTGAGACCAAAACCAATACTAGCTACTAGGAGGGCTAAGAAGGCATTAAGCCGGAGCCTCAATACCAAGAAAAGCAACAAAGCAATACTAAGGAAGATACTGGCAAAAAGCTGGAAAGTCATACGTTTAGATTTGTATACCGCTTGGGCTTCGGTATAGTGCTTGGTGGCTAGGGCTTCCGTCGGCTGCTATTGCCGATTCTCTTCAATGGGTAATAGGCGTGAATCCGATAAGGCGGCTTTTCTGTGGCCGGCAATTGCTAAATAACCTTCGTTCGTGGCAAAGGCTAAAAAGGCAGCGGTGCTTTGGTGGCGTACCAGCAGTACAAGATCCCACTGCTCTGCTTCGGGGCCGATCAAGAAGGAACCTCCTTTGCCGTAGAACACAACTTCACCTCCCGCTTCCTGCAAGAAGGGTAAGGTGTGTTTCATGTATAGCTGATAAGCGTCTTTTCCACTGATGGCTTCACCGGGATCAAGCGAAGGAAAGTCGGTGTAGTCAGCGACTTTCCGAAACCGTAAAAGATTGAGCATGACTACAGGGCCTTCAATACCGCGTTGGACAAAGTTCTTTCCCGCTTCTTGGGTGGCGTCAAGATAATTCAATGTGCTGTGTTTTAGAGTTGTGTCAAGATGTCTGAGATGATGTCATCCACAGATTGATCAATCGATACGCGAATGGCCTCATCTGGTACTTCCAAGGTGTCAAATTGAGACTGGAGTAGTTCCGGAGGCATGAAGTGACCACTACGAGCGGCCACCCGTTCAGCAATCAGTTCGGGTGTACCATCGAGATAAACCCAATTAGCCGGAGCATCGAGGTCGTACTCCATCAGTTCGCGATACGAATTCTTGAGGGCGGAGCAGGCCAGGATTGCGCCGTTCTTTACCTCCTGTTGTTTGAGCAATTCAGCAAGGCTACGCAACCACGGCCAGCGGTCGTCATCGTTGAGGGCTTCGCCTCGACTCATTTTGTCCACATTTGCTTGTGGGTGGTAATCGTCGGCATCAAAGAAAGGGATGCCGCTGGTAGTACTTAGCGCTTTTCCGATGGTGCTTTTGCCAGCACCGGAAACGCCCATGATGATAAAGATAGTTGACATGCGTTTAGGCGGATTGGACCATAGTAGCCGATTGATCAGTGATCATCTGCAGAGGCAAATGTACAGTAAAAGTACTACCTGCTCCTTCTGCACTGACAAGGCTAATGGTTCCACCTAACTGAAGAAGCATTCGTTTGGTAATGGCCAGGCCTAAGCCGGAACCTTCATAGTGGGCGCGGGAGTGCAGCCGCTTGAACATCATGAAGACCTGCTCCTGGAACTCTGGAGCAATGCCAATACCATTGTCCTTGAAGTGGAGGAGCAGTTCTTTTTCCGTCTGTTCGGTGAAGATTTCTACGGTAGGGGCCACGCTGTTGTTGTAGTGAATAGCGTTTTTGCAAAGGTTATTGATGACCAACTGCAGAGCTGTCTTGCTGGTGTTAAGCCAGAGTTCTTCTTTATAGATGATGTGGCCGTTCTTACTGAGCAGCATTAGTTTGAGATCGCCACGAGCAGCATCAACCAACTCTTTCAGGCTTACCTTTTCAGGTTTAAGTTCCTTGGTGTTGATCAAGGAGTACTGCATTACGTCCTGAATCAAACTATCCATCTGTTTAGTAGACTGCTTGATGTTGCCTAGTAGTTCCTTTACCGCTTCCGGCGGATCACTGATTTTGCGGGCCAGTAAAGAAGCAAAACCACTAATGTTACGTAGTGGCTCGCGCAGGTCATGCGAGGTAATGTAGGTGAAGAAAGTAAGCTCTTCGTTCGCTACTTCTAGGTTGTGCACGGATTCTTGGAGAGCTTCCGTCTTCTCCTGCACCAATTGGTCAAGCTGGCGATTAAGTTTGGCTTTCTTCCGCGACCACCACAAGGCCCAGCTCAATAAAATAACCGCAAGCCCAATGACTACGAATATGATATTCTTACGACGCTGGAGGATTAATTCATTTTGCTTTTGCTCCTCTACCAACAGTTTATTATTGAATGCCGCCTCTTGCAGTTTGAAGTTTACTTCCTGATCAGCCATCGCTTTAGCCTGCTGGATATCTTGCAAGGTGTCAGAAATCCATTGATGAAGCTTCAGGTAGTGAAAGGCCGAGTCGTAACGATTTTGCTTCTGGTAGGCCTCGTAGATCGATTCATAGAATCCTTCCTTTAGCTCGCTTAAAGCATTCCCTTTAGCTTCTAAGACTGCCAGCCCTTCGTGGGCATATAGAATCTGGTCGGTATACAGTTCGCGTCTGCCAGCCCAATCTGCCAACGAGTTGAAGCAAATGGTGAGGCCATTGACGTAATCATTTTGTTGAGCCAATTGCAGTCCTTCTTGTGCACTGCTAAAGGCGCGTTCCCAACGCTCGGTTTCCATATAGAGGTAGGCAACCTGGCACAGGCCAACTGAAAGATTAGTGGTGTTGCCGATCGAACGTTTGATTTCAATCGATTCCTGGAAGTACTGTTCCGCCTCGTCGTATCTTTTCTGTGTGAGGTAGACATCAGCGATGTTGTTCATGAGTACACTCTTACCCAAGGGCCAGTTCATCGTGTCTACGATCTCGAGTCCTTTACGGTAGTACATCAACATCTTTGTGGTATCACGGCTTTCGTCAAAGGAACCGGCCATCGAGTTGTAAATTGCCACCAGCTGGAAGGCATTATGCTCCTCTTGAGCAACTACCAGGCATTGGTTGAAAAACTCCATAGCTGTGTCATGTTGCCCCATCTGCTGGTAAGCCAGTCCTTTGATGGTGAGCAATTGCATGACGTTCTCCTGATCCGGAATGGCTTTGTTGATTTGAAGGGCCGAATCCACCAGGGGAATGAGGAGTGTATTGGGGAGCTGGGTTTCGAAGTGAATACGTGACAAGCGCCAATAGGCATTGCCAAGCTCTTGTTGTAGATCAGCGAACTGAGCTACCGCAATTGCCTGACGGTAGTAGTGGTCAGCTGAGTCGACGACTCGTTCTTCTAGTGTGAAGTGTTTACCTAGTTCGTATAAAGCTTGATAACGATCCTCGTCTGATTCTGCACGCCATAATTCTTGATGCAGAGAATCGGTGCTGAACTGTGCTTGTACTGCGAAAGAATGCAGCACCAGGATAAACAAAAGGCCAGTGAATTGTTTTATCTGCTGGGATGTGGGCACAGTACGACTTTTGGCAATAGGTAAATATAGTTCTTTCTTTACAACTGTTTTGTATGGCTCAGGGCCTGATGATAAAAAAATAAGCTGTGGTGAAGACCTTTTTATTATTCGATATCGATGGTACTTTATTGTTCTCCAATGCGGTGGACAGTCGCTGTTTTGCAACAAGCTACGAAGCTGTTTTTGGCCAAGTGTTTCCGACGATCGATTGGCGTCAATATCCGCACGTTACCGATCATGTCATCTTTAGGACGGTCTTTACCGGGCACTTTGGTCGGGTAGCAACGGACGAAGAGCGTCAACGGTTTGAAGATCATTATGTGAATATGTTGGAAACCGAACGTCAACGCCGCCCGGAGGAATTTCAAGAAGTACCAGGAGCTGCTGATTGTTGGCGCCAATTGGAAGCCGATGATCGCTTTGTTTTGGGAATCGCTACGGGGGGATGGCGCGCGCCGGCACAGATAAAACTGGGGCACGTAGGTATTTCTCCTATCCCTACTTATGCGGGCTATGCTGATGGCATGGAGCAACGTGACCATATCCTGCAGGCTGCTATCGATAAAGCTCGTCAGGATCATCAGATCGCTTCAATTGTCTATGTGGGAGATGCCATCTGGGATGTGACTACAACTCGGCAAATGAATTTGCCGCTAATTGGTATTCGCCGTAGTGGCGATCACGATGTGTTGTTACGCGAAGGCGTTAAGGTAGTCCTGAGTGATTATCAGGATTTATCGGCCTTCTATCAGGCGGTGGATTTGGTGCTGAATGAGCACGCCAGCCTCTAAAATAAATCAACCCAAGCACGCTTGATTGGCAGGCTTGGGTTGATCATTGCTCCAAGATTTTTTTGCATTCTTATGTGGCTTACTCGTCGTAAAAGAGCGCACTGAAATAATCAATGGTCAAGCGGGGCGTGTCGTCGGAATTATCCCGGGGGTCGATATCAACAGCAAGGAAGCCTTCAACCTTGTACAATTGCCCGGGATAGGTTGCAGCCAAAGACTCATCCATTTCCAAAGGTGTGATCGCCGTAATTTCCAGGTAATTCTCAGGATTGGAATTTGCATAGAATTGGTGGGTCATATCTTCTCGCCCATTAAAGGTCAAATTCCTTACGATGACTTGCCCTTCTACTGCTGTTCCCGAAAAATCATACCAGTCCAGATAAGTTCCTACCTGGATAACTTCGGGTAGCGTACTATCTTCATTTTTAATGATACCGAATTGGATGGAAGCCTCTGTTTCCTGCCCGGGATAACTGAATTGAAAATCGGTTCCAAAAAACGGTCTGAAACTACCTTCTTCATTGTAGGGGAAATTTCGCTGCGCATTCCCCTCACGAATAATGGCAAATGCTTCGCCGTCAATATTGCCTTCAATGCGGAGATCTTCACCTACGAGGTCGATGACATCCACGACGGGCTCATCGATAATCAAAAACTCCTGCCGCTCACAGGCTAACGACAAGCAGCAGAGCACAAATAGGAGAACGGTGTGGGGATTGATGATAGCTTTCATGCTTATTGCTTTAGAAATTTCTGTTGATTACTACTCCAATTTCCATGGGGGTATTGGAGTAGGCTCGGGTAGCTTTACCCGCTTGAATAAGTGGATTTAGTCTCCTTTCGGCAAATAGCCCTATCGAATAGCGCGCCAGCTGGTAGTTCACACTTAGCGAAGCGTCCAGCCCAAGTCTGTTCATCCCAGTCCAATCGCCTTTTTCGAAACCAGTTACACCTATGTGTGGTCCTTCAACTGACACCGACGAAGGCCCACCAAGTGTGTTGTAAGTCAATGTGCCTCTACTGATATGGAACTCATTGGATAGGGCATAACTGGCTCGCAGCCCCAGTCCAAAGCGCCAGTTTCCTTTTTCGTAAAAAGTACCCAGACTCAGGTAGGTGTTCCAGAGATACCGCAGGTCTTTCTGGAGCCTGAATTCGCTCACCCTAAACGGCTCGATGGTAATAAGAACGGAGTCTTGCGAGAAGCTGTTACGGACGTTCACATTGCCTCCTGCTTGCAGACTGATTCCGAAGTTGTTCTTCAAGCGGAACAATGTGCCAACGCCTAGGCCATGCTGTCGCATCTCGTTTCTCGCATAACTATTTTCTATGCTCACGAAGTAGATCCGGGTTCTTTTGGCCTTTTCCAAGCTTTCTACGGAGATGTCTGGAAGCGTCTCCGTCAAAGCGTCAGGACGAAATACTTTGGTCTCGATCATTGCAATCGGGCCGAGTAAGGCCGGACTTTCTTCTTGATCCGCTGATTCCATATCCACTGATTCAAGCTGTTCGGCAATGATCGACTTCTCAAGAGTTGATTCGACAAGAAGCTCTTGTTCTAGCTCGTCTTGTGCTTGTAAAGTATCCACGCCAACTGGTGTGGAACTAGCCAACAGTTCCTGCGTCGAATTCATTCCAGCAGCCTGTTTGCTCTCTTGCTCCGGAAGCTTGCTGGAATGTGTTTCCGCTGCGGATGGATTGTTTTCTCGACTATTTCCGAATCCAGTTGATTGCTCTTCAATTTGGCGGCTCTGTATTGTTGCTTCATCCGAATCGATTTGATTCGTATTACTACTGGATGATTGGCTCAGATCATACTCTTCTTCCGTAGGTGATGGCGTAGTGGGTGCGGTGGAGAGATGATTCTCCTGGCCTGCAGGTGTTATCCTCTCAGTCTGCACCTCATTTGTATCCTCCTGCTGGGAAATACGACCCAGGAAGAAGCTACCAGCAATGATGAGTATCAAAAGGGAGGAGAGACCAAGCCAATACCAAAATTTTGATTTGGACGGAGGTGCCTCCGTTTCAAGTCGGCCTTGAAAGTCTTGCCACATGGAATCAGCATCATCAAATTCAATCTGATTCACTTCCCTTCTGATGAATTCTTCTAAGCGGTCTTTATCTTGCACGTGACGTAGTCGTTTTGAAGAGTTCCAAAATCTTTTTCTTGCCCGTATTGACATGCCAGTTGGAAGTGTGAATAGAGATATTCAGTTCCGCGGCAATTTCCTTGTGTGACCAACCTTCAAAAATGTAGAGGTTGAACACCAAACGTGTCTGGGGCGCAAATCCCTGGATGACTTCCAACATCTCCTCCCGGATCATGTTGTACTCGGCATCACTACTGTTCCGGTTATCCGAAAATTCCATTCCGTCGATGTCCGCAAATTCGATTCTTTTCTTGCGGATATGGTCGATGCACTGGTTCACAATGATTTTCTTGATCAAGGCAAACCTCCCGTTCTCCGATACCTTATTAGACTGCTCGTACTTGAAGTACTTCAGCATGGCATCGTTGAACACCTCTTTGGCTGTTTCTTGGTCTCCACAGTAGCGCACACACAGGACAAAGAAGGACCTGTACGCGCTTTTGTAGATATTTTCTTGATGTCCAATCCGGCTCACGTTAGTGTTTTTGAGTGCGGTTAATTATTAGTACGGATACAGAACTAGCAATCGTGGGTTCAGGAGCAAATTTTTTTCAAAAGTTTTGATTTAGCCTCTTGTGCAGCTCACAAAGGGTGTAATTCTACCTCGTTTTCAAGGCCCTGAGGTGCTTTTTTCTGGGTTTTGATAAACGTAAACTTTGACCGCTACTTTGGCAAGAGCTTGGGGAGAGAAGGAGGGAGGGCAGCGCTGGGCTTACCTTCGCCTCCATCATACACCGTTTTAGTCTTGTCTTTCTACCTTCTGCTGCTCTCACGCTTATCCTTATTCAAGGGATTAATAGAGGACGCGTTTTTAAATCTTTTGTTGAGATAGTTCAAGTACAGCATACCGGCTGTGTCAGTTGTCTTCCCTTAGGTTTTACTGGCGAACCGCATTTACGGTACAGCGGATTGTATCGGGGTTGTCAACTCCCCAGAGCATATAGTCGACCATTAATTGACCATCGCTAATGATGATGCCAGAACCCTGTACAGTAACTAAATCGCCTGTGGGTGAATCAATAGTCTGGCTTTCGATTTCTATGGTGTTTGGATCTGTTATTGTTGCGATGACGCTCTTTGCCAGGTAATGGAAGCTGTTAATGAGGACTTCATTGGGAGCCGTAGCAGAATTGCCTATTGACCATTCATTGCTTTCGGCAGTACCTCCGTTACAATCAGAGGTGATGACCAAATTGCCGCTGATTTTACTTGAAGTCCAGATCTCGCATTGAGACCCTTCAAATCCAGGAAGGCATTCACAGTCGCCATCAATACACGTTCCATCATTTTGGCAGGTGGTGTTTTGGCAGGGATCACAGGATAGACCAAGTAAGGTCATACATGCGATGAGTAGGAAATTGAGTTTTGAATACATCGTTTTGGAATACTATTTAGTTTTGTAATCAAATTATTGGCTTGTTCCTGATAGGCATTGATATCATCCTAGCATAGGGCTGCCATTAGGTAAACCGCTCGCTGGGTTTTCCACAAAAAAAGGCACGATAACATTCTAGTGATTCTACCTGTCCTCTGGTAGGAGGTACTGTGTAGATGGGATCATTTTAGAGTCGCACGGATACTCCGGTCGTTGCGATCGATAGACCGAAGCCCAGTTCGCCGAAAAGGCTGATTCTTTCATGTAGCTGATACTGGGTACCGATAAAGGCTGAAAAGAGAAAACCGCCTCGCTCAGGGGCTTCCGGAAAGAAGCTCGGCTCATCTTGTCTGCGTTCTATTGACGATGCAGATTCTGTATAAGTCACTTGACTATTCGTGTAGCCAAAGGTGGAACCACCGTAGATCTCCCATTTGTCGAAGGGAGCGGAATGGATAGCGGTACGTATGGCGTACATCTGGAAGCTGTTGCGAACAACCCTTTTCGCTCCCGTATGATGAACTTGATGTGCTTCGCTGATTGACATGCCGGCTAAAAAGCCAACGCTGAATTTCTGTGTTGGTCGGTACCTGAGCTCGAAGGATACCGGTAGTACTTCATTACTGGTGAAATCTTTCAAGAAGGTCGGGAGTAACCCAACTCCAGCGCGGGCATCCCAGGTAGGCTGCTGGTTTCTGCCTTGAGCCTGAATATTAGTAGTGCTGAACAAAAAGAAAAGGCTACAAACAATAATCTTTAGAAACGGTGCTAAGTAATTCATAATGTGTAAAGATGAAGTTTTGAATTTTTGGGTTGAGAATAACTGATCGGTGTCTTTAACTCAGTGTAGTTATCTCAGTGTGTTTGCTATTAGTACGGATGCTGAGGAAGGTATCGTGGGTCAGGATTGATTTTTTTTCAGAAATTTTGATTTAGTCTCTTGTGTAGTTTTACAAAGGATGCAATCATACCTCAGTTTCAAGGTCCTGAGGTGCTTTTTTCTGGCTTTTGGTTGAACGGCAACTTTGACCTTTACTCTGAGTGCTTAAGTAGAGAAGGAGGGAAGGCACAACTGGGAAGTAGAGCAAGGCTTTAGAGTCGGTAAATCTGGACTGACCATTCAATCTCCCAGGTTATGGTGGTGGGAAAATCGACTTAAGGTTCTAACAATCGTGGCCCTAGTCTAAGATTTCCTGTTCCAAATTATCCGAGAGTGGAGATCATGAATCGCAGGCTTCTTAGGAAACTACTGCTATAGAACAGAAAATCGGTACCGAAATGCTTCGATACCGATTTACCGATTCAGAACCGCCAATCCGTTGTTGTCTTGGTGCTTTACTCTACCAAGATTCGGGGCGACTCATGTAGGTTTTATACTTACTGTTTCACGATGGAGCGTATCCAGCGTTGTTCGCCCTGTATCACTTCCAATTGGTAAAGGCCATTAGGTAGGTTCGTCAGATCAAGTGTACCATTTCTCAGGTATTCGCCAGTTTGCTGTTCGTGTTGCAGTACCTGGCCGGCGGAATTGTATACGCGTAAGGTTACGGCTCCCAAATTAGGCTGTGTCAGTTGATACTGGAATTGTCCACTGCTCACAGTTGGGAATACGTGTAGACCGTCATTTACAAAAGTCAGATCATCCACGTCGACAGTAAGGAGGAGGTTTTCCTGATATACCCAAACAGATTCGTAGGATTTGTCGTCATACCCTTGCCCGTGGAGTACGTCTAGATCACCATCGTTATCAAGATCACCAAGCATTGGCCAAAGGAATAGGGACTCGGTAGAGACCAGGTTGAATGGATTTTCTACGGCCGCTGCGAAGCTGGGGTTTTCTGCATCACCAGTGTTTTCGAAGAAGATATACGGGATCTCATAGTTGTACTCATCCTGGTAGGTCGAACCAGCAAGGATATCAAAATCCCCGTCCTTATCGATATCTCCAATATCCATGAACAACAACTGTGCTGTTTCAGCTGGTAGGCCAAAAACACCTTGTTGGGCAGGGCCAAATGCGGGTTCCGTTTCCGTACCCGTATTCTCTACGAAGAGAATGCCAAAGGTGTCCTCACCAGTCATTTCATCATATTGATAACTGAGACTAATGATGTCCATGTCGCCATCGTCATCTATATCCACTGCTATGGGCGTCACTGCGTTAGAGCCATCAAAGTTTAGCCCAAATGGGTCGAACTGTGGCTCGCCAAATGCGGGATTTAGTTCGTCGCCCAGGTTTTCGTAGTAAACGACGCCACCACCGCCGTACTCGCTATAGTCATAACGGCCCAGGAGAAGATCCAAATCTCCATCACCATCCATGTCGGCAAACTCTGGATTAACATAGCTGCCAGACGCTAGCGGGGCGAGCGTAACTGGCAGGCCCATTTGAGTTGGAGCTGCGTAGTCCGCTGTTGTTGCATCGCCGATGTTTTCGCGAAACTCCATGACTTGCGATTCACCAACGTCACCTTCATCTTGATATTTGATGCTGAAGATATCCAGATCACCATCACCATCGAGGTCAGCAAGGGTTTCGAAACGAATTTCGTCCGTGCCAACCAGATTAAAGGTGTTGACTTGCGGTGCTGCAAAGTCTACTTGTGCTTGTGCTGTTGGCATTGCCCCCAGCCCTAGGAGCATTGCGGCGGCACCTAAGGCTTTACGCAAACGACTCGCTGTTTGATAACGAAGCATTTGCCGAAAGAGTCGACGCAGCCGTTGAAGCAGATGGGTTTGCTTCTTTCGGCTAAACTGCGCGAAGGAGCCATCGGCTACCCATCTTTGCAGTCGGCGAGAGAGGAACGCCCACTGTTGTTGATAACGATTTCTTAGGTTGTTGTTTTGATACATATATTAGTGTTTTGAGGAATATTAGTAGTTGGTGTTTGTGCGTAAACAGTCGATTTACTCTGCTTGTTGGCCCCAGTAGGTAGCAAAAGGAGTAGTAAGGCCACGCTTATGATCTTCCTGTAGTGGACTGAGTATATTAGGCCGGAGCATACCTGGAAGAATCTTTACATCATAGATTTCTTCAACTGAGGTCTGGTAGGCCAATTGACCCAGCAATTTGCCAGTAGGTATATGTACGGCAATAATTCCGGCGGAGGCCTGCTTTAGTCGATCATCAATTTTTTCAAACGTTTTCGAAGAGGCTCTTATCTGACTAATACCTACAAAGAGGATATCTCCGATACGATCCATACCCCTCAAGAAGCCAGGATATTCAAAAACGGTTGTTTGGGTGCCGGTAGTGGGGTCTATGCGTGTAATTTTACCTTTGCCGGATTGTAATACGTAGAGCCCATCCTGATAGAGACGTGGCGAATGCGGCATGGCTAAGCCATCAGCGATAATGTTGCCACTTGGTACCTCCATTATGACCCCAGTCTTCAGGATATCTGGGCGCCAACTTTTTGGAGTGTCTCCTTGATTGAAGGCCGTAGCGTAAGCTGGTTGCCCATTTCTCATGGCCATGCCATTGAGGTGGCAGCGATCTTCTGCTGCCAGATGACTAATGAAGGGTGGATTCCAGACTGGGGTAAAGTTATAGTTGGCGTCGATGCGGCAGATGCAACTAAAGATGGTATTGACCGCATATAGCCCATCCTTGCCCCATTCCAAATCATGGATATCAAGCGCACCCGTAAAAAAGGTGGCACGAGGCATGTATAGGTTATCGTAGACTTTTGGCTTATCCGGATAATGGGTAGCTAGTTCTTTGGAGTTTCGCAAAACGATCACCTCATCCAGCGTGGCAATCGCCATTCGATCTTGATGGAGTGCCATGCCCATCGCTTTGCGAAAGGAGCGCGGCAACTGTATGATGCGTTGATTGTCTTTAGGACTGATAAGTACCACTTTCCCCGCTTGGTAGGTGCTGAGGGCAATACTGGTGTTGAGTTGCTGGAGTAAGGCGGCGAAAGAGGGAGTGTACTGGCACTGAAATGGAGTAGAGCTCAAAGCAAATAGTTTAGGTTTTAGTGATCGTCATCTCTTGATATGGACACCAATATACTAGGCAATTAGGAAGAAATCCAGATCTATTTATAGCCTTTAAAACGAATTTAACAGTAAAAGCCCTGCGCCTTAATTTCTGTAACACGAACAGGTGTATTTGGCCGATGATTATTTCAGTAAATTTGTGGAGAAAACTTTTTTCAAAAAAAATCACCTTGCAATAGGGGGGGAGCCCTAGGGCACACATCCTATTAGCGACAAAGGGAAAATAAACATGAAAAATATCCGCGCCGAGGAGTTGATGGCAGCTTATCTCAGTGGCAACATTACGTCTGCTGAGAAGGAGGAGTTGATGGGTTGGGTGTCGGAATCGTCCCAGGGTCAATCGTTCTTTGACAAAGCGGTTACGCTATGGAGTGTTACGGAAGAAATGGCTTACCCCGATTTCTCAGCCAACAAGACACAGGCATGGGATAAAGTGGCAGGCCGTTTGGACGAGCAGAGCCAGTCTGGAAGTGGTGGCGGAGCAAAAGTGGTTCGCTTCCAAATTCGCCGATGGGCCGCAGCTGCAGCAATTGCATTGCTTGGTGTTGCTGCCTGGTGGATGCTACAAGCACCAGATGCACCAGCCTCAGTGATTGCCAGTACGCTGGATGAGGAGCGCAAGGAAATGGTACTTCCTGATGGAACTCAGGTGTGGCTCAACGAAAATACTTACCTCACTTATGAGGAAGTAGATGGAGAGCGTCGCCTGCGCTTAGAAGGAGAAGCCTTCTTTGATGTGGCAACTGATAGCTTGCAACCTTTTAAGATTTATGCCGGAGATGCGGTGACCACCGTTTTGGGTACTGCTTTCAATATCCGTGCATACCCAGAGGAAGAGCAGGTGGAAGTGAGCGTGAAGGAAGGTCGAGTACGTCTGGAGAAGCGGCAGGAAGAAGAAGTAGCAGCTGCACCGGAAGAGGAGCAGGTGGTACTGACGCAAGGAGAGCAAGGCGTATTTGAAAAAACCTCAGCCAAGATTGAGGCGAAGGAGAAGCGAGGTAAGAACAGTACCGCCTGGCGAGACCGAAAGATGGACTTTAACCAAGTTCAGCTGACGGAAGTGATCCAGACCATTGAGCGGTATTACGAAGTGAAAATTGAGTTAGCCAATCCTGTTTTGGGAAGATGCCCACTGATTGGAAAGTTTGATAACCCGACACTTGAAGATCTACTTTCAGCGATACAATTCTCGCTGGAGCTAGACATAGAGCAAAAAGACGGCATCTACCATTTATCGGGAGAAGGCTGTGACTAAAATGAAATCACCCCATGTTGCTGAAACACCTACTGACAATTGGATGCTTAGCCGCGGTGCCGCTGACACTGGTTGCACAGCAATCGGATCAGTTAGTGAGCTTCGACTATGAGTCGACAGACTTGCACTTGGCCCTATCCGATCTAGAAGAGCGTTTTGACCTACGCTTTACCTACAGTCCTAGTCGTTTGCCCATGGATTATCCGGTGAACGCATCGGCTCAGGATATGGAGGTAGAGGAGGCGATAGACCAGCTGTTTGCTAGCTGTCCGGTCAAGTATGCCTTTATTGGTGACCAGATCGTACTCCGTTCTGATCCCGGTCGTCTTACGCAGATTGAGAAGCGTCCTGCTGCTCCACGACAGGAAACTCCTCTTTACCAGGAGCGCGAGCCTCGACCTACCATGCCTGCATCACCTCGTATCGATGTCATGCAGCCAGGCCAAATCTCTGGCGGAGATCAGTGGCAAAGTGATCAGCTGGAAGAAGAAGACCTGGAGAATCTGGCACGTAGTATGGAGCGTCACGAACGCGCGCTAGCTCGAGAGGAATACAAAGCCACTCACCGACTAGCCCAGATCTCACTATTACCCTACTTAGGAACAAATACCCACCGCAGCCACGAGGTGACGAATAATGTCTCCGTAAATGTTTTCTGGGGCACGAGCCGTGCGATTGATGGATTTGAAATTGGAGGAGTTGGCAATACGGTAATTGAAGATATGCGTGGTTTGCAAATGGCCGGTGCCGTTAACCACGTAAAAGGAACGGTCATTGGTACTCAGATTGCTGGCTTAGCTAATTACGCCGGAGGCCGCGCGGATGGTGCTCAGGTAGCAGGCTTGTTCAATGTCGTTCGCGACAGCATGATCGGCGCTCAGGTAGGTGGCCTGTTTAATGTGGCAGGTTATAACCTCGATGGATCACAAACGAGTGGCATATTCAATTGGGCGGACGGAGATGTAAGACACCAAGTCAGTGGCATTTATAATCGTGCTCGTTTTGTGAGTCGCCGCCAAGTGGGATTGATAAATGTTTGCGATTCTACCGCAAAGGCGCCTTATGGTTTAATCAATATTGTCAGGTACGGTTATAACCGAGTGGAAGTAGGTGCTACCGAGGGAATGTTTGTAAACCTAGGCGCGAAGCTAGGTACCCGCAAGCTCTACAACATCTTCCACCTGGGAATGCGCTGGGATATATTTGAGAGAGAAGTGGATGGCCAAACGGCCAGTGCAGCATATACCAGTTGGGCGTTAGGCTACGGTTTGGGTGCCGCACCACGACTTGGCAAGAAGACGCTACTTAATCTTGAATTGGTAGCGATGCACGTAAATGAAATGCAGAGTTGGACAGATAAACTGAATCTGCTGACTCAATTCCGTACCACCTTCGATTACAAGGTAGGCGACCGCTTAAGTTTCTATGCAGGACCCACGTTTAACGTGATGTTCTCCGATTTATACGACGCTGCAACCGATACGTATGGTTCCCGCGTTCTACCGCTCGACCCCCTGTTCAATACACAGGATGGGCAGACCAATATTCAGGGTTGGATAGGCTTTACTGCCGGCCTGCGAATGTAAGCTAGTATACGACGACTGATAGTGTTTCTGGTGCTGATGGTGATAAGCCTCGGCCTGGGAAACTTATGTCTGACTTGACCATAAATTTCGGCATCAGCGCCGATCATTCATACACTATTTTTTAGGCTGGGACTGGAAGCTCTCAGAGCATCCAGCAACCAGCCGATTGAAACGTTTGAAAACAAATTCAGCAAAATCCGCGACGCTGGAGCGTTGCGCAAAATCGATCAAAAGATGAATAAGCAAATGCAAAAACTTTCTTTCCTGTTGGGCGCAGCTTTCCTATTCATGCTAAGCAGTTTGCAAGCCCAGCATGAGACATTATTCAACAAAGCACGCGTAATTGGTGCCTTCGGTGGCCCAATTACAGAATATGGTCTAAGCAACGATCTCAACACTTCCGTTGGTGGTGGTGGCGCATTAGTGATCAACAGCTTCTTTATCGGAGGCTATGGTCTTGCTGCTGCTGATTTCAATAAGCTATACGAAGATGGCGACCTGGAAGTACTAGATATTGGCCATGGTGGTATCTGGTTGGGTGGAACTTACCAGCCACATCGCCTGATCCACTTGTATGGTAGTGGCCGTATTGGTTGGGGGGCTATCAATATTGACTTAAACGACAACACGCCATATCGCGACTTGGATAAGATCATGGTTATGACTCCGGAGCTGGGGGTAGAATTGAATATCACTCGCTGGTTCCGCCTGGCTGGCACGGTAGGCTATCGCTACGTGACAGGTGTCAATGAAGACCGTGGTCTAAAGGATGAAGATTTCTCCGGTACTATTGCTGGTGTAACACTACGCTTTGGCTGGTTCGGCCGCCGCCGTAGCGGAAACTGGTAGTCAACTACTTGTACGTAAAAATCATCCAAGACAGAACTGCATGATATTGCGCCAGGCCAAAGGGCTCGGCCAAGTAACCAAATGAAACGAACATGAATTTATTTAATCAAAGTATCCCACTTGGGGATGATTAAAAAAATCATGTGAGAACGCAGTGTTTACAGGTGTGCGGATAATTATCTGCATGTTTTACTGCGGATAATTTTCAAACAGATGAAAATTGAACAAACACTCATTCATTTCGCCAACCCTCAAAAAAACTTGATAAATGAAACGAGCATGATATTGTTTAATCGCAAGTCCGCGTAAGGGGACGATTAAAGAAAATCATGTGAGAGCGTAGCGTTTACATAGGTGCAGAAAATTTTCTGCAATATGCGACGCTGCTGAAAAATTTTAAACCTATGAAAAAGATGAAATTCCTTTTTGCCCTAATGATGGGCGGATCATTACTGCTTACTGGCTGTTTTGTAGATATCAACGATGACGATGGCTTATTCGGTTGTATCGATGCCGATGGTCCTGTCACTACTATAGATCTAGAATTGGAAGACATAGATGGCATTGAGTTGGCCATGGACGCTCGCGTTGAGCTTACCCAAGGACCTGAGCAGCTGATTACCGTAGAAGGTAAGTCAGACATTTTCGATGAACTCGACCTTGATGTACGCGATGGCATTTGGACCATCCGCACTGTAGACTGTGTACGTGACGTAGATGATCTCACCTTCTTTATTACTGTTCCAAACCTGCGCATGGTTAAGATTAGCGGTTCTGGAGAAGTTTTAAGCACCAATGTTTTTGATGGCGGTGGCGATATTGAACTCCGCATTAGTGGTTCTGGTGAAATGGACCTTGGCCTTCTTTCTGATGATGTAGAAGTAGATATCTCAGGTTCTGGTAAAGTGATTCTGGAAGGAGAAGCAGACGAATTGGATTTGAATATTACCGGTAGCGGTGATCTCCGTGGCTTTGACCTGGCCGTCCGTGAAGCAGATATCAATATCTCTGGCAGTGGAGATGCTGAGGTTCGTGCATCTGATCGCCTCGATGTACGCATTACCGGTAGCGGTGATGTCTTCTACAAAGGCCAACCAACCCTTGATGTATCTATCACTGGTAGCGGCGAAGTCATCGACGCCAATTAATAACCCTAAATAGAAAATAAGTAGTTCCAACACAATGAACTACTTGACCAAATGAGAGTAACTATCGCCGAAAAATTAATTAATCGATTTTGGCTTTCTAAAAGTGAAAAGAGCGATTCATTTTAAGTGATTTCGCTTTTTGAAAGGCACTAGAAAATCGATGATTACTTTTCAAGTGATATTAAAAAGGTGTAGTAATTCAGTAACGTTTGGGCCCTTCCCACCGATCCGGTTGAGAAGGGTTCTTTTATTGTAAAAGCCCTTTATGGTGGCTCTTAAGCGTCAGGAAATCATTGGTCTCGCGATTACGCTGGCTCCTCTACACTTCCATCAGGGAATTTGGCATAGCGCCCTAGTTTACGGCTGTGTACGGGTGCTGAACTATCATAGGGCCAACCACCAAACTGCGTACGCTGGAACTCCTGGAAGGCTTCATAGATTTCAGCTTGGGTGTTCATCACAAAGGGGCCGTGTTGAACTACCGGCTCGCCAATGGGGCGTCCTTGTAGGAGCAGGAGCTTGGCATCCGTATCACCATTGATGATGGTGGTTTCTCGGCTAGCGTCCAGCTCAGCGCCTTGTTCTACTTGCAGGTTATGATCGGCTATCTGAACGTTGCTGCCTTCATACAGGTACAAGGAACGATTGGCCGCTGCGCTAGCTAGCGGCAGTGTCCATTCTGCACCTGCTTCCAAACGGATAGCAAACATGGCGAGTTCGTTGGCGGGGTTAGCTGCCCAAGAGTCAGGAGTTGGAGTGGGGGCTGTATGTTCTCCCAATTGGCCAGCGATGAGGTCCACACTAATCTTCTTTCCATTAGCATCGGTCATGTCTACCGTTGGAATACTATCTGCCCACAACATCTTAAAGTAAGGGGTAGCGGATTTGGCTACGCGTGGTAGGTTTAACCAGATTTGGAACAAGACAAGTGGATTAGGTTCGTCCTGTTTTACCAGGGGAAACATCTCTGAGTGCTGTAAGCCCTTACCAGTTGTGATCCACTGTACATCACCATGTCCAAAACGGGCGGTGGCGCCAAGAGAGTCGGAATGATCCACTAATCCTTTCTGCACAATTGTCACTGTTTCAAAGCCGCAGTGCGGGTGTGCTGGGAATCCTGGAACAGTTTGCCCGTGGTACATGCGCCAACCATCTTTGATGGTGAAGTCCAGTCCTAGGTTTCTTCCTGCCAAAGAAGCATTAGGTCCCATATCGGCATTGCCCTCCGGATAGTCATCTGCATGATAGACACAGAAGAGGAAAGGATCTTGCGTTTTCCAGGGAAAGCCCAATGGTTGGATTCGTAGAACAGGAGAAGTGGCCATAATGTATGTAGTTACATTTATTCTAGAAACCGATAAACCGGGAAAAGGTTTGGATAACCCTTAGTCAGCGCTTAAAATGGATTTCAGTGCTCGTGTCAAAGCCTCCGGACGATCAATCGGCATAAAGTGCCCACAGTTATCTAAGTAATGTGTTGGCACATCCGGATTCTCTTCACTAAGGCGTTTGATATGGGCGTAGCACAATGGGTCCTTCTTAGCGATGATCAGATGCTTCTCTGCTTTCAGCTCCCGAAATTTCTGATTAATCGTTAGAATTTCATCTTTCCGGCCGTGGTGCATAGGGCTTACCAGGGTTTGCCTTTTGTGGCGGGCGGGAGCCTGAGTGTAAGGCCTTAGAATCGCTCGAATCTTTTGCTGCAGTTCCTTGCCACTTTGTCGGGTGTTGGTTTGCATCACCAAACGAAGCCCCAATGGGCTGACGAAAATATCCCGAAGAATGGGTGTGCTCAGAATCACCTCACTAAAAGCATCGAGCGGTGTCTTGAAGGGATATAGGATGGTGTTCAACAGAATCAGTCGCGCCACCCGATTGGGGTTTTCACTTGCCCAGAGGATCGTTGGAGGTCCGCCAATATCGTGCCCTACTAAAGTGACCTTTTGATCAGGTGGCACAAGCGCTGAAATAACGGTATTGAGCTGCTCCTTTTGATCCGTAAAGGTGTAGTGATGACTAGCAGGTTTGTCAGAGGCGCCAAACCCTAACCAATCAAGCGTAATGACTCGATGCGTTTGTTTGAGGGTATCGACCTGCGCTTCCCACAATTGAGCATTGGTGGGCCAGCCATGAAGTAATAGGAGAACATCGCCTTCACCTTCAGAATAGGCCGCAATTTGATGGGACTGATAGGATACAGTGTGCTTCATAACCCGGATGCCTGGACTACGTGTGTAAATCAAGTGATCTACTAATGTAGTAATTAGAACTTCCTTTCGTGTATTGAAGATTGTCTTTTCCGTAAAGCTAATTGACGGTTTATCAATAGTCTCCCGGCAAAGCCGTATCTTTGCGGCCGCAAAAACAAGGACTTTCGACTTCATGAGTAACTTCCTCAAAGAACTAAGCAAGCGTCGTACTTTCGGTATTGTTGCCCACCCGGATGCAGGTAAGACCACCCTTACGGAAAAGCTGCTCCTTTTCGGGGGCGCCATTCAAACTGCGGGGGCGGTAAAAAGCAACAAGATCAAGAAGAGTACCACCTCCGACTTTATGGAGATCGAACGCCAACGCGGTATTTCGGTTGCCACCTCGGTTATGGCCTTTGAGTACCGTGATCTCCAGATCAATATTCTGGATACACCTGGTCACAAAGACTTTGCGGAAGATACCTACCGTACCCTCACTGCCGTGGATTCTGTGATTGTGGTAATCGACGTTGCCAAGGGGGTGGAGGAACAGACCGAGAAACTGGTAGAGGTGTGCCGTATGCGCAAAACACCGGTCATTGTTTTTGTGAATAAGATGGACCGCCCAGGTAAAGAAGCCTTTGATTTGATTGATGAAATCGAGCAGAAGCTTCACCTCAATGCGCGTCCGTTAAGCTGGCCTATCGGAATGGGCGACCGCTTCCAGGGTGTATACAATCTATTCGAGCAACGCCTGGTCATCTTCCGTCCGGATAATAAGCAAGGCCGCCCAGAAGAGGTGATTGAATTTGACAACCTGGATGATCCTGAATTGGATAAACTGGTAGGAGAAGACGCAGCCGAGGAGCTTCGTGAAGAGGTGACCATGATCAATGAGGTATATCCACCCTTTGAGAAGCAGGAATATTTAGATGGAGATCTGAGCCCGGTTTTCTTTGGCTCGGCGGTAAATAACTTCGGTGTGAAGGAGCTCTTGGATTGCTTCGTAGATATCGCTCCAACGCCACTACCACGCCCAACAGAAGAGCGCCTGGTGCGCCCAGAGGAAGAGAAATTCTCCCACCGACAAGAAATTCTCGGGCTTTGTCTTCAAGATCCACGCTAATATGGATCCGCGTCACCGCGACCGGATTGCATTCTTACGTATCTGTTCTGGTACTTTTGAGCGCAATACCAATTACCTGCACGTTCGCCAAGGGAAGAAGATCAAGTTTAGCAACCCTACGAGCTTCATGGCTTCGAAGAAGACCGTTGTAGAAGAAGCATATCCTGGTGATGTGGTAGGTCTATATGATTCCGGCAACTTCAAGATCGGTGATTCATTGACGGAAGGGGAGGAGCTCCACTTTAAAGGTATCCCTCGCTTTAGTCCTGAGCAGTTTCGCGTGGTTGTCAATGCCGATCCGATGAAGACCAAGCAACTCAATAAAGGCCTTGATCAATTGATGGATGAGGGGGTTGCCCAGCTCTTTATTCGCGACTTTGATCAAGCCAAGATCATCGGTACTGTAGGTGCACTCCAGTTTGATGTGATCCAGTATCGTCTGGAGAATGAATACGGCGCCAAGTGCCGTTACGAGCCACTCAACCTCTACAAAGCCTGCTGGATTACTTCGGATGATGAGGCTGCCATGAAGGAATTCCTCCAACGCCGTAAGCGCGATCTAGGTCGCGATAAGACAGGCGAAGTGGTCTATCTGGCAGAAAGTTCTTGGAGCCTCAAGATGGCCCAGGATAACCACCCTGAAATCCAGTTCCACTTTGTGAGTGAGAAGTAGCGATCCCGCAGCATGATTCAGGGTGCGCTGATTTCTTGATTCAAGGTCAATTGCTCAAGTGGATTTTGTCTGCTTTTGCCTTTCTAGCTTCCTCCTTTCTTTGGAAGGATACAGCCCGTGTGCTCACCTTTGTCGATTCGTGTTGAGAATTGATGTTCTTTTGAGGTTGAGGTTTAATGTGTTTGTTTTCAATTGTTTATGCTGCGTTGGTGTAGCTTCGCTTACCTTTTGTATACCTCCGTTTTATCGGTTGCTTACCTTATGACAACCTGCTTTTTTTACCCTCTGTTTTGTCTTGCCGTAAACTTGCTGTCGAACCTTACAGGCTGATTAGTAGTACTGCTTTTCAGACCTCATTTCAGTAAGCATTTAAATTATCTTAGTAACCTAATTTCTTATGAAACATCTGATTTTCATTACATCCCTATTGACACTTACCTTATTGAGTTGCGAAAAAGAACCCATTCTTCTGGACACCGCATCTGAACCCACACTCGAAAAAAATGACAATGCCTGCCTAGATGACGCCTACCTTGATCGTTTTTACCATTTTGATGTTTGCGGCACGGAGTATACCCTCCATGTGTACCTGAATATGTTTAACCACCAGCAATTTCATTATGTGCAGTCTGTCCTTCGATGCTATAAGGCGGGTGGCGATCCCGTTGCGGATCTTGTTGATTTTGCCGATCTAGAAATGGAGGTGAATGGCAATATTCATATCCTTTGTGATGTTCCGTTGACGGTATCAGAACCCAATGCCTATGACACCCATCCCAACGGTGAAATCACGAATTCCTATGAGTGTAATGATTGTGGCTACGGTGTGGTGACATTAGCCTACTCAAAAGATGTGACAATGCTACCTGGAGACCAACTCAAAGTGAGTGGTTTGCTCGAAGTAGATGAATGTGGCCTCACCGCCAAACAGTACTTTGATCTATTGATAGAACTATAGTGACCACCTAAATAGAGGTATAATCTTACAAGCCTGAAAATCACCAATGCGATGAATGAGCATTAGTCATTTTCAGGCTTTATTGATTCCGCCCTATTTCCTGCTTTACTGAAGATGTCGAATCCTTGCCATTGGCCCTGGGCATAACATCTGATGGCACCCCATGCAGGTGCTGACCATTTGATCATAGATGTTAACGCGCCGCTCTGGCGGAGCAACCTTAAGCTCTTCAATGGTCTGTAGGTAAGAAGCCGCAAAGGATTTAAATGTTTCCGAAGCAGCTTTATCCGGCTCTGTGGCGTGGGCAGTGAGGATCGCCTCATGATCAAGAGTGATGGTAACGGGCTCACCGTTAGCCACCTGCTGTTTAATGCGCCGCGCCTCGTCGTACATCGCCCGCATTAAGAGGGCCAATTCACTATCACCATTAGGATTAATGGGTTGTTGAATGCCTTGTTCTACTTGTGGGCTTTCTGTTTGCTCTTCGCTACACGCAATGCCGAGTACGAAAACTAGCAGGAGTGTCAGCGTTACTTTTGTGGTGGTGTTCATGGTCAGGTTATTCTGTTTTTTGCGGCCGCAAGATCGGATTATTATGCACAACATCCGGTGATCTTTGCCACCCCAATAAACCATCAAATCCTCTAACTATCCAACCTTCTAACCATCAAACCTACCAACCATCAAACCTTCTAACCAATCCTCATTCCCGAATAGGAGCTAACCACCGCTCGGCCTCCTCTAGGCTCATGCCTTTGCGTTGCGCATAATCCGCTACCTGGTCATCTTGTACGCCACGTACAGCAAAGTATCGGGCTTCCGGATGAGCAAAGTACCAACCACTCACACTAGCAGCCGGATACATCGCATAACTTTCTGTTAGGCGAATGCCAATGTGTTCTTCCGCGGAAAGTAATTCCCAAAGCAAGCCTTTCTCGGTGTGTTCTGGGCAGGCAGGGTAGCCAGGAGCAGGGCGTATGCCCCGATACTTCTCTGCGATCAAGGCGTTATTGTCCAGCGCTTCGTCTTGAGCGTACCCCCAGTGCTTCGTACGCACCTGAGCGTGCATGTATTCAGCCATGGCTTCTGCCAGGCGATCAGCTAAAGCTTTGAGCAAAATAGCATTGTAGTCATCCTGCTGCGCTTCGAAACGGGCAATATGCTCTTCTATCCCAATGCCTGCCGTTACGGCGAAAGCACCGAGGTAGTCTCCTTTGCCACTATCAGCTGGAGCTAGATAGTCGGTCAGGCATAGATTAGGACGTCCTACAGCTTTCTGCGCTTGTTGTCGTAGGTGATGTAGGGTGAGGCTGGTCTCGCTCCTTGAATCGTCGCTGTAAATGGCGATGTCATCATCCGCAACCGTGTTGGCCGGGAAAAGACCGATCACTGCTTTTGCAGTTAGCCATTTCTCATCGATGATTTGGCGGAGCATGGAGCGGGCATCATTGTACAGCTTCTTCGCTTCCTCACCTACGATCTCATCTTCCAGAATAGCCGGAAATTTACCGGCAAGTTGCCAGGAGCTAAAGAATGGTGTCCAATCGATGTATTCCGTCAATGGTTCCAAATCGACTTGATCGAAAACTTGTACGCCCAGTGCTTGCGGAACGGGTGGTGTATAGTCCTCCCAATCCAACTGTAATTTGTTGGCACGGGCCGCCTCAATGCTATGGTATTTCTTATGGCTGGTCCGGCCAGCACGGTGATCACGAATACGTTGGTAATCCGCCTGTGTGTCCAAGACAAAGTTGCTGCGTTGGTCCTCATCTTCACCTAGTAGAGAACTGGCAACAGCCACTGCACGTGAGGCATCCAATACATGCACTACAGGCCCTTTGTATTCGGGCTCGATTTTTACAGCAGTATGCGTTTTCGATGTGGTTGCCCCGCCGATTAGCAGCGGTAGCTTGAATTCCTGGCGTTGCATCTCTTGGGCGAGGAATACCATCTCGTCCAAGCTTGGCGTGATCAGGCCACTGAGGCCAATCAGATCTACTTGATGTTCGCGGGCAGCCTTTAGAATCTTATCGGCAGGAACCATCACGCCAAGGTCAACGATCTCATAATTGTTACAAGCGAGTACCACGCCAACAATGTTCTTACCAATATCGTGTACGTCGCCTTTTACGGTAGCTAAAAGAATCTTTCCCTTTGAGCTTCCGCTGCCGGCTGCCTTTTCTTCTTCGATGTAAGGCGTTAAGTAGGCTACAGACTTCTTCATTACCCGAGCACTCTTCACCACCTGTGGTAGGAACATCTTACCGGAGCCAAAGAGGTCACCCACAACGTTCATACCGTCCATGAGTGGTCCTTCAATCACCTGTAATGGGCGATCGTAATTCTGACGAGCTTCCTCAGTATCCTCTTCGATGTATTCGGTGATTCCCTTAACGAGCGAGTGTGTCAATCGCTCCTGCACCGTGCCTTCGCGCCAGCTGAGGTCGCGTTTGATCTGGCGTCCGCCATCGCCTTTTACTTGCTCAGCAAATTCGGTGAGGCGCTCCGTAGCATCATCCCGACGATTGAAGAGTACATCTTCAACACGGGTTAGTAATTCTTCTGGAATATCCTCATACACCTCAATCATCCCGGCATTTACGATACCCATATCCATACCAGCTTTGATGGCGTGGTATAAAAAGGCAGCGTGCATCGCCTCGCGTACTACATTATTTCCGCGGTAGGAAAAAGAGACATTACTAACACCTCCACTGATCTTAGCGCCAGGACAGCGTTCTTTGATCTGGCGGGTAGCTTCAATGAAGTTGATTGCATACTCGTTGTGCTCTTCGATGCCAGTAGCTACCGCAAAAATGTTAGGGTCAAATATGATGTCTTGAGCAGGTAAACCAACGACGTCTACCAGAATACGGTAGGCGCGTTCACAGATTTCTACTTTGCGCTCGATAGTATCAGCTTGGCCATCCTCATCAAAGGCCATGACAACCGCTGCTGCTCCGTAACGGCGCACGAGGCTGGCTTGGCGGATAAACTCTTCTTCACCTTCCTTTAGGCTAATGGAGTTAACCACACACTTGCCCTGTACCGTTTTTAAGCCGGCTTCGATCACTTCCCACTTAGAGGAGTCGATCATGATTGGCAACTTGGCGATATCCGGTTCGGCCATTACCAGATTTAGGAAGTTGATCATGGCTGCTTTACTATCAAGTAGGCCCTCGTCCATGTTTACGTCAATGATCTGAGCACCTCCTTCTACCTGATGGCGAGCTACATCTAGTGCTTCGGATAGGTCGCCATTTTTGATCAGGCGAGCAAATTTGCGGGAACCAGTCACATTGGTTCTTTCCCCCACATTGACAAAGTTGGTTTCTGGACGGATGATCAATGGCTCCAAGCCACTCAGCATCGTATATTCCGACTTAGGTGCCGGTTGGCGGATGGGTAGATCTTCTACCGCTTTGGCCATGGCAGCGATATGCTCAGGTGTAGTACCACAGCACCCTCCGATAAGGTTTACGAAGCCACTGGAAGCAAAGTCCCGAATATAGTCCTGCATGATTTCCGGATCCTGGTCGTATTCTCCGAATTCATTAGGTAGACCCGCATTGGGGTAAGCGTGTACCGCGCAGGATGCCACCTTAGAGAGTGCCTGCAAGTGGGGGCGCATTTCTTCCGCTCCCAGTGCACAGTTGAGACCGATACAGAGCGGCTGGGCGTGCATCACAGAGATCCAAAACGACTCCACCGTTTGTCCGGAGAGTGTTCGACCACTGGCATCCGTAATGGTGCCAGAAATGATGATCGGCCAGCGTTGACCACGTTCGGCAAAAATGGTCTCAATGGCAAATAGAGCGGCCTTGGCATTGAGCGTATCAAAAATCGTTTCCACCAGCAGGATATGGGCGCCACCGTCCAGCAAACCATTGATCTGCTCACTGTAGGACTCCACAACTTCGTCAAAAGTCACGGCCCGATAACCCGGGTCGTTGACGTCTGGAGAAAGCGATAAAGTCTTATTCAAAGGGCCAATGGCACCTGCCACAAACCGAGGGCGGCTTGGGTCTTGCTGAGTGTAGTCATCGGTAGCCCGGCGAGCTAGTTCAGCAGCAGCCTTGTTCAGCTCGTAGACGTATTCCTCGGTCCCGTAATCGGCCTGAGAAATGCTGGTTGAATTGAAGGTGTTGGTCTCCAGAATATCAGCGCCAGCAGCGAGGTATTCCCGGTGAATGTCCTCAATGATTTGCGGCTGCGTAAGGCATAGGATATCGTTGTTGCCTTTCATGTCCTGGTGCCAATTGGCCAAACGTTCTCCGCGGAATGCGGCCTCGTCTAACTTGTGACGTTGGATCATCGTGCCCATAGCGCCGTCTAGCACCAAAATGCGTTCTTTCAGTAAATCTGCGAGTGCTTTCATGTATTCGAAACAATGATAATTTGTACCTTTAAGGCCTGAGAGTAGTCTAAATACCAACTAAGGGGTATTGTGCGGTATTTACACTAACAAAGGTAAGGCAGTTTGCGTTGACGAAAGTCACCTCTGTCGGTATTAAAAAAAATTACCTTTGACCGTAACCCTAAAAAGGGTGCGACGTATACTCTCATAAGAGCAACAACCCTACTTGAGCTTTGAGAGGTTATGGAGCGTCCGCTAGAAGAAAACTTAGCAGGGCGCTCCACCATTTGATCTTCTACCCTGTACAATTTAATTGCTCCCTAGAGGTAATATTTTCCTTTTTCCTGCAATTAATAGACGAAGCCAGTTTTCTGGCATATTGCGATTGAGAATGTTGAATCCCATGTTGAGACGAACAGTACACTTATTAGCCATCGCAGTTTTATTAGCATCTGGTTGTGCTAGCGAACAAACTGCTGACCCTATCGACGCCGACCTGCGCCGAACCATGCGCCGCTTGGCACCTGATGGTTCTATGGACTATTACCAGGTCCCACATCACCAAGATTTAGCAAATGTTCCTGCCGGTATTGGTAATCCATTGACGCCTGAGAAGGTGGAGCTGGGCAAGATGTTGTTCTTTGAAACAGCATTAGGTATCGATGCCGTGAACGAGACTGGCATGCAGACTTTCTCTTGCGCCACTTGCCATATTCCTTCAGCCGGTTTTACGCCTGGTAATTCCCAGGGGATCGCTGACGGTGCGGAAGGATTCGGGTTGAATGGTGAGGACCGCAATATGCGCGACGATTATACAGAGGATGAAATTGACGCCCAGGGCGCCCGCCCATTAAGTATGGTTGGTGTTGCTTATGTACAAAACTCTATGTGGGCTGGCCGCTTTGGTGCCCGTTTCAACAATGAGGGTACAGAGCACCTGTGGGGTGTTGTTGACCATGCTACAGAAGTAAATCATACCGGACTAGATGGTCTGGAAGCACAAAATATTGAAGGCACGGTGACCCACCGCATGCGAGTAGATGAGAATCTATTGGACAATATGGGCTATCGTGAGCTATTCGATGCAGCTTTCTACGATTGGCCAGAGAATGCTCGCTACGGTCGTGAGGCCATGAGTTTTGCCCTATCTGCCTATATCCGTACGATCATGCCATATGAAGCTCCGTATCAGGAGTGGTTGCGTGGTGATGATTTGGCGATGACCGAGCAGATGAAGCGCGGTGCACTACTATTCTTCAGCGACGCGGGTTGTTACCGCTGTCACAATGGTCCAGCACTTAATGGAAATACGTTCCACGCTGTAGGTGTAAACGACCTGTGTGATGTAGGTGGCTTGGCCACAGGTGAGGATGACGAACGTAACTTAGGCCGTGGAGGATTCACTCAGCGTGTTGAAGATATGTTTGCCTTCAAAGTACCTCAGCTGTACAACCTTAAGCACGCAGGGTTCTATTTCCACGGAAGTAGCCGCCAAAGCCTTCGTGATGTTGTTGAGTACTTCAACGACGGTATTCCTGAAAACCCACGTGTTCATCCTGACAACATTTCTCCGTTCTTCCACCCACTGAACCTTTCTGATCAAGAAATGGAAGACTTGACGGAGTTTATCGCTAACGGCCTTTACGATCCTAATTTCGATCGCTATGTGCCAGAGAGCGTTCTATCGGGTAATTGCTTTCCGAACAATGACCTTATCTCTCAAGAAGATTTAGGTTGTAACTAAGCTTACCTCCACTACTGTTTTGGTAGTAACAAAGAAGCCCTACAGGATTGGATGTAGGGCTTCTTTAGTTTTGGGCTGAAAGTAGGAGCTCTGTTTATTCTACCACTTCTGGATCTTCTTCGTTTTCTTCCTGGCAGCCAGGCCATGTTGGAACGAACTCTGTGATGAAATCTAGCAGTAGCGTTCGGTAGTCCGATGGTTTGGTAAAGATGTTGTTGCCATGGCTTGATCCCCAATCAAGGTGGTGGAATTTACTCGTCGCTGCCGGTAGGGCAGCTGCAATATTCACAGATTGTTCTGAAGCCGTTAAGGCATCTGATTTGGAGTGCAGAATGAGGGTTGGCTCGGAGATGTCCGGAGCCTTCGACAGGGGGCTTGATCCCCAAGCATCAATTCCAGTTCTCCAACTCACTAAGCTGAAGACTGCGGACTTCATATAGGCTATCCAGTTGCCATACTGGCGTTTGGCTCTTTCAAATACGGCCGACTCCCAGTCTTGAAAGCTTGATTCTGCGATGATGAAAGCTACATCATCTCCAGTCGCTCCAGCTTGCAGTACGGTAGAACCACCCCAGGATTCACCCATCCAACCGATTTGCTGCCGACTGAGTTGAGTCCTTTCTTCGGTCCACTCCGTAATACTATGTAAGTCTTCGGCTTCCAGCACACCGCCCGTACCGTGTTCTCCACCGCTTTCACCATGGCCCCGATGATCATACAGAACAACATCACAACCGCATTCGAAGAAGATGGGCGCATACTTCGTCATACTGATACGCGTACTACCGTACCCATGAGCAATGATAACAGCACAGCGGTTGGTATCCTGACCAAAGTAGGTGCCAGCCAGCTCAACTTCACCATCGGAAGTAGATACAGTGAAATCTTCACCGCTAGGCATCTGATCCCGATAGGTATGGATATCAATCCCTGCCCGCGTTTGCATTAAGCCCCGAACTTCGACATTATCCCGTCTAGGGGGATGAATCACTAAGCTAGAAAAGTAATAAGCGAGTCCGATATAGCTGAGCAAAAGGAGGGCCACCAGCCCGAGCAAGAGTTTCTTCATGAATCCATTATTGTTTGACGAACGGAACTCTAGAACGGAGTTGACCATCTGAGTTCGTGATCGTCACCCAATATACGCCAGCGGGGAGATCTGCCAGATCAATTGATACAGGGAATTGAATATCCGTGGTTTCTCGGAGAATCTGACCATGTCCATTCATGATTTGATACTCAAATAGACCACTTTCTGCTGGGCAACTTAAATTCAAGACCTCACTGGCTGGGTTAGGCCATGCTTGCAGCGGGATATCACCGACCGGGTCATCAGTGCTTACGATGAAATCAAACGGAGTTCCGCAGCCCGTACCGTTTTGTAGTCGGGCGTATTCTAGAACCCGGTATTGGAAACCAAGAATGAAGACATTCGCGAAGAACGGACCGGCAAGCCCCTCATAGAAAAAATCTCCGGGGCCCAAGTCTATAACAAGGCCAATACATTCTTCATCAAATAGGAATAGTTCATTGCCAAGTTGTTTGGCGGGCAAATCACACAAGCTGGGGTTATTTAGTACCACTACCTGACTTTCTTCGTCAATTAAGGTGCCGGGCTGTGCATCAAGCCAGGCGTGCTGATCCCAATTAATTCTGACAATGTCCTGTACACCTGCCTCGTACAACGTATCAGTAGCCGATTCTGGACCTACGAAATAGGTCTTCACGTCTTTCGTGAAAACGTAGATGCGCTCTTCATTGCCAGTAGTCCAGTATTGTTCGGTTAATATGGCCTGTTCTTCAGTATAGGTGTGTTCAAAGCCACCTTCCGGAAATATCTCCGTATTGATGGTAGACCAGTGAAATTCATCTCCAACACTCAGGTTAAAGATGCTAGCCCGATCCGGATTTTGAATACCTACTTCTGGCTCACTCATACCAACCAGTTCAATGCCGCCTAGATCAGTACCTAACCAATGGAGGAAAACCCCCTTGATGAGGCCATAATTCTTGCTTATGCGAAGGGGGGCAGAATCATAGATTGGCGTCAAATTGCCTTGTTCGTCCCTACTGTAGAACTCAATGGTTTTTACACTGTCGGTCAATCCCAGGAATTCAGCAGACTCCACTGCAGTTACCTGAGCAAATACAGAGTCTGAAGTTATGGCAGCGAGCCACTGTGTACCCACTGGAGCATCGGTCTGGAGCTCCAGCCAGAGCGGGTCTTCATCTGACTGTAAGTTGAGTCTGGTCATAGCCCCTTCGCGGCAAATTTCGCTACCGGGAAAAGCGGGAACTCGAACGCCACAGTCAAGGGCGTCGTTTAGAAAATCCGGTAGGACCGACTCATAGGTGGTTTGGCAAGGTGACTCACCCACCCGGATGCCGAGTAGGGGAGAGGTAACCTCATTAGCGGGTAACTGATGTCGATAGATATACTGAACATCCGCTCGGAAGAGCTGATAAGCGTCCTGAGCAAAAACCTGTGAACTAATGGTAAGTACAAGAATAGAGAGAGTAATAATGCGCATAATATTGAGGGTTTTGTAGATACTAAAGATAGTAGATAGCCATAAGTTGCATTGACGTTTATCTGTCATGAGACCCATTTTGTAGATTAGTTTCTAAAATGTAGAATAAATCCCCTATATTAGATCTACATTTTAGAAGGATATAAGAATGAAAGAGACGAAATTAGGCGAATTTGAAGAAGTTGTACTGCTACTGGTAGGTATTCTCGGCGATCAAGCCTACGCGTTCAAGATCGCGGAGGAATTCGAACAACAGACTGGCCGCTCAGTATCCATTGGAGCGGTACACTCCAGTTTGAGCCGGATGTCTGATAAAGGCTTTTTGACATCCAGTATGGGCCAACCAACTGCGAGTAGGGGGGGGCGCCGCAAGCGCATTTATGAAATCACGGCCTGCGGTGAGCAGGTGCTCCGAGAAGCCCGCGATCTACGGATGTCGCTTTGGCAGCAATTTCCTGGCTTCTCACTTGATATCATCTAGTCCATCTAATTCCCGATCACCATGTCCGCCGATCCAAGACCACCCCGACTCGCCTTTCGTTTTCTCAACTGGTTCCTCAAGCAGGAGCTACTCGAGGAAGTAATAGGCGACCTAGAAGAAAAATACGAACTCACCCTAGAGCGAGGTACTGCCCAACAGGCCAACTGGCAATACTGGCGTCAGGTACTCAATTACCTTCGCCCCTTTGCCATCCGCTCTGATTTAATCACCGACTTGAATCCATTTTTTATGTTTAGCAGCCATTGGAAAATTGCCTGGCGTAGCTTGTTGAAAAACAAGCGATATGCTGCCCTTAACCTTACGGGAATGACCGTGGGGCTTACTTGTTTCCTGCTTATTACCATGTATATCCAATACGAGAGTAGCTATGATCAACAGCACTCAAAGTCTGATCGTATCTATCGCGTGGTACAGCGGCAGGAAGGAAATATGTTTCAGGGAACGGATGAATTTGCCCTGTCTCCTTGTGTTATGGTACCCACCTTGCTGGAGGATTTCCCGGAGGTAGAAACCGGTACCACTATTTCTTTTGCCAATATTCTTTTTCTGGATGAACAGGAGGCACAGTACGAAACGGGCCTTTTTGCCGATTCTGCCTTTTTCACTGTTTTTGACCACGAGGTACTCTACGGTAGCATCGAAGGTGCACTTCGCGATCCAGAAGAAGTTGTCCTTACCCAGCGGATGGCAGAAAAATACTTTGGTGACGACGATCCAGTGGGAAAGACGATGGCGATGGATAATGATCAACTAGCTACCGTCCGGGCCGCCATCGCGACGCCACCTAAGAATCAGCACTTTGATTTTGACTACGTCACTGCCTTAGAGAACTACGGCCCATATCCTGATGATGCTGAGCGTTGGAAGTGGGTCAGTAATAACTATCGGGCTTATATCGTCTTGCCGGAAGGTTATGATCATCTGGCATTCACGGAGAAGCTGGACTATCTGTCTGATATTGCTAAGCCGTTTTATGAGAATTTCTCTTTCTCTCCTCACTATTTCCTGCAGCCGATAACCGATATCCATTTGCGTTCGCGCATGAATATGGAAACCAGTTCGAATAGTAGCATGAGTTACATGTATTTGGCGGGTGCTATCGCTATTGTCATTCTGTTATTGGCGCTGATCAATTATATCAACTTAACTACGGCTCGTGCCTCGCAGCGCTTCCGTGAAGTGGGCGTACGAAAGACTCTTGGTGCCGGCCGCATGCAATTGGTTGGACAGTTCTTTACCGAATCCCTAATTATTGTGGGAGCTAGTCTATTGCTGGCGTTGAGCTTAAGTGTCTATTTACTTCCAGGCTTTAACGAATTTATGGGAGTGGAGATCGGCTTGCAGTGGTTGGGCAGTGGCGAACTCTTATTAGGCGCAATTGGACTCTTGGCATTGCTAGTGCTGGGTGCAGGGCTTTACCCAGCTATATTGTCTTCCATCGCTGAACCCATTCAGGCCATACGTGGTACGGCCTTTCAAGGAGCTGGTAAGCGTTCATTGTTGGGCAAGGCGATGGTTGTAGGGCAGTTTGTGGCGGCAATCATGTTGGCTTCTGGCAGTATTATTATCTATCAGCAACTGCAATTTATCCAGCAGAAGAATCTGGGCTATAACCGGGACCAGATTGTCTTTATCCCTTTCCGCGATCAGGATGTATTGGAGAAAGGGAGCACTTTCCGGACAGAGTTGCTTGCGCACTCAGGGATTGAGAATGTGACCTTTTCCAGCCAAGTTCCGTTGGACTCAGAAAACCAAGGTATCGCCCGAAGCTGGGAGGGTAATGTCGATAAACGAGAAGTACCTATCTATCGCAATTGGGTGGACTACAGTTTTCTTGATCTTTACGAAATGGAACTAGTTGCTGGACGTAATTTCTCTCCAGATCAACCAACCGATAAGACAAACGCCTACTTGCTAAATGAGTCGGCAGTGAAGGCCCTCGGATGGGCTGGGGATGACGCTGTCGGTAAGCAATTCGAAGAAGGCCATGTCATTGGTGTGGTCCGCGACTTCCACTTTCAACCTTTTGATCTCGCTATTGAGCCGATGTTCATACGGATCCGAAATGAATATACCGCCCGCTACGGTGCGATTTCAGTTAAAATTCGTGGTGACCAGCAGGAGGCCGCCCTGGCTCATTTGCAAGAGACGATGCAAGAAGTTCTTCCGACTATACCCTATGATCTTCGTTATCTGGATGAGTCCTACAACCAATTGTACCAGACGGAAACTCGCTTCGGTGAGGCCTTTGTACTCTTTACCGGGCTTGCCATCTTCATCGCTTGTTTAGGGTTGCTTGGTCTGGTCACCCATCAGGTTCAGCAGCGCACCAAAGAAATTGGTATCCGCAAGGTGCTCGGAGCTTCTGTTACTCAAATCCTACAACTGATTTCTGCCAGCTTTTTGTGGCAGGTGGTTTTAGCCACCCTTATTGCTGCGCCATTGGCCTGGTATGGTATGCACTTATGGTTAGAAGGCTTCGCCTATCGAATTACCCTTGGCCCTTGGGTTTTCCTACTAGTAGGTGGTGTCACGCTACTCATTGCCTTTGTGACTATCAGTACGCAGTCTTTGCGAGCGGCCTTAGCCAATCCGGTACAAGCCATCAAGACGGAGTAAGTTAGCTGAGCTTACTGGACGAAATTTGGATTGTACCAGGCCATTGCTACCGGTGTTTCCAATTGTCCTTGTGCATTCAGAATCTTGTCCTTTTGCGCCCCTTCTTGCCGAAACCCCAGCGATTCGTAAAAGCGAATGGCTGGGGTATTGGTAATTCTTACAAACAACTCTATTCGGAGAATGTGTGGAAAGCCCTCCTCCACCTGACTCAGAAATTGGGTGAATAACCGCCGACCCAAACCCTTGCCCTGCCAGTCTGGATGGACAACTATAGTTAAATCAGACAGCAAGTGCCGAAATGCCTGGATACTCGGCGTGTAAGCATGTATACTTGCTACTACTCGGCCTTGCTCCTCCTGAACTAGGATTAGACCATTATCCACACTATTCCTCAAAACACCTTCAATGTATGCAGGCGTCACTTCAGCCAAGGTCCGGATTACACCGCCAGGGTGGGCCGCTACTGCTTGATGCAAGGCCAGCAGATCATCCTGGTCAGTTTTGAGGGCTTCTCTGAGCATACTTACAATTTCTTAGCCTCCAGCGCGAATACCATAGGCATCTTGCCCTCGTGCCCCTTAATCTGGTATCCCCCGGGGCAAGGGACGGTAAGGTTAAAGCAATCGTAAGGAGAGTAGTCGTATTCTGAGAAATGAGTGATGGTCAAGCCAGCGTTCAATAGTGCTTGGAAGACATCCGCTAAGCTATGATTCCAATAGGCAGAGCTATGCGCTTTTTGATCTTCCGGAGCCGCATAAGAACCTTGACTTTCCTCTATGTATCCTTCGAGGTTGAAATAGGGATATTTGAAGTGGGTGAAGTCGTCGTCAAACATCCACACTACCGGGTGAAATTCTGCGAATACAAAGCGACCACCGGGTTTAAGGAAATGCGCTATGATCTGCCCCCATTTGCTTAGATCAGGTAGCCAGCCTACGGCGCCATAAGAACTGAACACCAGGTCATATTGTCCATCTACGTTTTGGTCGGCTTCCAGCACATTGCTACGGATGAAGCGCGCTTTTAGGCCTGCTTGGTCACGTAGTTGTTGAGCTTTTTCAATAGCCGTATCCGAAAGGTCTACCCCAGTTGCTTCTGCACCTAAGCGCTCCAGCGCCAAGGTGTCTTGACCGAAATGGCACATCAGGTGAAGCGCTTTCTGACCACTCAAGTCATCACCAATAATAGCCATCTCAATGGGGTTTAGTGGGTTTCGGCCGGCCAAAAAAGAGGGGTTGTCATAAAACTCAGAATCAAAATGCTGCTCCGCACGATGATTCCAAAACGCTCGGTTGATCTCAAGGTAGTTAGACATGGTGGGCTAGTTTTTCCGTTTTGTTACAAAGCCAATTTCCGGAAAAAAACAGCATTCTTCTAAAGGATAGTTCCTGAAGTGCGCAAAATTCTTGTGGTGGAATGCAGGAGCACATCTTCTGCTCCAATGCGTATGCTAAAACTCTAGCCGTACATTCAATCTCACATTCCGCCCTTCCTCATCTGCATAGTATCGGAGTCGATTGAGGTAGTCACGGTAGCGCTCGTTCAAGAGATTTCGGACTACTACCGTGAAGTGTAATGTATTGCCTCCCCAATTAAAAGAGGCGCCAGCATTGGCATGCAAGAGGAAGTAAGCAGGTGGTGGAGCCAGAAAATCTTGCTCGGGCAATAATCGCGTCTGCTCAAAAACATAGTTGGCACTGAGGCTAAGCTCCGGCGAAGCCAGCCAACCAACATCTTTACCAGTGAAGGATAGGGTCGAAAGCAGGTTGTCTGAGGGCATATATACTAGCGGTACATCATTGTCGAGTTCCCGCCCGCGAACCATTGCAAATCGGTTCTGCCATTCCCAGTGGTCACTCCACTGCCAGGTGGTGCTTAGGTCCAATCCAGCCAATCGCGCATCGTTTTGCTGATAAATGAACAACGGGAACGCACCGCGTATCGTCAGTCGATTCTCTGCCTGAGGTTGCAGGTAGATGAAGTCGTTCACTAGCTGATAGTAGGCAGTAGCGTCTACGATAAAGTTGCCGTTTAGTTCTAAGGTATTACTCCAGCTGGCTTTCGCCGATGTTTCTGGTACTAGGTCAGAACTTCCTTCCTCAATGCTAGCCACGCCTTGGTGTAGCCCCATGCTATAGAGTTCATTCACCTCCGGTGAGCGTTGTACCAGACCTATGTTTACCTTGCTTCGCCACTGGGGAGCCGGACGATATTGCCAGCCCGCTGCCAGGGAGTAATTATGAAAATCATGACTAAACCGGAGTACGCGGCGGGGCAGATCCTGGCTGATTTCCGCGATGTCCATGGTCACAAAATCGTACCGCCCACCTAATTGCCATTGGTGTATTTTGTGCTCGCCGGAGCTGATCATGGCATAAACTGCCGGATTGATCAATTCATAATCTGGCAAGAGTGGTCGCACGCCAGTACCGGCCTGGTTTTCATTATCTGTAAACCTAAACTGCGCACCCACTTTTGTTTTGAAGTTCCCTTCTTCACTTTGCCAAAAGACATCTACAAAGTGGTTATACAGCTCCAGATCTAACGCGGGCCGGTCTGATCGCCCTCCTCTTCGTACATCAAACTCCTGGCGCTGGTTCAGTTGTCCAGCATAGGTTACTTGTATATGCTGGTTGGAGGTCAAATAATAACTCCCCTTGTATTTGAGTAGGTGGTGTTGTACGGCTTGGCGAGGTTGCTCCAGACCATAGGTGAAATTGGGCTCGGTGAAGAACGGTTCTGCTCGTCCAATGGCACTGGCTAGATCCGTGGTGCTACCAATGTGTGCTCCGCGTAGTATGCCCAGGTTGGTGTTAAAGTAGCTATAGTATAGGGTGTTAAACCACTTCCCGTCTATCTCCTTTTGTACCATCGCAGCCAGGTTGCGTTCCCGTACACCGGTATTACGTAGGAAATAGTCTGGAGTGTTGCGGTCGCCACTATGCTTAAAGGTTCCCACCACGCGCCAGTCGGCCCATTTGCCACTTTTCTCTATACGGGTACTCAAAGTATGGCCCCGGCCATTGGTTTCAAATACGTATTGGGCGGCTCCATGTATATGAGGGTCATTACTGATGTCGCCTGGTTCTACCAGTACGGCACCTCCCAATGTGTTTCCGCCGTAGGCAATGCTTTCCACACCCTTAATCACACTAATACGATCAGCAGTAAAGGGGTCAATCTCCGGGGCATGGTCTACTCCCCATTGCTGGCCGGCTTGCACGATACCATTGTTGAGTATGGCTATTCGATTGCCTGTCAGGCCATGTATCACGGGCTTACTTATTCCGCTGCCGTTGCGTATTACACTAAGCCCCGCAATCTGTTCTACCATATTGCCCAGGTTCTGGCCCGCATCGCGCTCCAGTACTTCCTGACTTAGTTCTTGGCTGCTTTGACCAATACTTTGGTTCGCTTCGGCGCTCACCTCTACGTGCTCCAATGTAGTAGCGTGGTGTTCCAGTGCAATCTGGATAACCGTATCTGTCTGCAGTTCAATAAAAAGGCGCTCCGGATGACAGCCCAAGTGAGTTATTCGCAAGTGGTAAGCTCCGGGGCAAATATTTTGTAGCTCAAAGCTGCCGTCCTCGTTGGTGTAGGCACCTTCTTCAGCTTCTTCCAAGTAGATGTTCGCATACTCCAGCGGATGATCTGGCGAACCGTCAAATACCTGTCCACTTAAGGTTATGGTACAAGATTGACTGTGCAGGTTTGCTGCAATTGATAAGATCAGTACCGGCAGGATTAGTGAACGAAGCATAAGGCAATTATCGGAGGCCTAGTAGGTAAGGCTCTTATCCGTTTTTGTAGTTTCTCGGGGTAGTAGGTATCTAAGAAAGACCTGGCCCGGCTTCCGTCTTTGGTAGACTTTCGCTCGAGCCAGGTGCATTATTTTAATCAAGTATAGGGGTATTAGGAGGAATCCTACTGGATAGTCACTGGGTAAGCAGCTTCTACGTCAGTAGAGCCACCTGCATTGGTGATGTCTCCATCCTTCACACCAGCAGCACCTTTGTCTGGCTCGTGGCGAAGGGTCACCGTGAAGTCACCGCTACTTGCATCACCTGTTGTCAATGTAAATGCCAAACCGATCGGATTGTTGTCAGCATCAGCATCAGTATAGGCTGTAGTTACGTTCAAACCTGCGGCAGCACTGAAAAAGAACTGGTGTTCTTCGTCTTCGTCCATGATTTCCTCAGTGATGTCTTCCGATGGTGTTTCACTCTCGTTCAGCACCTGAATGTCGCCAGTGTAGGTAGTGTTTGCAGCTAAAGTACCTCCGGTAATTACAGGTGCATTTCCACCGTCGCCGTCTAGGTCTACCCAGTTAAGTACTACTGTAGTACCACCACCTTGAGGAGTCAACGTCACAGTTGCAGTAGTGATTAGTTCTTCTTCTGGCTCCACTACGGTATCATCATCATCACAGGCTACAAATGAAAGAACAGCTACTGCTAAAAACAAGAATTGGAATTTATAACGAAACATGTCTTATTATTTTATAGTCGATCTACTTTCCGGGGGCTCCGCTTTGGCCGCTCACCGGCGGTGGGGCCAGCGTCGGGCTATCCGTTTAAACCGCTCCTGGCGGCCACTGCTATCCCTAGCCCTTACGCATTCCATGCGTCGTGCTCACCTGTTCGGTTCGCACTTCCTAAACCTGGAAAGGATCAATATCAATTAAAATCAAAATGGATAAATGAAGGGCAGCGCTCAGCTGCATATTAAGGTGTTACACCCTTGGTGGTGCACGATTTCTTGTGTGCACCCAGCGCACCTTGTCCATCAGTGGTGCATAAGCAAATTTCTTCCCTGTCAGACTACTTTTTGAGATTCGAAATTGTACAGCACTGGAAGGCCAAAAAGAGTTGAGGAAGGCATCGCACCAATCGCACTGTTCGTGTTGTTCGCTGATGTGGGCTGGATGGCTGCAGGAAGCACTAGCTCCTGCGTGAAAAATACTTACATGGCAAGCATCCGCTTCTTGTTCCGGACTGTGGTGCGTTTCTTGATTGTGGCTATGGGCCAGTTGGTGCCCAATTTGCTGCTGATACTGTCCAACCAAAAAAGTACCCAGGCATATTAGCAATGCTAATATGCGACTATAAGATGGTCTTTTTTGTAACTGCTTCTGCAACATGGTTGCAAAAGTAACGAATTGAATGAGGATTTGTTTCTACAGGCTGAAATTATTCCCGGTAAATACCGTTTTCGCGCTTTTGCTCAATTACTATTTCTTTCCAGACAGGAGACAGGTCCTCCTTAGCACCGTTCTTCCAAAAAATATAACCGGGATCTCGGGCTAGTGGGTGTTCGATGGTGTCTACTAGTCGAACTTCTTCAAAGTAGGGGGAGCCATCTTGCCAACGGTCATCCAGTTGGATTTGGTACTCAAATTTCAAGTCTTCGGGTACCCACATCACAAAACTGGAATTGAAGCTATAGCACTCCGGTAGATCATATTTTTCTCGATAGAAGTTAAGTACGCCGGCATGGCCATAGCTTCCTCCGTAGAGCAACGTCTTATTTCGCACACTATCCGGTAGGCTATGGTAAAATGCTGCTACTTTGCCGGGGAGTTCTTGCCACCCGTGCATGTCCGAAAAATCTTGAGGTATGCTTCGTTCTTGTCCGTCTTCCCAGCGTAAAGGACCAGAAACGCCATAGGTGTCTTTCATGTAAGCACAATACTGTTCCATTTTTTCTACCGACATCAGCGGTAGGCCATAGGGGATAATACCAGCGTTGAGCACCAATATGATGGGAAGTAGTAGCAGGGCACGCTTCCCTAACCACTGTTCCCAGACTACGGCTCCAGCGGCTATTAGCATGGCATAAGCCCCTAGCGTGTAATATGCTTTTCCACTGAGTGCCAATAGGAGTAAGAGTACCAAAACATAAGCCCAACCTAATACCCGGAACTTCTTCAATACCGGTATCCGCATGAGCCCCCACAGGCCTACAATCCAAACCAAGACGCCACTCCAGTGAAATAGAAATTGCGGTAGCAGAAAATCTGCCGGTGTCATGTATACCAGCTGCGTGCGAGCTAGCTCTTGCATGTGCCGTAGTACGGGCCAGTCATAAGCATGCTGCCAATACAGGTTGGGTGCTGCAATAAGCAGGGCCAAACCCACGGCCAGGTACGGATGCTTCGAGCGTAGCATCCTTCGTTCTGGGGTCAGAAAGAAGGCACCTGCGAGTGAAAGCAGAAAGAAAACAATGGAATATTTGGTGAGAAAGCCTAGGCCGGCAGTAATCCCTAGGTAGTACCAATATCGTGGCTCCTCGGTTCGAATGATACGCACAACCCAATAGGCACTAAGCAACCAGCAGAATTGATTAAAGCTGACGGGTTGAAATAGGTTGTTACTTCCCAAATAGGCGGGCGAGAAGAGAAAGGCTCCAGCGGCCAGCAGTTGCGCCCAGCGTTTACCTCCCATTTCACACACCATCATACCAATAAGGTAGATCGAGATAGCCCCAATTAACATGGGTAAGAAACGTACGGCAAAGGGATTGTTACCCAGTATAGTCGTAGCCAGTTTACCCAATACAGCAATCATCGGTGGCACCTCCAGATAGCCCCAGCTCAAGTGATCTCCTTCCGCGATGTAGAGGTATTCATCGCGGTGTAGGCCGTAGATATTATGTGCGTAGGTGTGAACCAGCAATTTGGCTGCAACAATTGCTAGTAGTCCTTGCCAATAGAGTTGTGGCCTTTGGTCTTGGTGCATGAAAGTGTGGTTTAGTATATAGATGGCTGGCGGTAAATGAATCCCCTATTTTACAGGGTAGGGACCGTCTGAGAACTTCTCGTCATGGTATCGCTTGGGCGCTACTTGAAAGGTGAGTGGACTCTGATATGGCTCTCCCTTTACCAAAGCGTTCAAGGCAGCGGCAAAGTCATACTTGGGCTTCCAATTCAGTTCCCTACGGGCTTTTTCATTGACGTAAACGCGGGTGATATTTGGAAACATCTGCCAGTTTAACTGCTGGAATATCTCCGGGAAAGACGGTACATACTTACGCACTACTGCGGCTGCATCTTTGTTGAGCATGGGCAGATCCTCTACCTGGAAAGGGCTAGTGGCGCTGATAATGTATTTGCTAAAGCCAATGTGCTTCGCTTTGTCTAGAGCTAGTAGATGGGATTCTACAATGTCTTCAATATCTGCCCGTCGGTACAAAAGCTCATTCACCTTGATGTTAGCATCGTCGTAGGTGCCTCGCAGACTGGGATTGTCATCTTCCTCTCGGAAAAAACGTGAGGTACGGAGTATCAGACAAGGCAAACCATAGTTGCGATGAAAGATCTGGCATAAATCTTCGGCAGCTAGTTTCGTTACGCCATAGATGTTTTTTGACTTGGGTATCAACTCTTCCGTTACCAGTACGGCAGGTTCTCCTTCTTTAGGTGCCATTGCATCTCCAAAGGTGCTGGTGGTGCTGGTAAATAGAAATGCTTCTACACCTAGCTTCACACTTTCTTCCAATAGATGGAGTGTGCCGGTAATATTAGTTCCAACGAAGTCTTCTTTGCTGTGGGTGACGATATGTGGTTTGTGAAGCGTTGCTGCATGAATAACTGCACTTACCCCATCCATGACCTGTTCTACGAGCGCACGATCGCGTAAATCACCCACTACATCTGTTTGTGGCCCCGGAAGGATATCTGTTCCAATAACTTCCATTCCCAACTCCCGCATTCTAATCATGAGCGCTTCCCCCAAAAAGCCGCTACTCCCTGTAATAAGTGTCTTCATAGATAATTTAGTAACGAGTCCTTTCCAATGTTTGAAATAAATAAAACCTTAACCAACGCGCTCCCAACGCGCTCCAAAGCGTCCCCCGACGCGATGAAGCGAGTTAAAACGGCGTATACGGCAGGTAAATAATCCGCCAAACCACAGGCGCATAAAGCTTCCGAATAAGTTCTTTCCCAGACCCAAACCGTTCTACCATCAACCGATCAATCAACTTCTGTCCTCCATCGCTATTTGTGAAGGCGATAAAGCCTTGGCCAGATTCTGGCATGACCACCACTCGAGTTCTTACCCCCATGTCTGCACCACCGTGCACTAGGGCAGATTCTCCATTCTTCATGTTCGGAATTACTTCCCAGCCTAGGCCATAGCCAGCACGTTCATTGACCATTACTTGTGCGCTACTCATCTCGGCGAATAACTCCGATGGTAGATCTGCACCATTGATGATGTGCTGTAGAAAATGAGTGTAGTCGCTTACAGTAGTCATCAAGTCATCTGAGGCGACGGCATCGGTTCTTTTCTGAGTCTCGTAGCGTCCTCCTTCTCGATTATGCCATTTGGCAAACCGATCCTCCGGCATGAGGCTGTCCCAGATGAGCCGGCTATCAGGCATATTCAACGGCTGGAAGATGAGCGAATCCGCTAGACTTGACCAAGATTTTCCCATCTTCAGTTCTATCGCGAGACGTAAGTACTCAAACCCTTCACCCGAGTACTGATAGCGCGCACCGGGGTCAAACTCAAAAGCCAACTTACCTGTTTCGGTATTCCAGCGCCAATTCGGAAAGCCAGCTTGATGGCTCAATAGTATCCGAGCTGTCGATGGCGAGGATCATCCACGATGTCCGGATCGACCCAATAGGGATATAACGGTTCGTCGAGTTCCAATTCTCCGGCAGCAATAAGCTTGAGGACGGTGGTGGCAAAAACAGGTTTAGTTACCGAGGCTACATTGAAAATAGCATCGTTGGGAGCGGGTTCGCCTGCGCTCAATTCACCAATAACTTGCCACTCATTGAGTTTGCCGTCTTCGATTATGCCATAGGCTATTGCCGGTACTTGGTGGCGTTGTAGCTGTTCCTCCAGACTGCCTTTTGGCCAATATATTACCAGGCATAGTAAGCCAAATAATAGGAGCAAGAAGCGCGCAACATAGGTGAGCCATTTCATGCGAGAAAGATAGGCGCTCCGAGCTAAAGATGCAATGGGCACGAGATAAAGCCGTTTTTCTGGTTAAACACTTATCAATAAAATCCTAGCACTTTTGGCCAGAAGACCTACACTTATGCCAAATAGCGATGGAAATAGGCTAATTTGCTGGTAATTCGTAAGACCAAAACATTGATGGCTTATGCAACTGTCTATCCGGGCAATTCTTCTTTTTTCCCTACTCCTATTCGCTACCGCAAAGGGTTTTACCCAGGAAGGGCCCATCTTAGATAGCCTACAAACAGTACTCTCCGAAACAGAAGGAGAGGAGCGAATTAAGGCACTTCTAACTATCACTGGATTTTACAATCGATATGCAGCTTATGATTCGGCTGTTCATTATCTGGAGCAGGCACAAGAACTTGCCGAATCCATGAACTATGATTACGGTTTAGCGGAAGTATATTCTTTATGGGGCTCCGTTTTGTGGCAGCGAGATAATGATTACCCCGGTGCGTTAGAGGCAATGCAAAAGAGTGAAGAATTTCAGCTTGCCTCCGGCGATACGACGGATATCTATGAAATCCGCGCGAGTAAGGGAACGATCAATATGTTAATGGGCCGTTTTGAGGAAGGGCTTATTGCTTATCAGGAGGGGTTGCGGAGTGCTTTGGCTGCACAGGATACCATCAAGGCAATTGGCATACTCAATAATATTTCTAACGTCCAGCTGTATACAGGCGGTAAGGAAAAGCGGGTCAGCTATATGGAGCAAGCCAACGCCTTGCGCGAGAGCTATTCGGGGCCGGTTAGCGATGAAGTCAAGCTAAATGTGCTCATCAACCTGGGCGACAGCTACCTGGAAGTGGGATCCTTTGGCAAGGGCGATAGTATTCTTCAAATAGCGATTAATGAAATTGGTGAAGCCAAGAATGAGCTCTACCTAAGCAGAGCCTATACCAGTTTGTTGAAAATGGAGTCTTTGCGGGATGGCCACGACAAGATGATTGAATATGCAGACGCCATTTTGGCTATGGATCAAAGGCAAGGGTACAATGTGTACGTGAGTATGGCTGCGTATGCTTATCGGGCGAATGCCTATTGCGAAACGGGGCAGCGAGCGGCTGCCATACGAGATATTGAAGCGTTTAAAAGTTACATCCCCGGTATTAACTTAACCGATCGTGGCCAGCTCCTGGAATCAGCTTCCGAACTGTATCAATGCGTTGGTCTGGCAGATTCTGCCCTGGTGTACTACCAGCAATTTGTTGCTCACCGTGATACCATTAATTCGCAGCAGAAGGAACAACGAATACTTGAATTGGAAGCGCTCTACGAAAAGGAGCAGCAAGACAACGAGATCAACTCCTTACGCATCCAAAATTTGGAGCAGGATAATCAGTTGGAGCGGCAGGGGCGTTATTTATTGCTCGCTATCGCAGTGGGGCTATTGGTGGCGGGATTGATCTACTTCTTCCAGCAGCGGCGTAAGATGCGCATTCTGAATGAGGTCAATCAGATGGAGCAAAAGCTACTATCGCTTCAAATGAACCCACACTTTATATTTAACTCTATCGGATCCATCCAGAACTTCCTGTATGACAAGGAAGATTTACCAACCGCTATTCGATACCTCTCTCAATTTGCAGCACTGATGCGGCAAATACTGGAACATAGTCGAGAGAAGTTCATTAGCCTAGGCGATGAGATCAGCACCCTACGTAACTACCTGGACCTGCAAAAACTTCGCTTTGAAAATACCTTTGACTATGAGATCGTGATTGATCCTTCCATAAATCCTGAGGAGATAGGAGTGCCACCTTTAATTGCTCAGCCTTTTGTAGAAAATGCCATCGAGCATGGGATGATCTATAAAATTGAAAATGGCAAAGTAGGGGTTTACGTACATCGGAAGGAAGATCGGATCCAACTGGAGATTCGAGACAATGGCCGAGGCCTTTCTAGTATGCAAGTGCCCGCACAAAATGTGGAGTCCAATAAAAAGTCATTGGCGACTACCATTACTCGAGAGCGACTTCATATTTTGTCAACGATCTCGAAACGCAAGTTTAAGCTGCAAGTAGAAGGGAATGAGATGGAAGGGACAACAGTAGCTATCGACTTGCCAGCCATTGCAATTTGATCCATAGGCATGAACACCGTACGCGCCATAGTTATTGAAGATGAAATCAATGTCCGCCAGGGCTTTGTAAAGATGTTGGGTGTGTTTTGCCCGACGGTCGAAGTGGTGGGCACTGCTGCCACCATTGAAGAAGGGTTAAATGTGATTGCCAGTACAGATTTTGAGCTCCTTTTTCTGGATATCAACCTGCCAGATGGTTCTGGTTTTGACCTGGTACACCGATTGACAAGGCGTGATTTTGCCATCGTATTTGTTACCGCATATGACCAATATGCAGTTGATGCGTTCAAGGTAAGTGCTATCGATTACTTACTTAAACCAGTTACGCCAGATCTATTGGTTCAGGCCGTGGATAAGGTGAGTCGGCAACTCTCCCACGCCACACCTTCCATGCAGCATCTAGAAATCCTGGAGGATCGCCTGCTGCAGAATTATGAGCAGAGCGCTAAGATTATTCTCAAGGATGCCCAGAGCCTGCATTTGATCGTGGTAGAGGATATTCTCTTCCTGCAGGCGGATGGCAGTTATACTCACTTCCAACTTCGAGATGGCCGTCGCATCACAACCTCCCTCAACCTTAAGGAATACAGTGGCTTACTCCAGCCTTATGGTTTTGTGCGGCCTCACCATTCCTATCTGGTAAACGTGCATCACATCACGCAGTTTTCTAAGCAGGATGGCGGTTTGTTGGTTATTTCCAATGGTGGTCAGATTCCAGTCTCCACGCGTAAACGTGCTCAATTGCTAGAGGAGCTCAAGAATCATTTCATCAATTAGATTGACCTTCCCAACTCGCTCCAAAGCGTCCCCCGACGCGATGCCCCCCATTTAGTTATTGAACCACCCAAGTCACCAAAGTGCACCTCAGTTTTTTTGAACCATATAAGGCACGCGAATCAAGGG
>CAJXOS010000037.1 GCA_913057725.1 uncultured Lewinella sp.
TTTTAACCCTGTCCTAAAAAGGGGAAGGCTACACAGTGACCATCGGCAACAACGTGTGGATCGGCGGAAACTCTATCATTTTCCCGGGAGTAGTAATCGGAGACAACGTAACCATCGGCGCCGGAAGCGTGGTGACTAAGGACATTCCCAGCGATGTGCTCGCCATGGGGAATCCGTGTAAGGTGGTGAGGGCATTGTAGATGTGGTAATAATGAGATCAGAGGTATATTAAGCAAGCCAAATCACTGGATTGGTAAGAATTAAGTTTGGGTCGATTTTAGTTGGGTAGCAATCTTTCTAAATTCTTGATAATTATTGTCTTCTGCTAGATCGTCTTGAATTTCTCTTATTGTCCTATTTAAATAAGATAGTCCATTGTCGGATACTATCGATTTTGCTACTGATAGGAGAACATCTTTAATGGCAATGAATACTTGAACGCTTGATCTAATAATCGATGGTATGTGAAATGCCACTAGCGAAACTGCAAATATTGTAAATGTCGCACTTCCTGAGTTTTGCATTTTTGATTTCTTAATCGTGTAGAATAGTCTGTTGAGATAGTGTATTGTTTCTCTTCTGCGACCGTTAGCAGATTCCGAAATGCTCAGGTTATTGTAGATCAAACACAGAGTTCCATAGCTGTGTACATTTTTTTTATGGTATATGTCTAAGGCTTCTAGATGATGATCCATTGCCTGTTCTGTATTTTCCTTTCCAAGCTTTTGTTGTGCTCCACTATTAAAAATGCATGTGCCAATGTTTGTCGTTGATGATACTTCGAATTCCACGTTGCCACTTGTTTTTGCTAATTCTCTAGCCTTCTTAAAATGGGCAATTGCACTACTATACTTTTCCTGTTTTTGAAATAACCTACCTCGAGTATTGTAATACATTGGCAATAAAAATCCTTGATCTTGTTCAGTCGTAATATCTATCGCTAATTGAGAGATTTGTAGACATAATTTTAGAAGTTTTTCTTTTTCAGATCTAGTAGTCGGAGCGTCTTTAAATAGAATGGCGCACATATTCAATGCTTTTGCCATTCCCTCTGAATAGTAGTTTTTTCTAGCTCGGTTAAAGCCCAAGTAAAGATTTTTGAAGCCGGCAGCATTTTTTCGCAGTTGATAATATAGCATTGCACTTTCCAATAAAGCATCAACATTGAAGTGATCATTATCGTCACTTCCTTGTATAACCGCGTTGAAATATTTGAAGGAACTGCGATAATCGGTTTTCCACTTGGCAATTCTTGCTCTTATTATGTTCAGATCAACTTCTTCTATCTTTTCATTTTTCAACTCAGAGACTAGTTTTTCTAATTGATCTCCGTAGCCTGACATCAAATATCTTTCTGATTGATTTTTGATGAGTTTTTCTAGATAATGTTCATTGTTAGAACATTGATAGTGATAAGCTATTTCAAGCTCTAATTGCACATCTAATTCTGAAGCACTTCTTTGTTTAACGAGATTGTTGGCCAACTGTAGATGCAAATCGCTATTTTCTGAAGAGCCTAGTTCTAGTACAAAGAATTCCCTGATTAAGGAATGAAGGCGAAATCTTCCGTTCGCATGAATGACATAATGTCTGTAAACTAGGTAGTGTAAGATGTTTTCGTCATATGATTCTCCAAGGATGTCTTCAATTAGATTAGCGGATAATGGAGTTCTGGCAATAGATAATAATGACAGCATCCTAGTTATGAATTCATCATCGATGTCCTTGCCGAATAAGAGACTCAAGATTTCATGACCTTTCTTTAGTTGATATTCAATGAAAACTTCTTCCAATGAGAAATCATGATCGTAAATGAACTTTTCAGTCAGAAAAACGCCGAATAACTCTATGGATAAGGGATGCCCAGATAGATCAGCACAGAATTTTTTTAGATGAGTTTCTGTGTACGTTTTGTCCTTGATTGACTCTAAATTTTTCATCAAGAATTTAGCAGCGTCAGTACCTAATCCCTCAATTTCTATATTAAAGGTATGCTTGCTGGTGAAGTCTTTTGACTGAGAAAGAATGATGATTTTTGATTCTCGCAAATACTTGGAAACGTGCTCGAGAATGTCAAGGATTTCAGGATTTTTATTTAAATGAAAGTCATCAATAATGAAGATAGACCTCTTTCTGTTGAGCAGCTCTACAAGGATGTCTTTCTTTTGATTTTTGTTATATCCCCTTACCACTAATGCATTCCCAAAGCCCAGTAGGTGGAAAAAGGAATCCACTGAAATAGATTCGTTGAAGTTGACCCAGTTGATGTCAAATTCCTGTTTGTTGATCTCATTTACAAACTTCGCTATCAATTGAGTTTTTCCTACCCCACTTATTCCCGATATATGAATGATTGAATAATGCTTTATTCTCTCTCTCAATTCACTTAGTTCATTTTCTCTACCAGTAAATAGCGGACTTGGGGCTAAAATTTTGCGTTTGCGCCTATTTGCATTGGGGGTCATCCTAATGCTTTCAATTTCATTAAGCTCTTCTAATAGAGCCTTCGAAATCTTGTTGTAAAACAGAAAGTAATCGCCTGAATCTAATGAAGCTTTGTTCTTTAATAATTCGTAGTAGCGGCCAGATAGATGAAATAGGGTGTCCAGGTTCTTAAACAGCTCGGTCTGCTCACAGTATGCTATAGTTTCGTCTATAGCATCAATTAGCTTTCCCTGGCGAACAAATTTTCGTACCCTGTTAAATTTCATCTTTACAGTTAGCTTGACTAATGCTCTAAGTGAACCTCTATTTACATCATTTGAGGAGGTGCCATGAGAGTTTCTTGAGTATATACTACTGCGTATTTCAGTAAGTAATTGTAAGAAAAAAATAGAAAAATTCGAAGTCGCTTGTATCGAATTAGGCTTACCTAATAGGGATTTCGTACATGGGAACCCCACCTGTCAACTAGGCAATAGTGCTCAAATGGTCAGGATATTGGCCTAAGGGATTTTTTTCCATAACCTAGCCTGTTTGTCGATAAAATTGCATGGTGCATCCTAATTGCAGCACAGGGCAATCTTGTTTTCTCTAGTATCGCCGCCTACCTGCAATGCAGCAGGTACGTATATCAAGATGATAAACAGCAAAAAACACAAGATGATCCAGAATAGGCCTTTCCGACCACTTGTCCGTAACCTAGTTATTCCCGCCCTACTTTTCCTTTTTGTAGCTTCTTGCGCGGTGCTTTCCAAGCCCTCAAATACTGACGCTGCGAGCACCAATTGCATAGGTGCAGAAAAGGTGCCAGCTCGAAAGACAGAACTCGAAACAGGGATTCGAGGAAAGGTGAAATTCCTGGAAGAACCGGAGGATTTAAGTTCCATCGCTAGCAAAATGTCCGAGTACGATATTCCGGCTTTGTCTTTGGCTGTGATCAGTGCGGGAGATATCGAGTGGGGCGGCGTTTATCAAAATCCAGCCTTTTATCAAGATCAAACGTTGGACTGTACCAGCCTGTTCCAGGCTGCCTCGCTATCCAAGCCGGTAACCTTTCTTGCGGCCGTACGCATGCAGGCAGCCGATGAAATAGACCTCGATAAGAACATCCAAGATTATCTCAAGGATTACGTTCTGCCGGAGGGCAAACAAACAGCTGAGAATCCGATTACCTTTCGCAACCTATTCTCCCACACCTCAGGTATTAGTGCTGGTGGCTACGAAGGATACAATAGATCAATAGAATTACCCTCTGATCAGGAAATCTTGCAAGGCGCTGCTGGTGTCAACTCTCCGGCAATAGCGGTCATCACTTCTCCTAACGAAACCCTGGCCTATTCAGGTGGTGGTTATACCCTGGCTGAATTGGCGCTACAAGACATTTATCAGCAGGAGTTTGAAAGTATCATGCGCAAGTGGGTACTGGAGCCGATTGGAATGGATAACTCGGACTTTGCGCAGCCTCTACCCGCTTCAAGTGCCGATCGGATAGCGAAAGGTCATACACAATCCGGAGAGCAGATACAGGGTGGCTGGCATAACTATCCGGAGCAAGCAGCAGCAGGACTATGGACTAACGCTGTTGATATGGCCAAGTTCCTGGTTGAAATCTACAAGGGGTATCAAGGGGAAAGCACCTTGTTCTCGCAGACAGATGTCAAGTCGATTTTGAGTCACGAACGAGACGGTCACGTCTATGGGTTTATCGTGAATCGTTCTGGTGATGATATTTCCATTACCCACTATGGTGGTAATGCCGGTTACCGCACGGGTATGACGATTAGCCTGACAAGTGGTAATGGCCTCGTCTATTTGATCAATTCCGATAATGGTGGAGCGCTGGGGAATGAGCTTCTGCTTTCTGCTGCGCAGGTTTATGACTGGAAGCACTTTGAGCAAACGACTGCTACCCGAGAGCAAGTTAGCCTTGATGAGCTGAAGGAGTTGGCCGGGGCCTACAAGTGGAATGACCAAGTAGATGTCTCTATTACCTACAGTGAAGAAAATAAGCAGATATCTTTGATCTTCCCGAATGGTGATGCGTATCAACTTACTCCCATCAAGGGGGGCGAGCTCGATTTTATCCATTCCAATACTGGTGTCCGGCTTGCGTTTTTAGAAGCGAATAACTTTGAGTCTTTTACCCTCTATGGGGGAACTGCGGTTAAGTTGCCATCCGATACCGGTTCGAATAATAACGAGTAAGATGTAGCGACTCATCATCCCGGGCATTCCACCAAAAGAAACCACTTCTCATGTTCAGTGCGAAACCATATCTCGATATTGATCGGCTCACCAAATGGGATGTTGAAATTCAATTGGGTCTAAACAGGAAGCGCGTAAAGAAAGGGCAGGGATTGCCTTGTTGGCCAATAGGTTTGTGTCTTTAGTCCTGGTCTTTACCACCGCAATTATGTTCAACGCCACACTTTTCCATGTCCTTCATGACCCGACAGGTACTGGCCCTGCGCTGGTGTGCTTGATGATGAGTGTAGTGCTGGTTTATGCTAATAAGGATCGGTTTGCTGGCTTGCTCAGCGCATAGATGTAGGTTGGAGTGCGTTGAATGATCTTGGCCAACGAATAAATTACCAGCGAAGGCCGAAAGATTAACCACAATACCAGTTCTTTGTAGGAAACAACGAAGAGCATGCAAACCAAAAACATCGTATTCATCGCCAAAAGCTTGGATGGGTATATCGCCGGTAAAGACGGAGATCTAGATTGGCTCCACTCCATACCCAATCCTGAAGGTATTGATATGGGCTATAATCGGCTTATGGAGGAGGTAGATGCTATCGTGATGGGGCGCACTACTTTCGATACCGTACTGGGTTTTGGTATCGATTGGCCTTACACCAAGCATGTGTTCGTACTGAGTAATACACTCAAAGAGGTCCCTGCAAACTTAGAAGGTAAGGTAAGCCTACTAAAGGGCAGCTCACAACAAATCCTTAACCAAATCTACGAAAGAGGATACCACTGCTTGTATATCGACGGTGGTAGAACGGTGCAGCATTTTCTTCAGGACGATTTGATTGATGAATTGAGGATCACAACTATTCCCATTCTCCTGGGCGGTGGGTTCCCGCTATTTGGAGACCTGGCCTCACCAATGGAGTTTGAACATGTAGAGTCCATGGTGTTTCTCGATCAAATTGTCCAGGATCATTATCGGAGAAAGCGGTAAGCTTGCCCAAATCCTGAACCTTACAAAATGCGCTTTCAAGAATCAGTTGTCACATCAATCAGCTCTACTACTACAGCGATGTCCTCTAGTATGATAGGTTTGGTGAAGATCGGGCTACGCAAATCTTACCGCTCCCAGAGCACAACGTAATTGATGATTCGCATGTCTGAGCGTTCGATCATCTCCCATGTGAAGAGACTGGAAGCACCACGCGCTTCTTTATCTGTCAGATCTTGAGCAGCTTCTTTGGTATAATCCTTCTTAGCCGTATTGAAAGCAGGGACATTCTTGAAGTCATGTTTTTTACGGTCTTTGGCTTTGCCCTGTCCCTCCACTGCATACAAGTCAAATGCCACACCTTTTTTTCTACGATACCGGGTATTGCCCAAACCATAGGGATCGTCCACTATAAAGCCCTCGTGGTTAATTGACTGTACGAAGTAATTATGCGTGCCGGGAGAAACTGCTCCTTTATGGAAAATAGAGAACATTACGACATTGCCCCGGTCCAATTGTTTTTTGACCAGTTGTCGCATCTCCAGGTCTGATTTGAAATTGCGAATGATGCGATAGCGATAGGATCCTTCTTTTTTGAAATTACCCTCGTTTTCGATGCCCTGGCGTAGTTTGTCGTTGAAAGACTTTGTTGGGTTAATCTGGGTAACGCTGCTGCTATTGATCAAATAATGGTAGAAAGAAGTCAGGTCTTCATATTGCCCAAAGGCTCTGAAATCACCTGCTAACTTCTCAAATCTGGCTTTTTTAATTTTTCCTGCTCTTACTTTCTGGTACGCTTTTGTTCCTCGGGCATTTACCCATTCGAAGAAAGCTTTCCCCTTTTCGCTCCAGGCTTTTTCCATGTCGGTAAATCCCTGGTCTTTGAAACGTTTCTCGATAGCGGTTAACATGTCGGCTCTGGACCAGCCTGCTCGTTCTGCCATCATAGTGAAGGTAGTGGGTGCGCAGGTAGCTTCCGGTGAGATCAGGTTGTCACTTTGGGTACGGTACTGCGGGATTTTTAGCTGGGTATTCCAGTCAATATCAGAGTACAAGGAACCTGCATTATCGTTTGCTGCCGATTCTTTTTTTAGGAGTCCGATATTTCTTTCGGTCAACTCTATCCACGCCCGCAGTGGCTGAATCAGCTCGTGCGGACAGGTGACTTTCTTTTCATTTTTCTTAAAAGCAGGGGCTTTGTCCAGCGTGTCTATCGGTAATGGTCGACCAGCATTGAAGCGTTCTATTACGGTTTGTGATTGCAAAAGAATACCACGAATGCGCTCCAGTTTAGCTTTGCCGTTGAGCTGTTTCAATACAGTGTGCTGCTCTGCCAACCACTGCTCGTACTCGCGTAGGTATACCAGCCTGTTTCGTTCCTGCTCACTGTAAAGGTCTTCGTAACGGCACCAGCCGATGTCGTCAACCTTTACCATTTTACCTTTTATTTTTGAAATGGTGTATCCTTTGTTCAAATCCGGATTCAGAAAAGGATTAGCAGCTACACCCAGCAACTCAGGGTTGGAGGAAGGAAAAATTCGGGTGTCTTCGTAATAGGCGTAAAATGGCCTTTTATCATAGAAAGTGAGTTCCCGGGTGGCGGAAGTGGTAATCCAGATTGAATTAGCCAAGGAGACGAGATCAATTATTTTGTTCCAGGCCCTATTGTTACTTGCTACAATTCTACCGCCGCTATAGGACGTGTCAATGTCTGCGACTGTTGCCAGGGTTTTCTGCGCATTGGTCAGTATTCCCGTTAGCTTCTTTAAGCTATCGTCGGCACTGATGGTCTGTAGCAAGGTATTATTGAGGGCAGTCTCGTTGTCGGCCTGCCGCAAAGCCTTAAAATCGTTGTGATACTCCCTCATCTGTTGTTCCGCAGCACTCAGCTTTTCCAGCCAGCCGTTATTACGCTCGTTGGTAGTCTGAATCTTGCGATTGCTGGTCTTCAGTCTTTTTTGATGGTCTTTGCTGCTATCCAGATTGGCCTGGATCACCCCCAGGGCCTTTTCGCCTTTTTCCTTTAACGGGGCGATTTTAGCCAATGCCTTACCGTGTTTTGAAGCGTTTGGCTCAAGTCGTTTGGTAATCTTATCCAGGACCTTTAGCTGGTCCTTCGCATTTTTTGCGTTTTCCTGAGAATTAGAAAGATTTGTCTCCAGTGCGGTACTAGCCTTTTGAAACGAAGTTGATTTGGAGTCGAGTGCTTTAGCTATGCGTGTACAACTCAGCTTGCCATCCTTAAGGAGTTGGTCAAAGTGCTTGACTTTTTGCTGTATATCACCTTTGTACTTATCGGCAGCCTTTTTGATGAAATTGTCATAGTCTAGAAACTTCTTCTTGCGACGGGTTTTGAATTTTGAGTGTTTACCGGCTTCCAAAAGATCGATCAGCTTTTTTGCCTTGCCGGTATTGAAATTAATATTCTTTGCTCTGAAATAAAAGTGAAGAGCGTTTAGGGTATCGGTGTTATCTGCCATAGCTACAATGATAAGAAATTTGAGGCGCCTTTTGATAGAAGTCCCTGATTTTTAGTTAGGTTCCTCCTTTTGCGCGGAAGCTCACATTGGGTTTCAGTTTTGAGACATAACCATTGGCGACCTCCAGCTCTACCAGTTTTGTCAATCTGCTGATCACGACCTAGTCAAAGGCCGTGAAAACCTACTTGAATCACAGCTAGAGGGTACATTGCTGTTAGCGTGCTAAGACACCCTACTATTCTATCCGCCCAAATATTGATTACTCGAATTCAGCTGATATTACTTAATTAACCCCGCTCTTCTATCTTTATGCAAATCATCTTTCTTGAAAATCAAAGGGTAAGCGAGGAGGGCTGCGAAGCGGATCCCCACTAAGCTCTTTAGACCAGCCGTACTTTCATCATTATGAGCACAGTATTCAACTATCCCTTTCTACCTGAAAGCCAGCGTAGAAGACTTGCCCAACTATGTCATCGTTTCAACCCAGGGCATGCTTTACCAACGTTTCTATTTTTCGTTCTCGTTTTTGCTTTTTCTTCCTGCTCAAATTCACCGGAGCGGGTACTTATCTTTTCCAAAACGGCAGAGTTTCGGCACAACTCTATCGAGGCTGGTGTGGAGGCCATTCGGCAAATGCTGGAGGCGGAGGGAATGATCGTTGATGCTACGGAAGATGCCACTTACTTCACCGAAGATTCCTTGCAACGGTATTCGGCAGTTATTTTCCTGAGTACTACGGGTAATGTGCTGAACAATGCTCAGCAGGCCGACTTTGAACGGTACATTCAGGCGGGCGGTGGCTTTGTCGGTATTCATGCGGCTACGGATACCGAATACGACTGGCCCTGGTACAATCAACTGGTGGGCGCCTACTTCAATGGCCATCCTGCGATACAAGAGGCTAACCTAAAGGTGGTCAATCAGGATGATCCTTCCTGCCAACATTTGCCCGTTGTTTGGCCGATGGAAGAAGAGTGGTACAATTTTCGGTCTATCAATCCAGAGATCGAAGTGCTGGTGGAGATTGATGAAGCTAGTTATGAGGGTGGTATTCATGGAGAACGTCACCCCATGGTTTGGAAGCATCATTTCGATGGTGGGCGATCATTCTATACGGCTATTGGCCACAAAGAAGAGACCTTTTCTGCGCCGTTATTCCTGCAGCAGATTATGGCGGGTATTGAATTTGCGATCGGTGAAAATATCCGGGATTATAGCAAGGCAACTACATATAGAGTACCCGAAGAAAATCGCTTCAATAAACGCGTGCTCGACTTCAATCTGGACGAACCTATGGAGCTCGATGAACTCGGAGAACGTGGCATTCTATTCATTGAGCGTAGGGGAGTATTGAAGCTCTACGAATACGAAACAGCACAAACCAAAGTGCTGGACACCCTGGATGTTCACTATGCTGATGAAGATGGACTATTAGGATTAGCCGTTGACCCCAATTTCACGGAGAATAACTGGATTTACCTCTTCTACTCTCCGAATAGTACCGAAGCTATTCAGCACGTCTCTCGATTTACCCTGGCTAATGACGAGCTGACGGACGAAAGCCTTTTGCTAGAAATCCCGCTCATCAGAAAGTGCTGCCACAGTGGTGGCTCGTTGGAGTTCGGTGCAGATGGGCTTTTGTATATCGGAGTAGGGGATAATACCAACCCATTTGAGTCGAATGGTTTCGCACCGATTGATGAACGGGCAGGCCGCCAACTATTCGATGCACAACGTTCGGCTGCCAATACCAATGATTTACGGGGAAAGATACTCCGCATCCAACCCGAAGCAGATGGTACCTATTCCATTCCTGAAGGCAATCTGTTTCCGGTAGGAACCGAAAACTGCCGACCAGAAATCTATGTCATGGGCTGTAGAAATCCCTTCCGTTTTTCCATCGATTCCAAAACGAATTTTCTCTACTGGGGGGATGTAGGTCCGGATGCCCCGGATACGGATACGCTACGCGGACCAATGGGGATAGGGGAGTTCAATCAGGCGCAACAGCCGGGCTTCTACGGCTGGCCGTACAGTCGCGGCAATAATCAGATGTACAAGGATTTTGACTTCCGAACGGAGACTTCCGGCCCGCGCTTTGATCCTACACAGATCCGCAATACCTCTCCGAACAACACGGGCTTGGAAGCACTACCACCCATTCAGGAATCGATGATTTGGTACAGCTACCGAAGATCCCCCGAGTTTCCCTGGTTGGGTGTCGGTGGTGTAAACCCCATGTCGGGGCCAATTTACCACAAGGAAGATTATCCCAATTCGGAGAATGCATTTCCGGCCTATTTCAATGACAAATGGCTGGTGTACGAGTGGATGCGCGACTGGATTTACGTCGTGCACCTCGATGACAATGGAAACTTCGTTCAGGCGGACCCCTTCCTACCCAATACTGAGTTTTCACACCCCATGGACATGCTCTTTTCCAAAGATGGAAAGCTCTACATATTGGAGTATGGCCAGAAGTGGAATAGCCAAAACCTGGATGCCAGACTCTCCGTGGTGGAGTACAATGCCGGAAACCGACCTCCGGTAGCTCGATTTGAAATGGATAGAGAAGCGGGTGCTACACCCTTCACCGTACAGTTCTCTGCGGAAGAATCTATAGACTACGATCAGGATGAAATGGAGTTTAGCTGGTCAATGGGCGGGGTTGTCTTACCCGCAATGACCTCCGAAGTGAGCTACACCTTTGAGGGCCCTGGCGTGTACGAAGTAGAACTGACGGTGACCGACTCCGAAGGCAACAGCGCCAGCTCGAGTCAGATGGTCATGGCCGGTAATGAGCCCCCTAAGCTCACCATCAACCTAAGCGATACCAAGACCACTTACGCTAGCAACAAAGAGGTCACCTACGAGATCGAAGTAGCCGACCTAGAAGACGGAAGTACGGCTGATGGTTCTTTGGATCCCGCTAAAGTAAAGGTCACCTTCAACTACATTCCGCAGGGAGAAGACATAATCCTCGCGAGTATCGGGCACCAGCAAAACGTAGAACCACGCGGGTTGGAGTTGATCAATGGATCCGATTGTCGCGCTTGCCATGCTATCGATGAAAAGGTGGCTGGCCCCAGTTATCGGGATGTCGCTATTCGTTACGACGAGGAGGACCGGCAGCAAATCATTCACCGCATCGTGAAGGGCAGCCAGGGCGTATGGGGTGAGCAAATGATGGCGCCACACCCGCAGTTGCAGCTAGAAGAAGTAGAAGAAATGGTGACCTACATCCTTTCTCTCGACCCCGACCGCCAGATGGAAGAAAACCTCCTCCCACTAGGCGGAACCCTTAGGTTTGATCAGCATGCTGCCGACGAAGAGGCCGGCAAGTACATCCTCATGGCTTCTTACCTGGATGAAGGGCAGCCGGAACTAAAGAACTCGACCCTCTCCGTAGTGGAACAACGCGTCTTCATTGCTCCCCGCGTAGAGTTGGAAGATGCCGTTGATCTGGACCGATCACTGGCTCCTTGGCAGAGCCTGGAACGCACAGTGGTAGGCTCCATCAAGGATGGGAAACACATCCAAATAGCCCCTATTGAATTCCGCGACCTGAAGAGTATCAGTATAGGCGCAGTGTTCAGCGCTGACTATCAGTATGAAGGTGTAGTAGAAATCCGTAAAGGAACAATTGATGGGCCCCTGCTAGGTAGCCGTGAAGTCCAATACTTTGATGAGGAGCGAGGTGCTTTTGAGGTTTACGAAGTTGCGCTGGAGTCCAGCACCGGCATTGAACCCCTCTTCCTGGTATTTCGCAATGACAAAGATGAAGACCAGTATGTGCTGAATGGGGATTGGATTCAGTTGAATTATGAGTAGGTGGGTTGGGAGTCTGGTTTTTGTATTTTTATTGTAGGCATACTTAGTAGTACCGTATATGTACTTGCGTTGAAGACAACGAAAGAAGGACATGATAAAGAACCTCATCGCATTATTAATAGGCACCGTCTTATCCTTGTTGATCCTGGAGGTTTTTTTCTCCCTATATAATCCATTTGGGTTTCGGCAATCTGGAGACCGGATCGTTTTGCCATCCAACTATTCAATAGCCGTTGACAATAATGAAATACCTGGATTAGATTCAGTCATTATTCATACCAAGAATTCTTTGGGGTTTAGGGGAGAGGAATTAGGCTCCGATTTTGAGGACAAAACCTCATTCATTGCAGTTGGCGGTAGTACAACGGAATGCTTTCTAAACTCTGACGGGAAGGATTGGGTAAGTCTTCTTTCTCAAAGGCTGAAGAAAGTAAATGGCAATATTTGGATGAATAATGCGGGTTACAATGGCCATTCAACCTATGGACATCAAATACTAATAGAAGATATCATTGTTCAGCTTAAACCAGACTTTGTTGTCTTATTAGTTGGGTGTAATGATATTGAGAGAACGGACTTAACTAAGGGAGACAATAGAGTGTTGAAGCGAAGCTCGAGTATCAAAAGTTTTTTGAGAAATAATAGCCAGCTCATTGATGTTGTCCTTAACCTGAAAAGGTCTGTTTTGGCAAACAAAAGAGGGCTTTGGTTTGAAAAAGTCGAATTTGAAGAACTGCCAAATGTTGACTCCATAGCCATGCCTTCGCTGGAATCGATTAAAGAAAGCCAAAAGACGTTTAACCAGGATTTTCGAAAACGACTACTAGATATTATTCTCACGCTGAGAACGAACGACATAGAACCCATCCTGATTACTCAACCGTCTCTAGTCGGAGAAGGATATGATCCTGTAACCAATATAGATTTAGAAAAAATCCAGTATTGTGATGATGCAGGAGGGTACGTTTACTGGCAAAAACTCGAAACCTACAATGCGGTAACCCGTGAGGTAGCTGAAAAGGAACACGTACATCTCATAGATTTAGCCCAAGAACTGACGAAATCAACGGACTTGTTTTTTGATTGTGTGCATTTCACAAATCAGGGGAATGTAGAAGTCGCCCGTTTAATTTATGATGGGCTACAACCAATACTAATGGACCTTTAAAAAACACCAACCCACCATGAGCACCCTAACCCTTATCAACTGGATTATCATCGCCGTTTATGGTGTTTACGGGCTATTCGTGTATTTCAGCTCCAATAGTTCGGGGATGGATGCCGCAGGCCGAGGCATGGCTATGGGTTACCTCTTGGTGGGCGTTGTCTTCTTGGCTGTGTTGATTGGTCTGAACCTGATTAATGTAAAATGGGTCAGAATAGTGGCGCTGGTGTTAGGCGGGCTGCCGTTGATCTATTTTCCACTGCAAACGATAGCGGCAAAGATTAGGTTTAAGCAACTTGATAAGCAGGGCAAGGAGTTGAGCCAGTTCCAGGATCCTCACCTGCAAGCGATGATGTTGGCTATACGAGACAATCAATTATCTGTGCTTGACAGCCTGTTGGAAGCAGATAGTAGTCGAATTAACCACATCGGAGACACCAATCGGAAAACGCTACTGGAAGTTGCCGTTCGCAATGCCTGGGTGAGTGAGCAGGAAGATGCCGCGGCTATTGTACAGCTGCTACTCGATAAAGGTGCCGACCCCAATATCTTTCATCCAGATACGTACGGTATCTATGCCCCACTGGCCGCCTACGGGGAATACCTGGATATTCCTGTCTTTGAGGCTTTGCTGAAGGCGGGCGCGGCCCCCGATGCGACGGGCGAAAACTCGATTCCACTCCTCTATACGCTGATTCAACGCGGCGCGGATGATGCCTATGGCAAAGTAGCGCTCTTATTAGCACATGGCCTAGACGCCAACCTGCCACTAGGTGATGATCAGCCATATCAACTCAACTATTCTCCACTGGTCTGGTCCGCTCATTATGAACAATGGGCCATTTGCAACCTCCTCCTGGAGCATGGCGCAGATATCAACTTCCAACCCCCTGGACCAGATGGCAGGACGTTCTGGTTTATATTAGAGGGGAAGGGTAGGGAATATCAGCAGACGGGAGGAACTCCGGCGGACTATGAGAAACTACTCATGAATGAGCGGGTCAAGAATGGGAAGAAAGGATAGTTTTTTATAGGGAGAGTCGATTTTGAAATCAAATTCTACCTCAGTGATAAGAACCAAAAAGTAGTCAGATAAAGACCAATAATGTCAATATTAAGATTCCAAGACAGGATTAATTATGGAAAATGTCAGTATACATGAAATTGAAAGGGATGAACTTGACCAATTCTTTACCTACTTAAGAAACCATCTAAATGAGAATGGGGAGGAAAGTCTTTTGTTTCAACCGATAACAAGAGAACAATTAAAAATAAACTCAGAGTGGACGGAGAAATTTACTACAGGTTTCAGTACAACGTTTGGAAAAATAGGCTGGAGAAAGCTATGGGTTGCCAAAACCAATAGAAATCAAATTATTGGCCACATAGACATTCGTTCTCGGAATGAATTAAATACTACACACAGGGTTCTATTGGGAATGGGGGTAGATAGTGGATTTAGAGGATTAAGAATAGGTCATAGTTTGCTCAAATATGCAATTGAGTATTGCAAGGACCATGAGAGAATACATTGGATTGACTTAGAGGTACTTACTGATAATACACCTGCAATTAAGCTATATATTAAGAATGATTTTGAAGTGTTAACGAATTATGTTGATATGTTTAGAATTGGAGGTAAGTCATATGATTACACCCTTATGACCCTAGAAGTGAGTCGAAAAATTGACATCTGATAGGTTAGCCAAATTCTCACTAGTAAAGGAAGAGTCCGTCAGTAGAACAACTGTGAAAAAGCAGATAAGAAGACAAAAACCTTTAGATAATGCAAACGAAAAACAAATGAATATCACAATCATAATTACCGCCATCAGCAGTATTCTCCTCTTTATGGTGGGGGCAGATAAGTTCCTCTTGTTTATGGAGCCACCATGCTCGTTGATGAATGGCATTTCACCAACGATCTGGAAAGGATTGGGGGTATTACAACTTCTTGGAGGAGTTTTGATTTGGATGCCGAAATACAGAAAATACGTAGCGGGCTTCTTTATTGTTTTTATGCTGTTCTTCACATCCTACCACCTCATGGAAGGTACGAACGACGTTGGGGGTGCCGTTTTTATGGCTGCCCTACTAGGCTTGTTGGTCTGGAGTCCTAGTTTTCTGACGACTCAATTATTCAGTGTTGGTAGCCGCTGAGCCCGTATTAGATTGTCTTCGTAGAGCGTTATCTTAGAAACATCATACACCCCTCATCCCACGCCTATGCGATTATCCCTGCTCCTTAACCTCATCGTATGCTCTCAGCTGCTTTTTGGCCAAATCGTCATCAATAGACACAGTGTGTGGGAGGAAGGAGGAGAAGTGGTTCTTGCGGAAGGGATCGCCATCCCAAAAGTCGAGCCTGGGTACACCCTGTGGCTACCGAAGGTGGAAAGCATTAAAGGCTTGGTTGTCTTCACGCACGCACGCCGTGAGCTAAAGGAAAGTGATGAGCTGATCGATTATGCACTCTCACAAAACCTGGCGGTGGTCTATGTCACTACTGATAATCGATTGGAGTTTTTCTTCAAACAGGAGCGGCTGCTAGAGGTCGAGTGCTTCCTCAAGGAGATCTTGGATAAACACGACATCCCGGAAAGTAATATGTTGTACTGCGGCATGTCGCTAGAAGGAACCCGCGCACTCAAACTAGCCATCTACGGGCATTCCTGGAAAGCCCTGCACCACTTGAAGCCGCGGGCCATTGCTATCTGCGATGCTCCGCTGGATATGGTTCGCTTTCATCATCAAATGGTTAGGGCCAAGGAGTTGGCCTTTACGCCCATCACGGAGAATGAAGGCACCTGGGTATCTGGTTATCTAGAATCCAACTTAGGCGGCACACCAGCGGATAGTTTGGACGCTTATATCCAATATTCTCCCTACTGCTACTCAGCCAATGGCGGCCCCCATCTGGCTGCTTTCGATAGTATCGCCATCCGTGCCTATACTGAACCCGATGTGCAGTGGTGGATGGATAATCGTGGCAAAGACTACTACGCCATGAATGCTATTGACCTGGCCGCTTTCATCAACGACCTTAACCTAAGGGGCCATAAAGAAGCAACCCTTATCACTACACGCGATAAGGGTTACCTGCCTGATGGCTCTCGCCACCCCCACACTTGGGGTATTGTAGATGAAAAAGAACTGATCGACTGGTTTGTCAGCTTGTTAGATAACTAGGCCTCCAGCCAAATCTTTCTCCATTGCTTAGCTTTCGTCATTCACGAAGAACGGGAAGTTAGCCGTAGCAGCATTGTTATTGCCATCCATAATGGTAATAAACATGCGGTAAGCTCCATTCTTGGTTGGTGCACGGAACTCCAGATCGCCGCCCTCAGCCTTGATCGTCTTGAAACTCACCGGCTCTGGTTTAGATTCGGCATCACCACCAGAACGGATATCCGTACTTTCCGGTAGGAGTTCAAACTTGTACTCCAAGGCGTCATTATCAGGATCGTAGGCATCAATATTAAGGGTGCAGATACTACCCGATTTGGTTACGACGCTTTCTGCCGGCATTTTTCCGTTCAACCTGTAATCACTGATGTGTGGTGCACGGTTCTTCGGCCAGTCGCCAGTCCAGACGTACTCCAAAACATCCATTACTTCAGTTTCTTCACCATTTTCCAGGAATACGCCGTACCAGGTACCGGTAGTCTCTTGCTTGTGTCCCCAAAGGAATACGTACGATCCTACACAGTAATCCGGATCATTGGCAATTCCTTTTTCATAGCGCTCCTGGTAAGAAACAGCTTTCTCGCTACTGGTTTGCTCTAGTGGTACATTCCAAGAAGTCTTTGGTACTTCCCAGTGGCCGTTAGGACCCCATTCTGTAATCATATATGGGCCGTCCCAGCCGTACTGCTTGAGTTCTTTTCCTACACCTAGCAGACCTGCATAGGTGTTGATACCGTATACATCAATGCTAGGTGCGCGCTCTTTTACGAGTTGAACCTCTGCTACATCAAGGCCAGCAGTTACCGTCATGGTTGGGTGATTCGGATCTTCCTCGTGGATCATGGCCGCGATATCCTCAATGGCATTCCATACCTTGAAGTTGTCGTAGAAAAGATCGCACTCATTACCTACACCCCACATCAGCAGGGCTGGGTGATCTTTCAATTCCCGAACAGCTGCACGAAAACCTTCCAACTGGGCCTTCACGGCTTTAGGATCATCGTAGTCGAAGCCCTGGCGCTCCTGGCCTACCCATAAGCCCATCAAAACGGTCATACCTCTTTTGTGTGCTTCATCCAAAATGTGCTGGGCATTATCGGGGCTCCAGGTACGAAGAGAATTGGCGCCATAGGCGGCTGCCTGATCTAAGTAATCATGACCACCCACTCCTCTTACGAAGTAGGGTTCACCCCCACGGAGGATCGTCCATTTACCATCCTCTTGTACTAGTTCTACTTTGATCGGTCCCGACTCCTGAGCGAGCAGGATTCCTCCGGCAAATGTGCTCAGGAGGGCTAGAATAAGACTTAGCTTACGCATGCTCTTTATGGTATTTATTTGCATTCTTAAATAATGTCGTTGCAAAAATTAGGTATTACTACTAAAAAGGCCAAGAAAATATGGAGATGATGTACTAATGATGTAGGTGAAATTCGGTCGATGTAGGCTTGATGTAGCTTTTTATTCGTCTGGAGAACAAGCTATGACTAAATTTGTTTAACACGGTGTTTACGAGTTTTAGGCTCCGTGCACTAGTAAAACTTAAGTCCATTGTAAGGGGACAGTATGAAGAGAAAATCACGGTTTTCTTTCTTATGCAAAACTGACACATTGGGCTATCCCTTAACCAGCATTAAGCAATTGCCTATGGTACACCATTACCCAGTAGGTCGGCGTCGCTCCATTTGGTCTCCGATCTCCTTCTCGCTGCGAAGAGTAGGGCCGCTTTTGTTACTATTCGGCTTACTCTGGCAGACGGCTAACGCTCAATACCGCCCACCGGGCAGTTCGATGAGTGAATGGATAACGCCCTCTGCCTATGCAGTCGACGTAGACACCTCGGAAAGCTTCAGCTCCATGTTGACGCCAGCTGAGCAGGCTGAACTCAAAAAGCGACCACAAAAGTTGACCGTCTTCGGTTACTATCGCTTATTCCTGTACGGACGTAATATGTCCGAGCCTTATCCTAATCTTGACCCCTTTTCCAAGGCCTACGGTGTAGGAGATGGTTATCGCGAACCGATGCTATCCCTCAATGTACTGGCTCGCCCAAATGGTCGGTCAAGCTTTGGTACAGAGCTCTTCTTCTTTACCCCGTACCTTGGCTCCGGTCCCGTCGACAATGTCTTCTCTGTTAACCTTGGATTGAACTTCTACGGAAACTTCCGCACCGAACACGGTACATTCGGCGTTCGGGCAGGTGGTATCCACTGGTACAATCTGAGTCCTTTTACGATTGGCGTATACCAGGTACTCGATCGTTTCTCCATTTTTGATCGTACACCTTGGGAAGGGGTTACCCAAAACAAGAAGTATGATGCCTTCTACGATACCGGTTCGGTAAATGTGGGAGACCTTCGTTGGAACTTCCAAGCTTTCCAAGGATTGGCACTAAATGGAGGGAAACTTGCCGGTGACTTAGCCTTTGATTTATTCATGGGTAAAATGCAACCCAATGGAGGCCTGCCTGGCGCACAAACTGATCCTAATGTAACCATCCAAAACCCAGGTATTGCAGGTAATATACCGACCTACCAAGGATTTACTGGCGATCGCCGTGTTCTTCCAAGTTATGTAACTGGAGGCCGCATCGCCAAGACCTTTGGTGCTGAACGCAACGAGATTGCCTACAATACTATCTACAGCCATACCGTGCTGGATAGCATCTCGCGCGAAAACTGGAATAACCATGTTCACACCCTGAGTTACAAACTCAATATTGCCGATATCAATATTACGGGTGAGATAGGCGCCAGTAGCTTCCAAAGCCCGCTCACAGATCAGCTCTGGGGTGAGGCGCTGATGCTGCGTGTGAAAGTACCTAAGAAGTATACCCGTATTCCAATTGACCTGCAGGTATACCAGATTGGTAAGAACTTCTTCAACCAGAATGGTGAAATCAATACCTTCAGTAATCCTGAAATTCAGCAAAACTTTGCTGTGAATGTGGCTGCCGGACAAATTTCTACCGGAGGGCTCCTGACGCAGGTCAACCAGCTGGCACATAACCGCCGCGGGGTGAATCTGAACACAGGTGTAGACTGGAAAGAATTCAAGTTCAACTTCGGTTGGGGACTTGCCGCTGAATTGGAAGCACTCAATAATCAGATTTCTTACGTTCACCGAGTGAACGGATTGGCACTATCACGGGTTTATAATCCATTCCCTGCTAATGCAACCAGTGCTACCGTATTCGGCCCTTACGGTCGTAAGTTCTCGTTCTTCCGTGGTGTATCAGAGGTGGTACAAACGACCGACCTCGATCCAGCAACAGCACAGACGCTGACCAGAAAGTACTACCATTCCGTAGATCTACAAGCTAAGTATCGGACTAAGTTAGGTGATAAGGCCTTCTACCTTTTCTATTTAGGTAACCTGCAGTCCGCAAAGTCGGCAGCAAGTCTATGGCCCAGCTTGAATGAAGACAGCTACCTCTACGTGCAATACCACGAGTTTGACGTCTACTACGAGATCTTCAAGGACTTCCTCCTTACGGGCTATTTCGGTTTAGAACGTGCTCAGGGTGGAAACTTCACCCAATGGGGAGAAAACAACCTGCCTAGTGACCAAACAGGTACCGGCATTGGTCTTGGTTTTGACTGGACCATCAATGAGGCTACCGGCTTGTATTTCCGCTATCGTCATATGGAGTTCGAAGACGCTAACTTCACCTTGGATCGCTTCAAGGGTGACGAGATCACGGTGGAATTGAAAACTTATTTCTAAAACCAGCACACTCTATATAATATGAAGACTTTTTCTTACTCCTTATTTGCACTGCTACTGCTATCCGTGCTGGGTACTAGCTTGCAGGCACAGGATGGCTCTTCCTTACCGAGTCGAAAGGATGCTTCGGCTAATCAGATCGTTCAGTTTAACGGATTGGGCCGTACTATACTTAATCAAACGAGCATTGATGGAGCCCTGCTGGACTCCGATTCTACCACCGCAAGAAGCTTGACGGATGGTGAATTCCTACTGGATGTAGCTATCAATGCACAACCTAATGATAAGACGGAGGTACAAGGTATTCTTCGTCTGCGTAACGAATTCGGTGGCTTCTTTGGCGCCGGTGTTACCGTAGAAATTCGTGAGTTATGGGCGCGTGGCTTGATCGGCAATACCGTTCGCTACCGCGTGGGTGATTTTGACCACGTCATGACTCCTTATACCTTCTACATGCCTGAAGAGGATGGTGTAATCAATGAACCAACCATCTTCCAACCACAGAAAGATGTAATCTACTACGAGCAGTTCTATGGTGACGGTAATACCCGTCGTGTGCAGGGTGCGAACCTTGACTTTGGACTGGACTTTCCAGTGATCCTTCAGGAGGTGAAGGCAGATGCCTTTATCGCCCGCCTTCGCGGAACGGATTTCTTTACTACCCCTAACCGCTTTGTGGGAGGTGGTCAGTTAGACTTCTCAACCCGCCGTCTGCAAGACACCACTGGTATCAAAGCTGATTTTGGTGTGAACTGGTCAAATGTATGGGATGACCTACAGTCTGGTAACGCTACCACGGGTATCCGTAATAATGTACTGACTGTTGACTTCAACATCGATCTATATGATTCTGAGCAATTGGGCGTGCAGATTGTCGGTGAAGTAGGACAATCTAACCTAATTGAGCGCGAAGGAGAGAAAACACTAGCGGAAGAGGATGACACCTTCCTGGAAGCTGGTGTAGACATCCAGTTCAAGAAGAGCAAGTTGGGCTTCAGTGCTCGCTTCCTTGATATTGGTCCTGACTTCTTCAGTATTGCAGCTCAGAGCCGTCGTATTGACTTTACCAACCAGAGAACTTTCTACAACCGGATCGGTAATGAGCGTTTTGTGCGGATGCCAACCTTGTTTGATATCAGCCGTGATCGTGCCTTGTATACCTTCCAGTTGGCGGAGACTTTGATGGCTTATGACCCACGTTATACCAACGTAATGCCGTACGGCCAGGCTACTCCTAACCGTACTGGACTCCAGTTGGGCGTTACCTATGGTGACGATGATAGCCCAGTAGATGGCGACCTATCCGTGGCGCTACTAGAGGAGCATCGTGGCCAAGGTACCTTCCAGTTGAAGAGTTTCATGCAAATTCGTCTTGGAGCCAACGTTCATATTGACCGTCTGGCGGATTGGAAGAAAACAACTAAGCTTACCTTAGGGTTACAACAAGAGCAGACGGACCGTGATGGTGTAGAAGTAGAGCAAGTGGACCTGAGTTCGACACTACTGGAAGTGGGTTTGGAAGCAGAGCTATTTAGCCGTTTCGATCTGTTGTTGGGAGCTAAGTTTTTGACGGCTGAAGGACGTGACTATGTGCCAGAGCTAGACCGTTTCAACGACGTTGAGGACTTCCCAGCTCCATTTATTGCTGATGATACAGAATCACTAATTGGTGCCGGTATCCGTTACCGCTTCCGTGATGATGTATACCTAACGATCCAGTATCAGCAGTTCAGCATTGAGCGTGCCACCGATCCAACTAATGATTATGACTTGCGCCAGTTCTTCGCGCAGTATAACATGGAATTCTAATTCAATTCAGACAATATCATAGCTTAAGAATATGAAAAACATATCATTATATACCATCTTGTCACTCTTCATCCTGGTAGGGTTGGGGTGTGACCACGAGACGGACTTCTTTGATGGTCCGAACTTGGAGGACCGCTTCGGTGAGTTTAACTTGCTCGAAGGCCTGGCGGTAAATCGCACTACAGTAGATTTCTCTGCTGGCGAGGATGTTCGGATGACTGCACGTTTCAATAAAAATGTGGATTTCATCATCCGTATTACTGGATTGGAGAGTGGTGCCGTGAAGGTTATCGAAGGTTTCGATAATGAGCTTGATGCCACCAATGCGATCTGGGAAGGTGGTACTACAATTCTACCACTATTCCGCTTGGAGATGTGCCGCATCGAATTGGAGATTCCTGAAGAAAGCCTGGTACTGGAAGCAATGGTAGAAGTTGTAGGTGCTCGCGTTTATGAAGGCTCTCTTTTCACCGACTTTGAAGATGACCTGGGTAGTGATCTCTTCCTCGGAAATTTTGAGTTTGAGCTTACTGGAAATACTGGCCGTCGCTTTGATGGAAATGCTGCAGAAGGCAACGTTTACTATTACTTCGAAGGAACAGATAATGTAGTTCCTAACTTCTTCGCAGGTCTGGTAGATATTAGCTCTACCACTACCGGAGAGACCTATGCTCCACTACCGACCACGGTGCCAGAAGATCTGTGGTTCAACTGCTTCATGTACGCTGACGGAGGCCCACACGGTATTGCTGTAATCCAGTTTATTGTGGATTCCAATGATAGTGGCGCTTTTGAAGATGGCGTAGATGCTGCATTCCAGTTAGACGGTGACTTCCCACTTGATTGGACGGGGTGGCGCCATATCAACCATACGATGGCTGATTTGGGGATGACCGAAGAAGACGTTACTAAGATTGTGGCGATCCGCATGCTTCTGATTTCGAATATGAATTCACAGCCAAATCCACCATTGCAGGTCGATTATGGTATTGACTTCCTCACCTTTACTAGTGGTGCTCCACTGGAACTGTAAGGTTTCATGTAGCACAAAAAAATCGTGATGATGAAAAAGTATAAGTTTTTCCAAACAACCAAGAGTCGCGGATTTGCGCCGCTGTTCTTATTGGCTCTGTTGGTCGTTGTGATGAGTGCCTGTGGTATTCAGTTTCAATCCAACAGCTTGTACGACGGGATGGAAGAAGCAGAAGTTGTTCCCAAGCCAGAACGCATTTCACTGGCCGTAGAACCCGTGATCTTTGAAGATGATGGTGCTAACTTCTGGACACCAAATGACTCAGATTGTACCAAAGGTGCAGTCGTAGAGGATGTAACGCGTAGCGGCGACCGCGCCCTAAAGATCAACTGGAATCGTGGAGAGTGTGAGTGGGCCGGATTTGGTATTGGCTGGGATGATTGGGCCGGAAAGGATCTTTCTGCTGTGTTTGATCATGCTGCAATCCAGATGTATGTGCGTTCCGTTGAGGGTAAAATGTTCGGTTTGCCGATCGTTCTAACTCTGGAAGACTACAGCGGTAACATGGCTTGGTCTTACATCTCAAATAAGTATTTCGAACGCTACTTCATTGATGAAGAATGGCAGAAAGTGGCAGTGCCACTGAATACCTTTGATCTCAATGAAGATGGTCTTGATATCACCAACATCAAGCAGTTGATGTTTGAGTTGCAGCAGGCTGGCAATGTCTACATGGACGATATTCAGCTTGTTTATTACGAAGCACCGCCGGTAGAGGTTTGGCTTCCTGATGCACCTACGCCAGATGCGGTTAGTTATCCACTGACCTTGTTCGGCGACGAATTTATCAACAACAATGGTTGGGGATTATTCGAGGACCATTGCCAGGATTTCAAACTGACGTCCGCAACGAGTAGCGAGGGTTCTAAGTCGATTCATGCTACCTGGGATGCATCGAAGGATGAATGTTATCGCGTGGGCATCGGTGTGAGCTGGAACAAGTGGTTCCGGGTTGATATCACCCCTGCTAAAGATGACATGATGATCATGGTTGACCTTAAGAGTGATGAGGACTTGCTGAGTAGCCAGAACATTGGTTTTGGTTTCGAAGACTATGAGCGTCGTACCTCTTTTGTGAAACTGAGCAGTGACTACCTCCCAGGAGGAACATTTAACACGGGCGATTGGCAAACCGTCACCATTCCAATTGCGGATTTACCAGCAGGCTTAGACTTGGCTGATATCAAGCAATTGATGATCCAAATGGATAAGAAAGGTGAAGTTTATATTGATAACATTCGCCTAGTACGTACAGACAGTTAATTAAGCTTACCATACAGTAAACTTCTTCCGTTTTAGGAAGGTGTGCTTGCTAGTTAATAGTGAGTACAAGTATACGGAGTAGCCAAATCCTATCGGGCTACTCCGTTTTTTTTGTCAATATTTTGGGGTCATTCGCCGAATAGAATGGAACCTGTTGCTAAATAGGTATATCTACTAAGTACTGGGAGAATAATCCCCAATTTGATTAACGTGCCTGCTCTTCTCCAGCGAGAAGCGCTTTGACTAAATATTGACCCTATGCTTAGGACCATTCGCAATCTCAATTTTGGTTGGTTACTATTACCTGCAGCTATTGTGATCATTCTTGCCGGCTTATCCATGCAAAGCAAAGCCGATGGTGGCCAGACCTTGCTTTGTTTTGATGCTGGTTGTGTTTATGTTCAAGGCACAACAAATATCCTCCTGGGTATAGTTACTAGTGTTTTTGCAATTTTCCTTTTACTTCGCAAATCACCTGGTAAAATAAGAGGGTAGGGGGGCAATCCAATGAGAGGCAGTACCTGTTGAATTATTAAGACCAAACTAGAAAATGAGAATACCTTCGCAGATATCAGACCGGTACTGGTTGTTCGAGTTGAACGAGGCCTACCGTTTCAAGAAGCCAAGGGAAGAAAGGGCCAGTGGTAAATGGCTCATATTTGACCATGCAGAAAGAATTGATGCGCTGTGGGAAGTTATTAGTACCGCCATCAAGAATGGACAGCTTGGGCCTAGTGCAAAGGTTGCTACCGCTAAGCCTAATCCCAATGCTAAAGACAATGCTACCAGGGTGATCTGTGTCTTTACGGAGGATTACAATGATCGAGAGGATGTCCATCGCGTTGAACAAGAATTGCGGGCCTTGGGAGTCAAGAATCGACTTGTCTATAAGTTGGATCGCGACGTTGGAAAGTACGAGAATCGCGGGGATACCAACTTGATAAAGGAGGTAAGCGAGGCAGTGGATGATTAGTATTCCGTTTGTCTTTGGCTTGCCATTTTGCTTGCGGAAACTTCGATTTCGTTAGCAAGCGGACACAGGAGTGTGAACAGGAATGGCCTCACTACTATTTCACTCTTGGTACTTTTACCGCTCATACATCCAAAAAAGGAACTTCACAGATATGAAGCGCATGACTTTCCGCTTAATCATGATGGGCATTATTGGCGCGATGCTAGTTTTCTCATCATGTGATAATGATTCACTTGATTTAGGTATTCCTTCACTAGAACGAACAACGATCTGGTCCGGGCCAACCGTGACTTTTCAGAAAGCAGATGGAGATGATCCTAACCTGCCGGAAAACCAGGATCAACTCTCTAATTCCGTTGCGTTGACCCGAGGAAACAATGGTGGCCAGATCTACAACGCCGTAAGTGAAACCAACTCAGATAAGGATAATAGTCCGCTCGGCACCTTGTGGGCCCGTGGAACTACAGCAGATCTACAGAACCTTTCTTTCGGCGCTTTCCGGGCTACCGTTGATAAGCCTAAAGATGCAGTAGGCCTCGATCTGGTTTTACTATTGGTAGAAGAGAATATCGCTATCGATATCAAATTCACCAGTTGGGGCCAGAACCGGCAGGGAAGTTTTAGCTACGAGCGTTCTTCTGAATAATAGTACGGAACCTTGTGATGGTCTTGGCCGGGAGCCGAGGCTTAGCGGGTGTTTAGGCATAGTGACCTAAACACCCGCAGTGTTTTCCAAACAAAAACGGGAAGGAAGAACAGCTGTTCCCCCTTCCCGCGAAGACCATGTTTGGAGCGTATTGAAATTGATAATCAAGAATTTAAGGTTTTGGCGAGGTTTTTCAAATTGAGTTTGGCGGGCCAAATGAAATTTGAGAAACGAAGTCAAGTTCTTAAAGTGTTGGTTATCAGATGAATCAAGCTCCAAGCATGGTCTTAGGTGAGTGTGTGATTGTCTGCTATTCAGCAGCTTTTACATAAAATGGAATGTTTGCGTGTGCCACATGATTATTCCCATCGGCAACTGCCACGAAAAGCCTATAGGCACCTTCTTGGGCTGGCGTCTTGAATGATATTTCAGCGCCTTCACCCGTAATTAATCCTTCTATTGATTCCGGCACTGACTCCAGGTCACCGCCATCACCCAAATCCGTACTTTCTGACATGATTTCCCAGCTGTACGTCAACTCATCTCCTTCCGGATCTGTAACGGTGGTAGTACCAGTGTATGTTTCATCAGGCTGTAGCATGATGTTGTCGTAAGCACCTCTACCATCCAGCAACATTTCCTCCAAGCGTGGAGAACGATTCTCTGGCCAGCTGCCATTCCAGATGTAGTGCATAGCGTCCACTGCTTCTGTTTCCTGCCCGTCTGGCATAAACATACCATACCAGGTTGGCGTACGCTCTTGCTTTTGTCCCCACAAGAACACATAAGAGCCTACACAAACACCTTTATTAGCGGCTATCGCCGCTTCAAAGCGTTCGCGGTAGAAGTCAGCCTTTTGGCTACTGTTGTTTTCTACCGGTGCACCCCACTCGGTAGTGCCTACTTCCCAGTGGCCTGTTGCACCCCATTCTGTTACAATGTATGGTCCATCCCAGCCAGCGTCGCTCATGCGCTTAGTTAGGTTCACGATATCTCCGTACATCTGTATACTCAACAGATCTATATCCGGAGCCCGTTCCTCGATGTCGTTAGCCAGAGTAGAGTCAATACCTGCCAGAGTAGTGGTCGTCAGGTGATTAGGGTCTACCTCGTGGATATATTCCGAAATCTGGTTTACCGCATCCCATACTTTAGGGTTGGTGGCGCGCAGGTTCAGCTCGTTGCCAATAGCCCAGATAATCAGCGCCGGATGATCCTTATACATCTGGATCTCTTCCTTGATGCGCTCAAATTGTTCAGCGACGGCTGCTTCGTCATTGTAGTCAAATCCATGGCGTTCCCGAGCTACCTCAATACCCATGGTTACGTACAGACCATTTGCTTGTGCGCGGTCTAGTACCTCTTTGCCGGTATCCTGGCCATTATCGGTTCGCCAGGTCCGGAAGGAGTTTCCTCCATGTTTCGCCAAGGCTTCTACATTTCCAAATTCCAAACCTGCTCCATCAATGTAGAAGGGTTCACCATTCAATAATAGCTGATAGTCACTTTCATTCTGTATCAGCTCCATTTTGGTCACAGCTGCTTCGGTTTCCTCCTCCGCCGGAGCTTCCGTTTTGCAGCCATACAAACATATCGCCCCTAAGAGTAGGGCACTCCATAGTTTATTCACGACTTTAAGTTTTGTTTGTTCTCTAATCTTCTTTTACCAAGATTGCTTCTAGTTCTTCCAGCGATTTACCTTTGGTTTCTGGCACTATAAAGAGTACAAAGAATACACCGATGAGGCCAAATACACCGTAAATCAAGAAGGTGGTCGAGGCACCCAGTGTTGCCAATTCCCATGGGAATACCAATTGCACCAGGAAGCTCACGCCAGAGTTGATGAGTCCCACAAAGGAGATCGCCAAACCACGAACTGCGTTGGGGAATAGTTCTGAGAACAATACCCACATAACTGGTCCAATCGAAATGGCGAAAGAAGCCACGAAACCGAGGATACCAATCAATACCAACATTGGGTTGATGGTGATAGCACCGGATACGAGTTCTGATTCGTAGGTTCCAGCGTCTGCAGCACCCAGGGCTTCTTGCATTGCCGCCTTGTACTCTAGATCACTACCAAAGCTTACGCCAACTACGTCAGCAAGTGCTTCTTTGTTGATGTCTGCTGGTAAGCTAGCAACCGCTGTTTCAGCTAGTTGATATTCTGCCGTATTAAAGCTGTACGCAAGAACGAACATACAGATAGCAATACCCGCTAGACCAATCAATAGGAGTGGCTTACGACCTAGCTTGTCAATTAATGCGATCGCTATCAGTGTAAATACCAGGTTGGTAAGACCTACATAGATCGCTTGCGAGAAGGAGGCATCTGTACCTACACCCGACTGTTCAAAGATCATCGGCGCATAGAAGAATACGGAGTTGATACCCGTAATCTGCTGCAAGACACCTACTACAACACCAATGGTAAGTACCAGCGCCATTGACTTCTTGAACAATTCAGAAAGCGGCAATTTACTGGTCTGGTCACCAACTTCCATCGCGTTGCGGATTTTCTCCAACTCCGCTTCGGCATCAACGCCTTCGTCGGAAGCTCGCTTCATTACCATCATCGCCTCGTCAAACTCTCCCTTCATGACCAGCCAACGTGGACTCCGAGGAACAAAGTAAAGACCGAGGAAATATAGTACTGCCGGTAAGGTTTCTAAGCCCAGCATCCAGCGCCAGTTCCATTCGTCAAACTTCAAGGACTGTGCCCAGGAAGCATCAGACTTTCCTAATTGTAGGATCAGGTAGTTCGTAAAGAAGGCAACTGAGATACCAATAACGATATTCAGCTGATTAAAAGATACCATACGTCCACGCAGTTGTGGTGGGGATATCTCAGCGATGTACATTGGTGCAATAATCAATGAAGCGCCTACACCAACACCTCCGATCATACGAGCAATTACTAGCATGGTATAGGAGGGGGCGATAGCAGAGCCTATTGCCGAGATGGCATAGAGGACGGCCGCAAACTTAAGGACCCGTCGACGCCCAATGGCATCACTTAAAGGGCCTGCTGCTAACATAGCAAGCGTAGCCGTCAATGTAAGTGAGCTTACTGACCAACCGACCTGGAGCTTCGTTAGCCCAAATTCGATTTCAATAAACTTGTTCACGCCGGAAATTACCGAGGCGTCAAATCCCATTAAAAAACCACCCAATGCCACGATGAGGGCTGTGGTAACAATGTAAAAAGTACTACTCTTCATGTGTCTAGTTTAGATGATTAACTAGCGTAGCAAGGAACTGGGAACAAGGACTACAGGATATAGTGAATAGCCTAGATAAATAATCTAGTATCACTATGATCCAAGCGATCACTAGCGCACCAGCAGCTAACTACTGTGTCCAATTTGCGGTTTTTGTGGGATCATCAAAACAGTAAGCCCCAAGCTCTAATAATCTGTAGTAGATGGGGCAAGAGGAAGCAGTATGTTCGCACTTTTAATAGTGTTAGAAACATACTGCTTCGCTCAGAAAACGTTTGTCAATGTGACATTTGCTGGGGTTAGAAGCAATGCGAATAGCTAGTCAACATACTGTTAGATCAGCATGTGAAATGACTATATTATTTAGTTTTCCTGAAATACCCGTACATAATCTACCTCCAATACCTGTGGAAACTGAGTGTTACCATTAGGATTGCCAGGTAGGTTGCCACCGACAGCTACATTCATGATCAAGTGGAAGTTCTGATCGAACGGCCAGGTTGTCGGTAGGGTAGTGCTGCGGCTGAATGGTTCACCAAATGGTACACCATCTACCATCATCTGGATACAATCTTCATTCCAAATAGTAGAGAACACATGGAACTCCTCATGGAAGAACGGTCCTGATTCCTTCTCTATATACCGAGAGGTGAAACGCCAGAAATCATGGCCGTAGTGAAGCGTACCAAAGACGCGGTTAGGCTCACTGCCAATGTTTTCCATAATGTCGATCTCGCCGCTGCGAGGCCAGCCACCGTACACGTTATCAGTAGGTAGCATCCAAATGGCAGGCCACATACCTTGACCTACAGGAAGTTTGGCACGTACATCAATACGACCATAACGCCAATCACCTTTGTTCTTAGTGACCATACGAGAAGAGGTGTACTGATGCTGACCGAGATACAATGGAGTCTCTCTGCGAGCCGTGATTTTCAATGTTCCATTATCCACTTTCGCATTATCAGTGCGATCCGTGTAATATTGGAGTTCATTGTTTCCCCAACCGCAAAGGTCTGGGCTAATTTGACAGCCATCACCGAGATCGTACGACCACTTGCTGTCATCAACGCTATCGCCATCGAATTCATCACTCCAGACTAAGGCATAGTTAGCACCTAGATCGTCTGGAAAGCGGCAACCTGATACTTCTGCTTGCTCTTCACAGGAAGAACTAACAAAGATCAAAGCACCAAAGAAAAGGATGGTTGAAATTTGGAGTATGGGTGTCTTCATGACCAATTGTTTTGTTGAAAGCTTACTTCACCAAATTTAGCAGGTATTTTTTTCTTTGTTCTACATCAATGCTACTTCTTGTCAGATAGCAGCCTTTTATTACCACATCATTACTACATCATTGCTCAGATTAACCTATATTGCCATCGTATTAAATACTGTTCTTTTTGCCCTAACCACTGCTATTCTGCCTGTTTCCGGGCGAGAAGACCGTGTATTCCCGACTTTCTCACAGTATAGAAATGACTACATCATTGCTTAAGAGCTTGTTTTTTGGGGTCTTGATCTTTTCATTTGGAATACATCTGGTAGCCCAAGATGTTCGTCTTGGAATTCCGGAAACAGTCAATTACTCCAAGGATGAATATCGTGCAGGAACGCAGAACTGGGCTGTAGCTCAGGATGAGAGTGGCTTGTTGATTGTGGGGAATAACAAGGGAGTCTTAGTTTTTGATGGTGCCGACTGGCAGTTGGTTCCGCTTCCTAACCGTACGATTGTACGCTCTTTGGCTAAGGGCCCTGATGGTCGTATTTATGTGGGAGGGCAGGACGAATTTGGTTTTCTAGATCGCGATGAATGTCAGCAAATCTGTTATCGTTCCATCAGTCGAGAGTTGCCAGAAAACGAACAAAGCTTCGAAGACGTTTGGAAGATTTTTGTGGATGGTGAGCAAGTTTATTTTTGTACGCAGGAGGCACTCATTCGTTGGGATGGAAAAACCTTCTCTAGCACATTAGCGCAGCAGCGTTTTGAGAACTTTTTTTGGCTAGACGATCAACTGTATGCTCAGGAAAAAGGTCTTGGCTTACTCCAATGGAGTGGCGAAGCTTTTGATCTGATACCGCAAGGCGGGCGTTTTGCCGATGCTCGGATTGCTGCGATGTTGCCGATGGATAATGAGGTACTCATCGTTTCCGATTTTGATGGCCTCTTTCGTCTCGGTACTGAAGGCCTTACAGAGTGGGAGACTGCTGTGTCTCCATTCTTGCGCCTCAACCAAGCTTACTGTGCGCTAGATTTACCGAATGGACAGTTTGCCATCGGTACTGCGCAAGAGGGACTCTTGATTATAGACCGTTCTGGTCAGGTCCTTCAACACTTAAATAAGGAGTCAGGACTTCAAAACAATACGATCTTATCCATCTTCCGTGACCGGCTCGATAACTTTTGGCTGGCTACCGATAACGGAATTGATTATGTCAAGAGTAGTACGCCCTTCTCCTTAGTACGTGATTACCTGGGAATAGACGGAACCGGTTATACAGCTACGATCTTCGAAGACCGCCTCTATATGGGTACGAATCAGGGGCTATTCTATTTGGATTGGCCGGTTCAGCGAAGTGGATTGAGCCTGCCGCAGGCTCGACCAGTGGGGCAGCTAAGCGGTCAGATTTGGGGGTTTAGTAATCTGGGGGATGATTTGATGGTAAACGCGCATGCTGGTTTGTTTGCCATAACTTCAAGTGGTGTATCTCCTATTTCGACGGTAGAGGGATCTTGGAAAATTGTTCCACTGCCCAGGCAGCCTGGCCTAGCTTTGGGTGGGGGCTATACTGGTTTACATCTCTACAAGAAGAACAATGCTAATGACCAGTGGGAGTACCTCCATAAGGTGAGCGGTTTTGAAGAATCTGCGAGGGTCTTTGAAGTAGATGTTGACGGAGATATATGGGTTTCACATGCTTACAAGGGATTGTTCCGCATCAACTTGACCGATGGAAACCGTACGGCGGAGGTGAAGTTCTATGGTTATGACGAGGGGCTCCCTGGCACGATTTCTTTGAACGTTCTCCAGATAGAAAATGAACTGATCGCAACTTCCCCTGAAGGAGCTTATCGTTTCAATCGGGAAGCAGATACGTTTGAATCGTTTGAAGACCTTAATAATCTACTGGGCGGAGTGGGACCGATAGCTAGACTGGTCTATGATGCGGATGGCAGATTATGGTTCTCTAAGGGGGATGAGTTTGGGTACTTTGCCGTACAGCAAACAGGCTTCCTTCAGGAACCTACCGTAGAACGAATCTTCTTTGATCACTTGCAGGAATATCTGGTAGACGGCTTTGAGCATATCTCAGCAGTCGATAGCAATAACCTTATCATAGCTACAGAGAAAGGCTTCATTAGTTATCATCCGCTGGAACGTACCAAGCGGGATATGAGCATGAACGTTTTGATCCGGGAAGTGACCCTGGTTAACGCGCAGGATTCGGTATTGTATTCCGAAGGTCTTATGGCTGGTAGTGAGGGGATTCTAACAGAAGGTTACGAAGTGGCGAGCCAGCTTAACTCAATGCGTTTTCGATATGCTTCGCCGTTCTATGAACAGACAGGAGATATTCAGTTTCGCTATCGCTTGCAAGGTTTTCAAGAAGAATGGTCGGATTGGGACTACCGCAAAGAGAAAGAGTTTACTAATCTTCCGGCGGGAGATTATGTCTTCTCCGTACAGGCTCGCAATACCTACCGGGCGGTGAGTACACCAAAGGAGATTGCCTTCACCGTCCTGCCTCCGTGGTATGCTTCAACTTTTGCTAAGCTGGTATACGCCCTGCTCGGTGCAGTAGGTATTGTAGGCATCTTCGCTTATTTCTCTAATCGATGGCGTAAGCAAAAAAGTGTGCTCGTTGCCAAGCAGGCAGAGACCCTGGCCCAAAAAGAAGCTGAATTTCAAGAGGAGCAAGAGAAATCTGCTGTCGAAATTGATAAGCTGCGTAGTGAAAAACTGGAAGCTGATGTTCAGCATAAAACTTCTCAATTGGCTTCGGCCACGATGCACTTAGTGCAAAAAGGAGAAGTATTGCTAAAGATCAAGAAGGATTTAACGAAGATTATCCAAGGGGAAACTATAGATGACAACCGTCGCCGGCTTCAGCGTATCATCCATACCATTGATGGCAATACCCGCTTGGATGGCAACTGGGAGCAGTTTGAGATCTACTTTGATCAAGTGCACAAGAACTTCCTGCAAAACCTTCGGAATAGTTATCCGGAACTTACACCTAAGGATCAAAAGCTCTGTGCTTACCTGCGCATGAACCTGACGACAAAGGAGATTGCTCCACTAATGAACATTTCGGTACGGGGTGTGGAAATCAGTCGCTATCGCTTACGGAAGAAACTCCAATTGGATACGGATACTAACCTCACAGATTTTATCATGCGATTCTAGTATCCGTGATCAACAATGGGAGGAGCTATTGCTGTTCCAAATAGCGATGGATCGCTGCAAAATCTAATCTACTCATCCCTTGCTTACTGGCAGCGGCAAAGAGCTCTTTAGCCATGTTGGCTAAGTAAAGAGGCTGCTGGTGCTCATAGGCGGTGACCGCGGCCAAATGCAGGTCTTTCTGCATCCACTCCAATGGAAACTGCACGTCGTATGCGTCTTGCCGCACCATTTCTGCTTTAAACTTGGTAAAGGGCGCTGAGACCACCAGATTTGGAATGGTATTTAGGAGGAAATCCTTGTCGATTCCCATCTTCTCCCCAAGTAGGATGGCTTCCGAAAAGATGATCATTGATTGCGCCAGCATGATGTTAACCAGCATTTTGAATGAGGCACCCTGGCCTGTTTGCCCAATCCTAATCGTCTTTTTGCCCATGTATTCCAGGTAGGGATTGATGGTGCTGAGTAAACTTTCATCTGCTCCGACAAAGAATACCAATTCTGCATTCTCTGCATGGGGCTTAGTTCCAGCCACAGGGGCATCGGCAAAACGGATGCCGTGTTTTTGAGCAGCGGCAAGGGCCTCCTGGCTAAAGGATGGGTTTACTGTGGTACAATCAGCCCAGATTGCACCTCTCTTCATTTTGGACAAGGCACCTCCATCCTCGAGAAAAACGTAGCGTACTACCTCCGGTGTGGAAAGCATACTGAAGACCACATCTGCTTCTGCTACGGCCTCATTGGCGCTACTGGCTACCTTAGCCCCTTGAGCGCGTAGTGCTTCAGCAGGTTCAGATGAACGGTTGTAGACCGTAAGGTTGACACCGTTTTTTAATAAGTTGGCTGCCATTCTGCTGCCCATAATTCCCAAACCAATAAATGCTACGTTCATGATATCTTTTTATTATTCTTGATGTCAACAAAGCTAGGAGGATTGGTGCCCCATATCTAGCCGTATTCCTGCAGAAGTAGTACTGAACCGTCAAAAACAAGCTGAAAGAAGCAGGAACCTTGCCTTCATCCATTACGTTGTATTAAAGCATCTATCAAACAAACATGAAGAACCTTCTAATTCGCCCAGCCCAACTCCATGATTTAGATATCTTGCTCGAATTTGAGCAAGGTATTGTGGAAGCTGAGCGCCCTTACGATAGCACCCTTAAGCCGGGTGAGATTCACTATTATGATATCGCAGAACTGATTGACCGGGCCGATGCTCAAGTACTCGTGGTAGTAGCCGATGAAGAAATTGTGGGTTCTGGGTATGCCAAGCTGGTACCCTCAACGGGGTACCGAGAGCACGACGTTCATGCCTATTTGGGCTTTATGTACGTCAAGCCCACTTTTCGGGGGCAGGGCGTGAATCAGCTCATTTTGGATGGACTCCTGGATTGGGCCCATTCTCGTAATGTGTTCGAAATTCAGTTGGAGGTCTATCCGGATAATGAAGCAGCAATGAGAGCTTACACCAAAGCTGGCTTCGCTCCTCATCTACTACGCATGCGATTGGATAGCAGAAGCCTATAGGCAATGAAGCAGTATATCATTGACAACTTTTTGGAGCATGCTACTGCGGTCTCCGCGGTGATGCCAGGTCAAGAGGTCTTATCCGACGGAGGATTGAACTGGGTGGATAGCGGCTTGAAGAGTGACACCTTTAATGTTGCCTTTGTTCGTAAGGGAAGTGCAGTTGATACTGTCAAGTTATCTGAGCTACAGTCCTATTACCAGGAGCGAAGCGCTGCGTTTTGCTTGTGGTTGCCGGAGGAAGAGCAATCACCAGAGCTTTTTCGGGCGCTGGCCCAACAAAAGATCACTAGGCAGGCTTCTGCATTGGGAATGGGACTTCGGATGGCTGACTACGACCCAAAAAAAATGGAAGTGCCCGAAATTGAGGCGGTCCGCACACCAGAACAACTATTAGAATACGCCAGTGTAATTGCTGCAAATTGGTCGCCTCCGGATCAGGATGTACTGCAGTTTTATACGCAGGCTTCTGCTGTATATCTAGCTCGTGACGCAGCAAGTTCTTTGTTTATCTATCGCCAGGCCGGTAAGATTGTTTCTACGATTGAGCTATTTGCACAAGACAAACAAACGGCGGGGATATATGGCCTATCAACTTTGGAGGCTTCGCGCCGACAGGGGATAGGCACGAAAATGATGTCCTACATCATGTACTGCGCTTGGCAGGCCGGTTATGAAAACCTTATCTTACATGCCTCCGAAGCTGGGGCTGGGATTTATCAGCGGCTTGGTTTTCGGACGTATGCCCACCTTTACGAATACACCTGATTTATGTCCAAGCAAAAGATCTTTGATTTCCTTCGCGATTTGAGTGCGAACAATTCTAAAGATTGGATGGATGAAAACCGCAAGCGCTACCATGAAGCCAAGAATATTTGGCTGGCGGAAATCGAATTGATTCTTCAGCGGCTCGTTACCCACGATCCAGATTTCGAACAAGTTCGACCGAAGGAGACGCTGATGCGCATCACCAATAACCGTCGGTTTCATCCGGATAAATCCTTGTATCGAGATCACTTTGCTTGCAGCCCAGGGACTGATATGACCAAGCCCGGATTTTATATTCACATCAGTCCAAGTGGATCATTTATTGGTGGAGGTGTTTATCGGCCGCCAAGCCCGGTGCTTCAGAAGATCCGAGAAGGGATTGATTACGATGGAGATCGTTTGAAGAAGATCCTTAGTTCTTCTCCTTTCACAGGTATGTATACGGATTTAGACCCTGATGAGCAGATGCTTAAGACCGCCCCCCGTGGGTTTCCAAAGGATCATCCGCATTTGGATCTGTTGCGTCGCAAGAGTTTCACAGCGATCACCCCATTGACGGAGGCACAGGTCTTGTCTTCTGATTTTCCAGCCCTAGCGGAAAAAGCCTTTGTGAGTATGCAACCGCTTTGTGATTACCTCATGCAAGCGGTGGAGTTTGAAGCCTAGGTAATGGAGTTTAACCTGAATTATCAAAGCGTACTACTGCTGTTTTTCTTCTTGCAGGGCCTGGTCTTTGCTGTCCTACTTTTCATTAATGGTCGGCGCTATCAGCAGCGGTCGAGTACCTGGTTGGCTGCTTGGGTGCTTTTAAGTTGTATGTACATCACGCCTTGGATGTGCGGCCATGCCGGGTGGTACGCAAGAGACGGCTACCGAGAGTTTCTGTTTTTTGCGCCCCTCCAGCAATTCTTTTTCTTAGGGCCAATTATCTATTTCTACGTTTCCTCCTTGCTACAAGTCGATTTTCGAGTAGCGGGAAAAAAGTGGCTCCACTTGCTGCCAGGCACACTCTATCTTTTGTACAGTTTAGGTCTGTTTGTGATCGACATCTTTCTTTTGGATGAGTACTATTTCTACGCTGATGGCCGAGACAAGGACCTAGCTCCCTGGTATCAAATCACAGGCTTGGCTATTATGTCCTATTACCTGGCGATGAGTCTGCAGGTCTACCGGCAATATTACCGACGAATATTTGATGAGCTTAGCTATGCGGACAGTGTTCTTTTCAAGTGGGTACGGCAATTCTTGATGGCGTTGTTGTTCATCATCTTGCTGCGTTTGAGCTTTCTAGTTCTGTTTCCTGAATGGGGAAGTTTTGGACAAAAGTGGTACTACTATGTAGGTTTCGCAGCCTTAGCTTATTTCATTGCTTTTCGCGGCTATCGGCATGCGATTATCTCTGCGCATCTATTCGCAAGCTCGGAACTTAAGTTGGATCCAGTAGTGGTTCCAGATGAGGGATTGCCAGTTTCTGATACACCATCATCTAAGGAGCAAATGAGTGAGCAGGCGATCGTGGAAGAAGTCGACCCGGAGGCGCTAGCGAAGTTGCAGTCGTTGATGGAGAAAGAACGTTACTATGAAGAACCCGCCTTGACACTGACACAACTGGCTCAGCGCATGGATACTCATCCTAAAGCACTGTCTGCGCTCATTAATCAGGGCTTCGGTGTGAACTTCAACGACTTTGTCAATCGGTATCGAGTTGAGGCCTTTCAAGCTCGGGTGCGTGCTGGACAAGATGCACACCTGACGCTTCTGGGCATCGCTTTAGCTTGCGGCTTTAATTCAAAATCCACCTTCAATCGCGTATTTAAACGGCATACGGGAATGCGTCCGGCTGAATTTCTAGCAACCCACAAAAAAATAGTCGAAACAGGTGCCAAATCATGATCTGGAGCGCTGAGCGCTTGATGAATCCTCACCTTGCAGTCGAATCATCAATAATACTTAGCAATGACCCGACTGTATCTTTTTCTAGTTTTTTCTTTCGTCTTTACGAGCCTATCCGCACAGCCTTTGAATGCGGAACAGAAAGGTGCCTTTGATCAATTTGTGAATGAGCTTATCAAGGAAGGCAGCCCCGGATTAGCTGTAGGAGTGGTGCGAGGTGGAGCGATTGTCTATGAGCGCTACGCTGGATTAGCAGACTTGGATTCTGAACGTGTCATCGATCAGCAAACCTCCTTTAATATCGCCTCCAATGGGAAGCAATTCACGGCCTGGGCCGTATTGAATCTTATAGATCAAGGGAAGCTCAATTTGGAGGATGACTTCCGGACCATCATGCCAGAAATTCTGCCTGACTTTACCGGGCAGATTAGTATTCAAAACCTCCTTAACCATAGTAGCGGGATCCGCGATGTGTATGATCTATGGAGTATGCAAGGACTTGTTTGGTGGAAAACCGCTGGTTTGACCAATGCCAGAGCATTAAAGTTGTTGAGTAGTCAGACTAGTGTGCAATTTGAGCCCGGCAGCCAATTCTCTTACAGCAATTCGAATTATCTGATTCTTGCAGAGATTGTGAGCAGGGTGACAGAACAGTCATTTGCCGACTATGTGCAAAAACTGGTACAGAGCTCTGGGCTAGCAAGTAGCTTTTTTCTAGACGATCATAAGCAAGAGATCCCGACGGTAGCTAAACCCTATTTTAACTTCGGAGACTGGTACTACTATAAGTGGCAAAGCAGCCTGCATGGAGATGGGGCATTCTTTACGACGCTACCTGATCAATTGCGGTGGGAACAGCAGATTCAGAACGCAAAGAGTACCCTACTGGCAACGGCCCAAAAGCCACTTGCTATTGCAGAAGAGGTGCGTTACGGCTTTGGCCTGGACTTCGGGGAGTACAATGGAGTACCGTATCGTTATCATGAAGGTGCTACGGGGGCTTGGAAAGCTTCATTCTTGCGCTTTCCTTCGCTTGCGCTATCCATTGTAGTTATGACCAATAGTGGCGCGGTGTATCCACCAGGTTTATCTCGCCAAATGGCCGACGTACTGCTAGAAGAACAAGGCATAATCGCTGAAGCAATTCAAGTAACGCCAGAGACTATCAGCGATGATCTATCATTGGATGAAATTCAAGGTACCTATGCACTCGAGAACGGATTCTATTTCAGGATTCGTCTTGATGAAGATCAAATCCTTTTAGAGCGTTCCAACCGAGACGCTATTGTCATTGAACAAGAGCAAGGCAATCTGTTTCATCAAGTAGATGATCCTGATTTCAAACAGTACTTCGAAAAGTCTGCAGATGGTGGGTTAACTCTGACTGCCTACTACCCAACCCATAATCCGTACACCTTAACCAAGACTATACAGGTACCATTGGACTTTGATCACAATGGCTTGGTCGGTAAATACTATAATGCTGACTTGGATGTCGACCTTCGGATTAATTATGCAGAGAACAACCAGTACAAATTAGTCTTTGAGGGAGAAAAGCGCTACAAACGGGAGGCGCAGCTCATCAGTCCTCAACGAATGAAGGCCTCTGGTTATCATCTGAGGTTTGACACCGAAGGAGAGAAAGCCGTCATCAGACTGAGTACCGATCGTGCCCAGGATGTCCTGTTTACCAAACTTTAGTGAATACTACATTGCTGTTTTACGCGCTGATCGGGTAGATTTTGTTGCTCCTATGAATGGGCTGTCGAACCAAAGGGTCTCCAAAAATGTCCTATTTTCAGCCTTTATTTTGTAGTGACAAATTTGGATTTTCCATGACCCGATCAGCTTTTGTAATTGGATTCGTTATTCTCGGACTTCTAACATTCACATTAGTGGCTTGCGTTCAAGAAACGTCCGGAACAGATACCGCTTATGACATTCACATTAAGGAGCCGAATGTTCCGGATTGGCACAAGCGTGCGAACATCTACGAAGTAAACCTCCGTCATTATACTCCTGAGGGAACTTTCAGTGCATTCGCAGGTCATCTTCCGCGTCTGAAAAGGATGGGCGTTGATATTCTGTGGTTAATGCCTATTCATCCGGTCTCTGAAGAGAAACGTAAAGGTGAGTTGGGGAGTCCGTATGCCGTTGGCGATTACAAAGCGGTCAACCCAGACTACGGTACGATGGAGGATTTCAAGATGTTACTGGATTCTATTCATGCACTTGGGATGTACTGCATTCTTGATTGGGTACCTAACCACACGGGCTGGGATAATCCGTGGATTACAGAACATCCGGATTGGTACAGCCAGGACGCAGATGGAAATATCATTGATCCGATAAACCAAGAAACGGGTGAATCCTGGGGCTGGACGGATGTTGCAGATCTGAACTACGATAATCCTGATATGCGCCTGGGAATGATTGACGCTATGCGGTTTTGGACACAAGAAGTCGGGGTTGATGGCTTTCGGGTAGATGTAGCACATAGTGTTCCTGTTGACTTCTGGGTGCAGTGTTCGGATTCTCTCTATGCCGATGGCCCAGTCTTTTTATTGGCAGAGGCGGAGGTTCCTGCTTTACGTAATACTGGCTCATTTGTCATGGATTATGGTTGGGAGATGCATCACTTGCTCAACGAAATAGCACGTTCCCAAGGAGCGAACCGCGGTACATCGGCTAGCCTGCAGCAAGGGAATCTAGTAGAGACAGAGGAAGAAGAGGCTGAATTGAAGACAGCGCTAGATATCGATCTTTTGTTGGCGAAAAAAGCGACGGAATATGATAAAGGGTATGCTATGCATTTTACGTCGAATCATGATGAAAACTCTTGGGCTGGCACCGAGTTTGAACGCATGGGAGACGGCCACAAAGCTTTTGCTGTATTGACGGCTACCTTTGATGGTATGCCACTTATCTACACGGGAATGGAGTCCGCGATGGATAAGCAACTCGCCTTTTTTACCAAAGATGAAGTACCCTGGGGGGATTTTGAATACGAGAACTTCTATCGAACCTTATTCCACCTTAAGCATATCAATCAAGCCTTGTGGAACGGTAAGCATGGTGGAGAACTAGTGAAAATCCAAAGCGGAAACGATCAAAACATCTACGCTTTTATGCGGGAGAAGAATCGTGATCGAGTAGTAGTTGTTATCAATTTATCTGCGGACACCCAGGCCTACCACCTATCCGGTGATCAGCACTGGGGTGTCTACAGCGATGCTTTTAATCCTGCGGATGGACTCGTAAGTGTAGGGAGCGAGTTTAGCGGTGAGCTAGGTCCATGGGAATATATGGTGTTACATCGCGAATAAGGTTTAGTACTAGGGAACTACTGCAAAGTAGTCATCCTGGTAGGCAAACTGTCCATCGTCTCCTGCATCTGGTTGTAGTGGGTGAAGGATACAGTAAATAATGGTTTGTCCTTCTACCTGTAGGGCGGGCTTCCCCTGAATAGTTGTTGGAGTAGTTGTCCAACGAAAATCATCCATGGTAAACCCCATTTGTGTAACAGCTTTATTCAGGTCTTCCTGCTGTTCTGCCCAAACTGTGGTTTCTTCTTCCGATAAGTTTGGCCGACTGGCTTCATCAGGGTAAACTACCATCCACTCTACCGGAATATTAAAGTAGTGTACATAAGGTTGAGGGCTATCGCCTAGGCCTAAAGTAAGCAGGGCGTGCTGCCAGTCCGTGTCGTGATCAGGGTACTTTTGCTCAAACTGCTCGGCAAGCCAGTGGTTGCCGGGGAATTGTCCTGCCTTGAAGTTGACAAAGCAGCTTTCGGCAAGCATGCGCTTCATGCCGCCCTCTTGCTGGCGGAATATGTTGAAATGTCGAGCAGAGCGGATACTAGGACCATCCAATCGCTGGCCGGCAATTACCTCTCTGAAACGCTGCATTAAAGCTTCATTCTTTCCAACATTGCAGCCAATGATATTGATGGTTGTACAGTCATTCACCAAATCTACAGGTAGTGGCTCCCAAGCTGGGTTTTCAACTAGCTGATCCAATAGGTCCGGGCTGCACCGAGGGCCGTCGGCGATGACGGAGAGATTAATCCCCGTCCATTCGTTTCCGTGCACTACCAGATTGATGGTTTGCCATGCGCCACTTTGAGGTGGGTTTTGTCTCAAGTACTGGATCACCTCTTCTAAACTGCGACATTCCTTTTCTATCAATGGAGTATGAGCTTGTTGGTTGGTGCTGAAGTAGTGCAATGCACTCGCAAAGTAGGTGTTACTCTTCTTGCGATCTTCTCCCAGGATAAACGTGACTTCATCAAATGGTTGCGGTTCGATACTTCCTTGCTCAGTCTCACAAGAAGTCAGCGTTGCACCTAGGCCAATGATTAGCACGAGCCCTATCCCACGGTAGCGCAATTTCCAGAATACTAGTGCCCCAGTTCCAATAGCGAGTAGGAACAAAATCAACCAAGTCCAGGCGTTCTGCTTTTGAGGCAAGAACTCTGTACCACTGATGCCGAACAGTTCCAACTCAAAGCCGATAGCTTCATTGCTGACACCTTGCGGCAGCGGCAGCGGTTGCTTCACTGGAACCAGTTTTGTAGGGTCATCATTGGATACTTCCTTCTCTACCGCAACAAAAGAGGTGAAGTTGGTTAGCAGGTTATATTTTAGACCTAGTTCGAGGGTTTCCTGACGGTCAGCATCGCTCATGCCGTACATCTTAAAATCACTGAGATTGCGAATTTTTTCGCGCGCCCAGAGGTATTTAAGAGCCGCGTTACGTGGACTGTGGTGTGCCTTGCTGACATCAATTCGCATACTTACACGCTGACTTTTCACTTGAGCAGGTTCTGCCTTGCGGAAAGGCCAGAATCCGGCAACCTCTTCGGTTTTTACCCGAGAATATCCTTCTAATACGATTTCACCTTGAGCTTCGCCAGTGAATTTTCCGAACAGGAGCACTGGACGCTCACTTAGCACGTCCGGCAGGGTAGAGGGTTCTAGGTCATAGGCATGGAACCCACCAGTGAAGCTTGCATCAATTTGCGTGAATAGTGGCTGCTCTATATACCTGCTGAGTTTTGTTGCAGCCACCTCTGCGGCCTCTTGATCGGTAACGATGAAGGGTTGTCCTTGTCCTGCTCTAGCTAGACCTTCCATTAGATGCCGGTTGACAGAAGAACCGATGCCAAAAGAGAACAAATTGGCTTCGTTGAGATTATCACGTACCAGTTGAAAGGCCTCATCTTCCACGCTTACATAGCCGTCGCTGACTACGATTATCGAACGAGCAACGTCTTCGCGATAGCGGGGTAGGGCTAAGCATTGTTTGAGCGCAGGCAATAGGCTGGTGCCGCCGCCGCCACTTAAGGTATTAAGGAACTGCTCGGCTGCCTGCAAATTTTCTGATGAAGCGGTAACTGATTCTGTTGACCACCATTGATTACCTCCAGCAAAGACCATGATGTTAAAAGCATCCTCTGGACGAAGCTGACCAATCAGCTGTCGCATTAGTGATTTAGAGACAGATAGTGGAAATCCACGCATGGATCCAGAGACATCCATCAGGAAAATGTACTCGCGAGGCGGAATCAAGTCTGCATCCACTGCTTTAGGCGGTTGTGCCATGCAAAGGAAAAATTGCTCATCACCGTCATCAAAGACCAGGATTCCAGTTTGAATCTCATTACCCTGGAAACTGTAGTCGAGAATGAAGTCTCGGTTAGCAGATTTACTTTCTTCCGCTAGCAAGTCAATATTTACAGCAGTACCACTTGCTGGACGAACAGAGATGTCATGCGTTTTGGAACTTACCTCTTGCAGTGGCATACCACCGTCCAGATATACCTTAAGATCGAAATCGTATAGCGGTGCAGCACCCATTGTTGTATAGGGCATAGCTGTATAGCCATCATTGCGACTTTCGCTCCCATCGGTATAACGAGGCCCAACAATAGTGGGGTAAACGAATTGGTATGCACCGTCTTCTGGTATAAGCAATTCTGTGTATCGTAGCTGCACTTCCACCCGATCACCAGGCAGGATGTTAGCTACATTCATTTGAAATACATTGGGACGTTCTTGTTCTAAAAGAGAGGCGCGTTTTCCTTCTTGTTTGGCTGCTTCGTAGGTTTCTCGAGCGGCTTGTTTTTCTTTAATCTCGGCTTCAATGATTCGTTGTCCGATTTTCATTTGCATACCATAGACAGCGGAACGGGTACTACCTGGGAATACGTAGATGGCTTCAATGGGTACCTGTCCGGTGTTTTCATAGACCTGAGTGACCACCACATCAGCAATAACTCCAGCAATGTTTACTTCAGCGGAAGTGCTTCGCAATGGTAGTGTCTCAGTTCCATCTCCTTCCTTAGCATTGACTCGAAAATATGGGGCTAGACTCTGGTCTTCATTCTGTGCTACAAGATTGGGGACTACTAGGAGTACTATCAATAATTGGATGAGGATACGCATAGGGTTGTTGTTTTTGTGTGTGTGAGAATTGACTCAAAAGTGTTCTGATTTACCTACAGTCAAAAGGGAGCTTGAGTAAGTGTGGCGCTTCTGTGAGGATTCGTAGCGGCTTTTGGTTTACGGGTCGACAGGGGAGAAGAGGGGGCGCGCACAACCTATGCAGAAATCAGTTGTTGCAGTCAATAGATTTCGGGGAGGAATGGAGCGTTAATTGCGTCGTTTGTACGCAATAGAGCATGCCAAGCTAGCGTACTATATACTGCAAATTAAGTGCAAGCGTTTCTAGCAAACCATTGGAAGGGGTACTGTTTTTGCTAAAAGCAGTTCGAGAGGATCTAGGGGATTTTGGTAGCAGATAAGGGTGAATACACCGCTACTTGGGGGGTAAATGGACAAAATGGGAACTTTGAGAAGAAAAAAACGCTTAATTTTGTAACGTATTTGAATATAGATTGGATATACATAAAGGATAAACCCTAACACAGTTATTAGCATTCTTTTCTTTTTAGGAAAATGATGCATAGGGTACGTTAGTACTAGAATTAATACGCGCTTTCTAATCCAACATCATTAGAACAAACACGACACAGCACTCAACAAACATTGAGAGAGATAGTGTGGCTTAGTCCCCTTTGTCCACTTCTATCCTTACGATCTTATGTCCATTTTGGATCATAAGATCAACCCAGGTAAATAAACATGCGGGTACCGTGCTTAATGTCAAGCCATGCTTGACACGGGTACGCTTTTGCTGTTTATGACCTGAAGACTGCCCACCCCCTTACTACACCCAATTTTTAACTTACAAATTACAGCGGGCAAATGATCTACTATTTCCGTGAAATCCAGGGCCGTGAAGAAATGCTTAGTTGGCTCAAACTTCGTTACACTATTTACAACAGCACACGATGCGCAGGCTTCCTTTCCGACAATGAGTTGGAGATCGATGTGGATGCTTATGACCTTCAGTCCAAACACTATGGCCTTTTTGTTGAAGAGGCCGATCAGCAGAAGTTGATCGGTGGGCTACGTATTATTCAAAATACCCCCGTCCTCTCTACTATTCGGACCTTGAAGGAGTTAGGCTTAATCGATCTCTGCCAACAGCAGTCGGAACAGGAGGTGCTGCCCATCCTTAGCTATTTTCCAGAGGATAAGGACGACCACTTTAGTCCGCTGATGCCTAATGGTCGCGTAGCTACGGAGGGTAGCCGTCTGGTACTGAACAAAGAGTATCAGAGCTTACGTTTGGCTAAGTTCATCATCAGTAATGCCATCATTTTACACCTGATGATGGAAGAAGACTGGGTGGCCTTTGTTTCGTGTAATCCACTACATGCACGTTTGTATCAGAGTTTTGGTTTTGAGAATGTATGTGATTACAAAACATGGGCGAAGGACGCACCCGTTAGTGCACTTTACCTACGTGATGGAATTCTCAATGCAGATAAGCGTCCAGAGTTAGAGGCTATGGTCCGAGACTTCAAACGCGATGGCTTCACCCAGTATCAGCATGTTCGCAAGACTGCTGCTGCGCCGCTACGTCGTACAGCCTAGTATTGTAGAATTGCAGAAAGGGTTCTACCTTGGAGACCGCATGCCGCTAGTCTCGGTGTAGAATCGTACCCTAAAGTTTTGTGTATTTATGAGTGCTAAGTTGAAGTCGATATTGATGTTTATCCTTCTGGGAATTATGCTTCCATTGTGTCTACGACTGGAGGGGGTGTTAGATCCCAGGATTATTCTACTTACGGTAGCATCTGCATTAGTTTTTTATACGCAGCCAACTCCACAAGCAGAAGAGGCGAAAAGCAAAGAACAAACGGATAAGAACTCTTTTTGGTGGATTACGGTCATGTCTTTGCTCTCTTTACATGTGCCTATCATAGAGTGGGCGTACCTGAATGATATGCAAACGATCTATAGTTGGAGCTTCCCGCTGGGCGCCGCTATACTACTGTTTAGCATTGGCTTTCGGGTTTGGGCAATCCGCACCCTAGGACGGTTTTTCACGGCGACCGTCCAGATTGTAGATGAGCATCAAGTAATTCAATCGGGGCCTTATGCTATCGTTCGCCATCCTAGTTATACCGGTGCCTACCTTTCATATGTAGGAACCGGTATCATGCTCGAGGCTTGGTGGGGGGTGCTGTTTGCATCAGTGGCAATGGGTATAGCCTATTATCAGCGCATAACTGCAGAAGAACAAACACTACTCGCTCACTTTGGGCAAGCCTATGCAGACTACAGTGCCAAGACTAAGCGCCTGATTCCTTTTATCTTTTAATAAAGCTGGCAGTGTCGTTTAGCAGGGGTTAGTGCTTTATGCGATTTCGATGTAGCGAAAGCATATATTGCTTAGGTGATAACCCTACTTTGTTTTTGAACGCTCGAATGAAGTAAGAAATATTCTCATACCCGACCTCATAGGCTAGATCGGTAACACTCATTTCTTGATGTTGCAACAGTCGCAATGCCTTGTCAAGCCGCTGTTCCCTTAGCCATTGTTGTGGCGTCCCATTAAAGTACTGTTTGAAGTCGCGCCGAAATGTGCTTTCACTACGTCCCGTTAGGTAGGCATAGTCTTCGACCTTTAATGGCTTGTCGTAGTTCTGCTCCATAAAGGTGCGAATGTTGCGCTTTTGAGGCAATGTTAGCTGGAACAGAAAATTGGCGAAACGCTCCTCTCCAACTAAGCCATTTAGCAGTAACAGTAGCTCCAAAATCTTTAGTTGAAGTAAACCTTCTTGTGGGATGCTGTGTGAGCCGTATATCTGCAAGAGTGCTGCCACAAAGGATTGGAGCGATGGAACATTCCCAAATTTCAAATGGTCAGGAACAGCCTTCCTGTTAACTTCTTTGACTTTAGTATTTGATAAAAACTCGTGGATCAGCTGATCATCAAAGTAGAAGAGGATACTCTCAAAATTGCCTGAATCAGGAAGAAGGTCTGTTACGTAGTAGACTCCTCGTGGAATGAACAAAGCTTCTCCGGGTTTCACCGTAATCAGATTGTCATCGTAAGTCCGAATTTGTTGCTCACCGGATTGTACAATGGAAATGACATGATTAGAAATATATCCCTCCCGCTGTACGACTGGTGCATCGAGTGATTTTTGCAAGATGCAGACATTACCCTGGCGCATAATGGTACGAACCTGTGGGCTGTCAAATAGTCGCTGTGGGATGAGGATCATGCTGGGAGTGTCTAGTTGAGGTTGTGGTATGCTCGATTAAAGATGAGGAGACGGTCGCAATAAAAATAGTCGGAATCAGTCAGATGTGGTACTGGGCGGTCAGAAAGATGGAGGGATGAAATTTTTGAGAGGGATGTACCTTGTGGGAAGACATGCCGCCTTCGGCGGGCCCACCCTCTCCAGGTCCAGGACATGACCATCTCCATTCCTCAGGAGATAGCATGAGGTTCACACCCTAAGTAGTGACTTCACACCACTTAGGCCAACAAAACCTTTATCAAGTAAGAAAACCGGGAATGGAAACGCTGATTATATCACCTTCGAGAGCGCTCAATAAGTGGTGATGGGTAGAAACTCTGATTAGTGGTTCTTCCTACTATTTGTAAATATACGTAAAGTTTTATAAATAAATAAAATAAAACAAAGAAGTTGTCTAAAGTTTTACG
>CAJXOS010000038.1 GCA_913057725.1 uncultured Lewinella sp.
CTATGGGCCCCTGGAAGGCAGCAGAGATGTTCTTGGACCTCCTGCAAACCCGAAATCAACTCACCGAAGTTCGCCAACTCAAAGTTCATTTATATGGATCTCTAGCCCTCACCGGAGTCGGACATGGTACCGATGTAGCTGTCCTCATGGGATTCTCTTTCCTTAGTATGGTTTCTAGTTGGATTGGGAGTTTATTCCAGGCTGAAAGTGGAATAGCTGCACTGAGTAGCGTTGGCACCTTCGCCAGCAATTTAGCGATAAGTGGTTATGAGTCTTTTACTTCAGGCTTGCTCAAATACGTGATATTGTTGCTTTCCGAAGTGATCATTTTTCACTTTATGCAAAGGGCCTTGGAGGAGCTGACAGGGCATGAGGTGCGTACTGATTTTCAGACCTTTTTAGATGCGCAAATTCGAATGATTAAGGTGGTTATCCGGACTTATATCATGGAATTGATCGCCACCTTATTTGTATCAATATTCTTCGGAATTTTCGGCTTTTTAGATTGGCTGGAACCACTAGTAATGTTTGTTGTCCAGTGTTACTTCTTCGGTGTAGTCATACTTGATAATTACAACGAGCAATTTGATGTAAGTATCAAGGATAGCATGGAGATGAGTAAGGACTACCGAGGAGTTTCTTTAGCGCTGGGAATGGTGCTGTACCTCTTTATGCTCGTGCCTTTAATAGGAGTAGTGGCAGGCACAATTTTGGTGTCCGTAACGGCGGTTATTGTTTTGAATAAGATCGCCAAAATAGATGTGGATTCGCTCAACGCTAGTCGTCAAGCGAATCCAGAAGGTACATCTAGAACTGAATAGGAACCCGCACAACGGTGGTGTCCCAACCGATTACCAAGTGGGCGCCATCTTCAGCCTCTTCGAAAAACAGGCCTAGCGCTTCAATTGTATCTTTTGATTCTGAAACTGGAACGGTAATTTCAGCAACGCTGCTGTCTTCTGGCTTAAAGGCGTAATGCCCCCAGCCATCAAGATCCAGGCTGAAGTATACGGTCCAGTCCTTTTCATTAACCATTGCATACATGGTATAACGACCTGCTTTGACAGGTTGATCACCAATCTTAACATCGCGGAAGAAAGTAACCTCTGTTGCCTCATTGGCACCAATACGCCACATTTCTCCATACTTCACCAATTCTCCGAAGACCACGCGATCTTTCTTCTGTGGGCGAGAATAGATTGCACGAATAACAGGTTGTCCGGCTTCCCGCTCTGCATCTGTTTTCGCAAAGTTGCGGAAGGCTGCCCGAGATGGGTAATAAGCCATGTCCATTGGACTCTTGTCTATGTCTGGAAAGTCCTGCGCACTTAGAATAGGTAAGAAGCCTAAGCTTAACATCAACAGTAGGGTCAAAACATTCTTCATAGTCAGTATGAGATTTACTAGGAATGTTATTAGAACAGCAAAAAAGGCCAAGAGGTTAAGCTGGCAAGCATGTAGCACCAAATAAAATGGCCGGTAACAGCTTCTAATTTGCTGCTACCGGCCAAAGTTTTTTAAGCTGAATGCAAGCTCAGCTCATAGATAATTGTACCTATTTACTTGTATTTACATGGCTGATCAATAGCTGATCTTCGCTCTTGTAAATCACCTGCGTTTTGTTTACTCCTTTTTGCTGTACACGCATGATGTAACGGCCTTCAGGAACGGCACTAATGTCTACTTTCATAGAGTAGCCATTGTGGTCCTTGATGTACTCACGGAAGTATACGTTTCCGTCGAGGTCGTGTAAACTCACGCTAGTGCCCACTTGCTGTAGATTCGCCATGCGCAAAACGAGCAGGTTCTCACCTGTTTCCGTAAGGCTCATCAGAAAACCGCCGTCTGTAGAAGGAATAGTGTTAGCTGCCTGTACTTGAGTTAGGCATAGGAGTAGGCTGGCAAAGGCCAGACCTTTGAATACAATTTTCATTTCGTCGGGTTTGGGACCAGGCTTGGTGCCTGATCGGATTCTTCATAAAATTGACAGACAACTCTTCCCATGAGGAAAAGGTGCATGTCGGGTGGATACAATACAAAGACAGGATGAAAAGTAGAGTAGTTGCGGATTGAATTAAAAACTACTCATACGAGTAGGACTGGATGGAGTCTTTGCCAGCGAAAGATATCTCACCTGCATAAGGACGGTGCCTATTCAAGTAGAGTTGAAGATGCTCTGTCTGCTGATATGAACAGTCTGTGGAGAAAAAGGCTTGTGCCTTAACTTACTGAGATTAAGTAGTGTTATTACTATAGCCAACTGTTTTCAAGACTTGCTTGAAAAGAAATCGATAGAAAACTCACTAACACAAACTTAATCCGGTCGTATCATGGATATGTCCACAGCAGCAAAAAGCTCAAATTGGGGAGAAACGTATAACACAATAGAAGAGGTGTCATCGCCATTTATGTTGCCTTTTACTAGCTTGTTCTCGTTTGCTCCATTGATTCGCAGTATAGAAGAAACGGCTCAGAAAACACATGGTGCTTCCATCTTCGCTAAGGAGATATTGAAGCGCCTGGAGGAAGCTCCAGAATTTCGAGAGCCTATCCGAGACATGTCGTTGTTGGAGCAGCATCAGGAATTGACAGATATGCTCTTTTCTTACATTGTTCCCCCACATATCAATGATAACTACCTCATCAAGATTGCTCGTCCATTCTCAATGGATGATGTGTATCTGAGTCCAGGGTTGAAGACGCTATCGGAGCAAAGTGGTGTGAAGTATGCGCTGAACAAGACCGATAATATTGTCTTTTGTGCCACGCTGGTTAAGGCCGGAGGGTTGATCTTGAATAAATTCTACGGGCAGCAAATTGAATTGGATCCGCCGATCATGGCTAGCATGCAGGAAGGTGATAGTGAGTTGCCTCGGTTCTTTAAAGCTAATATGGATATGAGCTTTGTTGACGTCAAAGTCAACGGAGAGCTACCTATGCTTACGCAGAAGGAGATCGACGGACTTTTGTCCAATATTTATGATACAGATCGGTGGTTAGCAGCTTTGCCTCCAAGTAAGTTTGAGTTCCACGGCTTCATTTCTGTGAGCATGATGGACATCACAACGGAGGAAGCCTTGTCTCAGATAAAGCATCACCTCTTACGTCGAGATGCAGTTTTGGATCAGGCGAATATCAAGGAGTTGGAGTATTTGATGCGAATCTATTTGGGTGTACCAGATTTGCAACTAGGTGTCACGGCTATTGATTATCCCTTGGATCGAACGGTGGCACACAAATACAAGATTCGTTTTGATCTGCTAAATGAGGATGTGCCAAATCTTTTGGCGCCAGAATACAAAGGAAGTATCTACGAGCGCGTCTGCCAATATCGTGAGGTGATGCTCGTGGAAGATCTGGCAAACACAAAGAAGAAGACGCAGCTGGAAGAAATGCTGCTGGAGAAAGGTGTGCGTTCATTGATCATCGCCACCTTAGTAGATACAGAAGGCAATGTAATTGGCCTGGTAGAGCTTGCATCACCTAATCCCTATGGCCTTCACAGTTTCATTGAGTTGAAATTCAAGGAGATTGTCGGCCTATTCCGGACCGCTGTTCGTCGTAGCAGGGAAGAGGTAGACAATGCCATCGAGGCAATTATTCGTGAACAATACACTGCACTACACAAGAGTGTAGAGTGGCGATTTACCGAAGAAGCATTTCAAATACTGGAGCGACGCTCAAAAGGAGAGCCAATGGCTAAGGGCAAGGCGATTGTCTTTAAGGATGTTTACCCTTTGTATGGCCAAGCAGATATTGTAGGCTCTTCGAATAAGCGCAATGAAGCTATACGGGCAGACCTGATCACGGAGCTCACTGCAGCTCGCAGAGTATTGGCCAAAGCGAAGACGGAGGTTGCTTTTCCGCTCATTGATCAGACCTTATTGCACCTGGAACGAGAGTTGCAACACCTGAATGATACCTTCAACTCAAATGATGAGACGAGGATTCTAGATTTGATTCAGAGTGAGATCCAGCCCCTGCTACGACAATTAGCCAGCGAGTATGCAGATCTGGCCCCGCTAGTAGCACGATATTTCAATATGCTAGATGATGGGCTTGGTATCGTTTATGATCAGCGGAAGAATTATGAGAAAAGCGTTGAAGCAATTAATGATCTGATAGGTTCCTACTTAGACCGTCAGAACGAAGAAATGCAAGAAACACTTCCTCATTATTTTGAGCGATATAAAACAGATGGGGTAGAGTATAACCAATACATCGGCCAGTCGCTTTTGCGCAAGCAAGATGTATTCAGCGATATCCACCTGCGCAATTTCCGACTTTGGCAATTAATCCAAATGTGTGAAATCACGCGTCAAGTGGAATCGCACCGCCATAGTTGGCCTGAGCCACTGACGACTGCACAATTGGTCTTCGCCTATACGACTCCTTTGTCGATCCGATTCCGAATGGATGAAAAGCGTTTCGACGTTGATGGCGCTTATAACGTTCGCTACGAAATCCTTAAGAAGCGAATTGATAAAGCGGTTATTGATGGTACTTCGGAACGCATCACTAAGCCTGGTCACGTGACGATCGTATACCTACAGGAAAAGGACAGACAGGAATACATGCAGTATGCCGATTACCTGCTATATCATGGATATATCACGGAACCACCTCAAGATTATGAGTTGGGTGCACTGCAAGGAGTACAGGGCCTAAGAGCACTAAGAATGCAGGTGAAATTATAGGCGAACCTTCAAGCCCATACCGATGCCGAAGTTGTGGATGCGATCTTGATAAGGGCCTAAGCCTTCGTTGAACAACGGCAATGCGTGACGATAGGTAGGCTGCACGAACATGCTCCAATTTGGACTCATGTAACGTTCTAATCCTACTCCAAAGTCGCCGTATAGTGTAGAGTTGTCCCAGAAGGAGCCTCCTTCTAGCCAGCCAGCAGTGAGCGACTTAGCGCGTAAGGCTGCAGGCTTTTCTACAGCACTTGTTCCATTGTTGCCATTGCCAGTGTTCTGCTGAATACCCGCAATTTCCGCTTGGTCAGCTAGGTAGTAGTTTGCTCCCAATACAATGTTCAAACTCGCTCCTCCTTGTGCGTAGAGGCGCCACTTATCATGTAGAACAAAATTGTAGCGGAAGTTCAATGGAGCGGATACTGTGTTTAGCTCAAAATCAGTGAGGCCGATACCGCTGTAACCTTCTCGCAAGTTTCCACTGATATAGACCGTAGGAATCGCCTGATAGCGGCGAGCAGAATAAAGAGCACCAGTTTCGATTTCCCAGCGGCCATGTTCTACGCCTATCGTAATACCGCCACCATAACCAAGGGAGTAGCGATCAAGTGGGGGAGCCACTGTACCATCACCAACGTCCTGGCTAGGAGTAATAACACGATTATAATCTGGAGAACCGACGAAACCAATACGGATATGCGTCTGACGCTCGATTGGGCGAATGAAGTCCAGTAGTTCATCTGGATCACCGTAATCTAAAAGAGGTGTTTCACCTTCCAAAGCGGTTAGTGCACCATTGCTAGCAAAGGCATCCGAAGGAGAAACCAAGCGTTCGGCCTTTTGAGCCCGGAAGGTTTTAAGCTGAACCTGTGCATCGTCTCCTGCATGGGTAACACCATCACTTGTAGCTGACGCAATAGGCATGACAGGATCTTGTTCCGTAGTGACGGAATACCAAGCCTGATTACTGATGGTCTGATGAGAAGATGAAGGCTTAGAAACAGCAACCGCGTTGGAGCCTTCTGTCATTAAATCTGCAGAGATATCTTCTTGTGAGATACCATTAGCATTATTACTGTAGTCGGCTTGGGCTGACGGATTACTTGCGTTATTGAAGTCAGCTGTGCCGGCTGTGGTAGTGTTGTTATTATCGCTCTCCAGTGCAGCTATTGGAATACCTGCTGGCAGAGTAGGAGGCAGTTGGCGTTCGGTTGGAATAAAATGCCATGCTGTCATGAAAAGCAACAAGAGAAGAGATAGCTCCATGACTTTATAGTGAACGACGGCCTGAATACGCCGGCGCTCCAGCTCAAGCCTAGCGGCAAGTGCTGCCCACGAACTCTTTTGGTACGGAACACGCATCCGCTGCAGTCGACCGCTAATTTCAGCGTCGAAAGCATCGTCTTCTTCAACCGCATCCAAGCGTTGAGCCAGCTTGTCCCAACTGCCAGGACGAAACTCAGGCTGAATTCGACTCACTTTGCGCCGAATGATCCGATCGATATCCTTGTTATCTCCTCTTTGCACGTCCATGTTGTCCCTTCAATAAGTCTTGCAACTTTGCCCGAGCCTTTACCAGGTTTGATCGGGAAGTGCTTTCAGTAATATCCAGCTGTTCAGCAATTTCCTTGTGCGAGAATCCTTCTATCACATACAGGTTAAATACCGTCCGATAAGCTGGAGTCAATTTTTGAATGGCAGCTAAGATTTCTTGCTCGCTGCATTGGCTAATAGCATCTGCGTCTTGTGAACTCAGATCATAAGCCAGGTCAATGTTTTCTGTTCTTCGGCGAACTTTCCGACGATAATAATCAATGGCCGTATTAACAGTAATTCGGCGCATCCAGGCTCCCAAAGAAGTGCCTGGCTTGTACTTATGGATGCTGCGGAAAATCTTAATGAAACTTTCATGCAGCAAATCCATGGCCTCATCCTCATACTGCGTATAGCGCAAACAGATGGCCATCAGCGGGCTGTAGAACTCCTCATACAATACCTGCTGAGCCCACCGCTCCTTGCGGACGCAAGCACGAATTAAGTCGCGCTCATTGTAGTTGATGGACAAGGCGAATTCCATATCGTTCGGGTAACGAGTATGTAGTACAAGACCACATACGTGTAGTTGCCGTTAAAGATAAACGAAATTTCGTCGTTATATGCTGCCCTGGTACTCGATTAACGTCTGACTAAAGACGCATAATCTAGAAAATAGATCACCTTGATGGAGATGCTATTGTCCTGAGGCGACCGGAACAAACCGTCAAGATTGCGGAAATAATTAGGTGCAATCTGTTCTTGTGAACTGAAGATACTGTTCTTCCAAACGATGAAAATGTCCGAGCCAGGAGCAAAGCGCCAACGATAAATCAAGTCGATGTTGAATGCATCAAAGTCGTTGTTGTGATCACCGGTGTAATCAGTAACTCCCAAGTCGCCGTTAGTCTCCAATAGATGGAAACTATTGTAGTTCACTGCTGACCAGTAGTGGCGCAAACGGAAGCTCAATGTCATGTTGGCGTCGAAGGTGTAATTTGCTCGGAAAGAAGCTTCAATGGTTTTACGGTCGCGCTTACCGAAGAAAATATCCTTACGAGTCGCACCGTCTACGACAACCTCTTCATTATTCACATAGCCGCGATCATTGCTGGCGAAGCTGCGCTCGAGATTCATCTGTACGTTAAAACGGTCGTTGTATCGGAAACGAGATCCAAGGCTGAAGAAGTAATCATGCCATCCTTTTTCAAAGGCTGACCAATAACCACCATTGGCAGTCATACGAACTCTTTTTCGTCGGTCTGTTCCAATCCAGAACCCTACATCCGCACTACCCGCTTTTTTCCAAACTCGACCAGTTTCTCGAGGTTCGAAATAGTCGAAATTATTGCCAGGTGCAACGAATGACCAAACATTGAAGTTCCAGAAGTTTTTGGTCTCAGCCCAGGTCCAGAGGTTTACTCCCCAGCGGGTAAATGCACTAGGCTCATAAAGTCGGTTGTAGACTGCGAAGAGGCCCACGCCGGCACGATTGAATTTGCCGAAGGGCTCAAACTGATTGTACTCTACGAAACCACTAACGCTTCGCTCATTATTATTGAACAAGAAACCCAGATCATTGGGGTCATAGGTGTCGCTTTCCTCATTGTAGTTTAGGCCTGCTTGAACGTTTCCGCTTGTCTTTCGCAGCCGTAAAGAGGCAGCATGCCCCAAGTCTGTTTGCCCTGGATGGTATTGCTGACTCAAAGCGGCCCGCCCACCAATGGAGTAAGTATTTGACTTGTTGCGAAGCAAAAAATCTGTACCGGTGACATTGGCATCATAGTACTCCCCTTCCCGCCAAACAGTCGTATTAATCAGGGTAGCGTAAGAGTTATTAGGCAAGTTTTGGTCCAGAACCAGAACGTTATAGTTAGTGAGTGGATCCGTTAATACATCCATCTCTCCTAGTTCTGCATCTCGGACCTTAGCGTAGGTTCGGCCAGAGGTGGCATTGAAGAAGCCAATGCCAAGTCCTTTGGCATTCCGACCAGAGACTTTGGTGGCATTGTAGAGTTGTGATTGGCTCGGGTTTTCTATGATTTCCTCCGAATCATACTCGTTGTAGAGGTCAAAGTAGCCAATCGGTCGACCGCCAATACGACGAGAGTAGAACAATCCTCCTTTATTGAAAAGCTCCGTTCCTTCGGTGAAGAAGGGGCGGTTCTCATTGAATCGAACCTCAAAGGGAGAGAGGTTAAGGACTTGATTGTCGGATTGGGCTTCGCCGAAGTCAGGTATCAAGGTCATGTCTAGGGTAAAGGCATCTGATAGACCCCATTTTACATCCATACCACCGCTGATGCTTCGACCATAGGTGTTGACCTGGTCCGCAGAAGCGTCGTGGTGTTGTTGTCCATAGACCGCAATAAATGGAGTGGCTTGTAGTCGAGGTGGAGAGGTGATGTCCTTTATACCTTCGAGATAACCAGCCTGATTCAGAAAGCCATCTACTTGTGGGTCTACTTCACTCCAAAAGCTCTTTTCTTGGCTTCGGGCTACTGATCGGACCAGGTTGAAATGCCAAATTTGTTCCTCGGTGTCGGGGAAGCGCAGCGCGGAGTAGGGGATCATCATTTCGGCGACCCATCCTTCACTGTTAATGCTTACTTTGCTTTCCCAGACGGCATCCCAGCCAGAGTCTTCACCAAAGGTGGAATATTTGGTGTCGAATTGTACGTTAGACGCTGTAACGATAAATCCAAAACCATTAATTCCATCCCGGTAGGCGTCTATGATAATACCGAACCAGTCGGTATTTGCCAGGTTGTCGCGCTCAGAAAGTTCTTTTTGAATACTATCTGGGCGAACATCGTACATCATAGCGCCGATGTATATGCCTTGATCATCGTAAATAATTTTGACAGATGATACGGACGAGGCCGCTACACCGGGCTGAGGCCGGTTTTGAATGAAGTCTTCTGCAGGCAGTGCATTTTGCCATACAGGATCATCTAACACGCCATCAATAACGGGTGCTAATTGGGTGGAAATAGCCTGAACTGACTTCTTATTGGTGTCAATTCCGTTGTTGGCGAATACTAGATTACATAATAATAGTGCGAGTAAAAAAGACAGGGGTGATTTCATGGAGCGTTGTGATTTGTGCGATAATTCAGTCGGTAACACAAAGAAAATCAAGCTTTTCGAAAAGATTAAACCCTTGATAATCAATGATGCCAAGCCCCAGTAGCATGATCTGGATAGTAGATCTTTTGTGGTGCCACATACTTGTAACCTAATGACGACAGTTAATTAGAATAGTTGCAAAAGCGGCTTTTAGAAGCGGGAAGTGATGGCGAGCGTTCAAAACTTCGTAATTTGCCCGTTGATAAATTGACAACTAAAGGGGATACTCACCAATTGACAAGTATCTCTGCAATCCATTGTTGTGTCCTAGGATGCTAATAGTATTTCGCCTGCATACGTGAAACATCTTATTCCATATTTCATTCAGCAACGCCACCTGGCTGGCGAAAAGCATGGTGTATTCACTGCTTTCACGCTGTTTGTGGATCTAAAAGGTTTCACGCCGCTTACGGAAGGCTTAATGCGAGAAGGGACATCAGGAGCAGAGGAGCTGTCTAATATTCTCAACGAGATCTTCGACCCGCTCATTCGCTTAGTCTATGCTCGTGGCGGTTATATCCCTTACTTCGCCGGTGATGCTTTCACTGCTATTTTTCCTGCTAACGACGAACGCCAAAGTGCGGAAGCACTTATTCAGACGGCGGCCATGGCGCGTGCGTTGTTCCAACGACGTGAGAACCGATTCGGTAAGTTTACCATCGGGCTCAAGTTTGGACTGAGCTATGGTGAAGTTGAATGGGGAATAGTGGGCGCTGAGCGCAGGAGCTTTTATTTTCGAGGTCAACCGATCGATAGTTGTGCGTACTGCCAAACATTGGCAGAGAACGAGCACATTGTAGTAGACGGTTCTCTACTTGCACTACTTACCGATAATAGTATTGAACTGGCACCAGTTGGTGAAGATGCTTATCGAGTGATTAGTCCTATTGAGATCAAAGGTTTTCCTCCACCGCTAGAATGTGATGAGCTAACGCGTGATGCGGCACTCGCTTTTCTACCAGAATCAGTCGTTGATTATAAGCAAGAAGGAGAGTTTCGTCCGGTGGTGACTATCTTTTTCTCTTTCACTGGAATTGACAACCACGAAGAGCTGGAAGAATTTGCTGACATCGTCCTACAGCAAACAGATATCTTCTCAGGCTATTTCAAAGAGATTGATTTCGGGGATAAGGGGGGATTGATGACCATCTTTTTTGGAGCCCCAGTGGCTTTTGAAAACAATGTAGATCGAGCCCTGGAATTCCTTACAAGCCTTCGCGAACAGTTGCGTCCTACTCAGGAAAAACATGATTGGCGTTTCCGTGCCGGGATGACAGTAGGTACCGCCTATACGGGTATTGTGGGCGGCTATGAACGATGCCAATATGCTTGTGTGGGTAACCGAGTCAACTTAGCATCTCGCCTGATGACAAATGCAGAATGGGGCGAATTCTTTGTAGATGAAGAGATTCAAAAAGCGAGTAGTTTCCGCTTTTTGCATACCGGAAATATCAAGTACAAGGGTATTAAAGGCAACGTGCCTACCTTCAAGTTGTTGGGCCGTAACTTCAATGTCAAGCCGACCTACTCTGGGCGCTTAATTGCTCGAGAGGAGGAATTGGTACAGCTGGTTGACTTTGCCTCACCGCTTTACGAAAACAAAAATGCCGGACTGGTTTATGTTTTTGGCGAAGCTGGAGTCGGGAAGAGCCGGATGACGTTTGAAATGCGCAAGGCACTGCAGGAGGGCGAAAAGCTCCAATGGTTCATTTGCCAGGCGGATCAAATTTTGCACAAGCCCTTTAATCCGTTTTTATACTTTTTGCATAACTACTTCGAGCAGTCGCCAGAAGAAGCCAGCTTCACTAATCGAGCAAACTTCGAAACGCGTTTCAAGCTACTCGTAGAGCAATTATATATCCAAGGCTCAGAAAGTGCAGAGCTAACCATTCGAGAACTAGAGCGGACCAAGCCCGTACTGATGGCTTTGGTAGGCTTACACACCGAGAGTAATAGCCTTTGGGAGCAGCTAGATGCGAAGGGGCGCTATCAGAATAGCATTTGGGCTATAATCAATCTGTTCCTTGCTGAGAGCCAGTTGAAGCCCTTGATTATTGAGCTGGAAGACAGCCACTGGTTAGATGATAGCTCAGCAGAACTTTTGCATGAGCTGGTGCGTCAAATGCCGCACTATCCAATATTGTTACTGATTACCTCGCGATATAGCGATGAGGGAACCAAGCCTTATCCGCTGCCACCAGTAGTGGCGCAACGATTAGAGCTTCCTTATCTTGAGATTGACCTCAATACCCTTCCGGAAGAGGGGGTCCGTTCGTTTGCCGAAACCCTACTGGGTGGACCGATTTCAGAAGCATTTCTGGCATTGTTGCTACGGACGACAAATAACAATCCGTTCTACCTGGAGCAAATCCTGGAGTTCTTCACCGAAAGTGATGTGCTGGATCAAGAGGGAGATCAATGGACTATTAAGGACGAAAATGTCAAGCTTTCCAACTCGATTAATGCCATTCTAACCGCGCGTATCGATCGACTTTCCGAACAAGTGCGGGAAACGGTAAAGGCAGCAGCAGTTATTGGAAGGGAGTTTGAGGTGCCGATCCTGAGTGAGGTGATGCGTTCGCAAGAGAACTTCGCCGACCGTCCAGGTTACGCACTCAAGCAGGAGATTGAAACAGCTGAGCAAGTGCAGATTTGGATGGCGATGAATGAGCTCCGCTACATCTTCCGTCATAGTTTACTACGCGAAGCTGTTTATAGTATGCAGCTCAATACGCGCTTGAAACAACTCCATAAGCTAATAGCAGAAGCTATTGAGAAGCTCTATGCTTGGCAGTTGGAGACGCGCTATGTTGATCTCGCTTTTCACTATGAGCAGGCTGGTGTTTTTGATAAAACCTGTGAGTATCTGCGTAAAGCAGCTGATTATGCTCGAGGTAACTATCAGAACCAGTTGGCCCTTGAATACTACGAGAAGTTACTGCATTACCTGGGAGCCCAGGCAGATAGCGCAGATGAGATTAAGACCCACCTGAAGCGGGGTAAACTGCTGCTGCTAATTGGTAATTGGCAGGAGAGTGAAGAGGCCTTTAGACGTGCCCTTCAGTTGGCCAAGAGTTCTCGTGATGTAGTAATGATTGGTGAGAGTAATAATCACTTAGGACACCTCCTGCTTCTGCGCGGTGAATATGATCAGGCGGCCCATTACTTGAAGATTGCAGCAGGTCTCTTTGAATCAGTTGACGACCGTACTGGATACGCAATGGTTAATGGGCACTTGGGTAATCTCCACCTCCGCTTGGGAGAATATCCCGAGGCGAAGGAGTGTTTCCAACGAAGCATAAAAGGAGGGTATGTAGCAGGTGCTACTAGTGGTAGCGCACAAATTGTAGCTAACCTGGCCCTAACTCATATGAACCTGGGTGAGCTCGAAGAAGGTATCCGAGTTGTCAACGAACAACTGCCGCTACATCGAGATCGAAACGATAAACAGGGAATGGCTACCCTATTGGTCAACCTTGGTATCGTACAGTATGACAAGGGGGATTATGATGGAGTTGCTAAGAGTTATGAAGAGGGCTTGCAACTGTCAGAGGAGCTAGGCAACAAACAGCTTGTATCCATCGCTTTAGGGTCTCTTGGCTTAGTTATCCAACAGCAAGGTGACTATGATCGGGCGATGAAGTTGTTCCGCCGTGATCATGAAATCACCGAAGAATTAGGCGACAAGCAAGGCATCGCAATTGCTTTGGGCTTGATTGGCGACTTAATGAAGCTTAAAGGAGATTTCTACCCCGCTATCGAGTACATGCAGAAGAACCTCATGATGTGCGAAGAATTGGGGTACCAAAAAGGCATTGCCAAGGCAGTAAATACCCTGGGAGATATCTTCTACTTCACAGGAGAATACGAACGGAGTATTCACTTCTATGATCGCGCAATCGAAGTGACGCGCAAAATCAACCAGAAGACAGTGCTATGCTCGAGCTTGATAGAAAAAGGCCTAGTCCTGATCAAAATGCGAGAGGTAGCAGACCTGTTGGTAGTAGAGCAAGAGGCAATGGCTTTAGCTAAGGAACTGGGTAATCCAGAATTGCTGTTTGAGGCACGCTGCCTAGAGATACGGGCGCTCCATATGCATGGTCGTACCAATGAGGCGCTGCTTCTTTTAGACGAGCTTTCGCAGAAAGATCTTACTACGGAACAGGAGGCGGAGGCAGCCTATATTCGCTACCGATTGTTGCCAGTGGATAAGGATGCTCAACAAAAAGCGATCCTTCTTTTTACGGAGCTTTACACAGCTACTCCGCAGTACTTATACAAGCTCCGACTTCAGAAATTAGAGGCCTGATTTTTGGACTTGACTCCTATTCTTAAACTTCCTACCTTTGCCCTCATGCAAAGACAACAGCATATAATTATTAGCATCATTATTATCAGTTCGCTACGCGATCTGTAGGTGCTTGTTATTGTTGTTCAAAAAGCTCCGGCAGATTGCGTTCTGCCGGAGCTTTTTGTTTTGTACTTTTGCAGGTCTTTTTGCGTAATGCTATTAAAAAATCATCTTCTTTGATGACTTTGCGGGACAGCTAAGAGTCGTATCACTAGCGATTTATATTGAGCATTGATACTACTTATGCCTGAGGTTCATCCGCAACGATTATTAAAGAATTAACTACAAGGTACAGTACTCATGTACAAGTCGTATAAGCAGTTAAATCTGCCGGAAATCGATCAGGAAATCCTACGCTTTTGGGATGAGAATGATGTCTTCGCCAAGAGTGTACAGGAACGCGATCCTGCCAAGACCTATGTTTTCTACGAGGGGCCACCTTCCGCGAATGGTCTGCCGGGTATTCACCACGTTATGGCACGCGCTATTAAGGATATTTTCTGCCGCTACCACACCTTGCTAGGTGAGCGAGTAGATCGTAAAGGCGGTTGGGATACCCACGGTCTGCCGATTGAATTGAGCGTGGAAAAGGAACTTGGTATTACCAAAGATGATATTGGCAAAACCATTACCGTAGACGAGTACAACCAGAAGTGCCGTGAAACGGTAATGCGCTATAAAGACATCTGGGACGACTTGACTCGTAAGATGGGGTACTGGGTAGACTTAGAGAACCCTTATATCACTTACGAAAACAGCTACATTGAGTCGGTTTGGTTCTTACTGCAGCGCCTGCATAGTAAGGGCTTGTTGTACAAAGGCTATACCATCCAGCCTTACTCGCCAGCTGCGGGTACAGGACTGAGCTCGCATGAGCTTAATATGCCAGGTGCATATAAGGAGATTCGGGATACATCGGCAGTAGCGCAATTTAAAATTCAGGATACGGAAAATGAGTACTTCCTAGCTTGGACCACTACTCCTTGGACGTTGCCATCCAATACAGCACTCGCGGTAGGGAAGAAGATCACTTATGTGAAGGTGAGTACATTCAATCGCTATACACAAGAGCCGATTAAGGTGATCATGGCTAAGGATCGTCTAAGTGCGTATTTCTCCGAGGCCAAGCCAGACATGCAACCAGAAGACGCTAAGCCTGGTAATAAGCCATATCCATACATTAAGGTTGTAGCAGAAATGACTGGCGCAGAATTGGCCGGTATGCGCTACACGCAACTGATGCCTTACGTTAAGCCAGAGGGTGATGCTTTCCGCGTTATTCTGGGCGACTTCGTGAGTACCGATGACGGTACCGGTATCGTGCATATTGCTCCAACTTTCGGTGCAGACGATATGCGTGTGGCACGGGAAAATGATATCCCAGCCCTATTGATCAAGGATGAATTTGGCAATCCTGCTCCATTGGTGAATAAGCAAGGAAAGTTTGTTGATGAGGTAACTGATTTTGCTGGTCGTTATGTGAAAGATTACGGTCAGGAAGAAGAGCGCCCGACAGACGTAGATATTGTCATCAAGCTAAAAGAGGAGAACAAGCTTTTCCACTCTGAAAAGTACCTACACTCCTATCCGCACTGTTGGCGTACCGATCGCCCAGTACTTTATTATCCACTAGACAGTTGGTTTATCCGTGCTAGTGACTATAAAGAGCGGATGTTTGAGCTGAATAAGACCATCAACTGGAAACCAGCGAGCACTGGTGAGGGGCGTTTTGGTAAGTGGCTAGAGAACCTTCAAGATTGGAACCTTAGTCGTTCTCGTTTCTGGGGTATCCCATTACCAATCTGGCGTACAGAAGACGGTAAGCAAGAAAAATGCATCGGTTCTATACCTGAGCTAGAGCGGGAAGTGGCCAAAGCGAATGAAGCCTTAGGCTTAAATCAAGCTGTACCTAAGGATATTCACCGTCCATATATCGATGATGTTATTTTGGTAAGCGATGACGGCCAGGAGATGAAGCGCGAGTTAGACTTGATCGACGTATGGTTCGATTCTGGCTCGATGCCTTATGCACAGTGGGGACTTGATTATGATAAACTCGCTGCAGGTGATGAGCGACCATTCAAAGCGCCTTTTGATCAGAGCTACCCTGCCAACTTTATCGCAGAAGGTGTCGATCAAACGCGTGGTTGGTTCTACACCCTGCACGCCATTGCTGTAATGGCTTACGATACGGTTTCATTCAAGAATGTAGTATCAAATGGTTTGGTGCTCGACAAGAATGGCCAAAAGATGTCGAAGCGCTTGGGCAATGCTGTGAATCCTTTTGAGACGTTAAGTCAGTACGGTGCGGATGCTACGCGTTGGTACATGATGGCTAATAGCGATCCATGGGATAACCTCAAGTTTGACCTGGAGGGTGTAGAAGAAGTGCGCCGGAAACTGTTTGGTACACTATTCAACACCTATGGCTTCTTTGCACTGTATGCTAATATTGACAAATGGAGCCCAGGTACTGGTACCAGCGTGCCAGTAGCGGAGCGCCCGGAGATTGACCGTTGGGTAATCTCTAAGTTGAATAGCCTGGTGAACGAAGTGCGCAAGCAGCTGGCCGATTATGAGCCGACCAAGGCTTGCCGTGCCATCGAGCACTTCGTTGATGCTCACCTGAGTAACTGGTATGTGCGCCTATGCCGCCGTCGATTCTGGAAGGGAGAGATGAACGCTGATAAGCAGGCAGCCTACGAGACGCTATATGAATGCTTGCTGACCACGGCACAGTTGATGTCGCCAGTAGCTCCGTTCTTCAGCGATTGGTTGTTCCAAAACTTATCTGCCAGTGCGGATGAGACGGCAAAAGCCAATGACGCTCGTTTGCAGCATGAGTCGGTACACCTGACCTTATTGGCAGAAGGCAACGAAAGCCTGATCGATGGTGATCTGGAACAACGTATGGACTATGCTCAGCGCATCTCGAGTTTGGTGCGGAGTATTCGTAAGAAGAACAGCATCGTCGTGCGCCAGCCACTTCAGAAAATTCTGCTGCCGGTGTTGGATGAATCCTTCGAGCACCACGTAGAGGCAGTGAAAGGATTGATTCTGGCAGAAGTTAACGTAAAGGAAATTGCTTACTTACGCGATGACGATGAAGGTTTCTTGAAGAAGCGCATCAAGCCAAACTTCAAGACACTTGGTAAGCGTCTGGGTAAGAACATGAAAGCGGCAGCACAAGCTATTGGCCAGTTTGGCCAGGAAGACATTGCGGCGCTGGAGCGTTCCGGCAGCTACACCTTGGTAGTAGGTGAGGAACAGTTTGAACTTGGTTTGGAAGATTTCGAAATCACAACGGAGGATATCCCTGGTTGGAAGGTGGCTTCTGATGGCAGCCTAACAGTAGCTTTGGACTTGACGATTACGGAAGAATTGGCGGCCGAAGGTATGGCCCGTGAATTGGTGAATCGTATCCAAAACATCCGTAAGGGCAAAGATTTTGACGTAACTGACCGGATCAAGGTGACGATCAGTGAAGACGCACCGATTGGCAAAGCAGTTGATAGCTTTGGTGATTACATCAAAGGAGAAGTGTTGGCAGATGAGCTGAATGTGGCTGCTGCCAATGGTGGAGAAAGCGTTGATTTGCCGGGAGATATCAAAGCAGATATCAAGGTAGAACTCGTCGGCTAAGACGAGCGCTAAATAGATAATCTAGGACGCGGATTTTGCGGAGCAATGCGGTTATTCTAAACTGCAGGTCCGTGAAAGTCCGCGTCCTTTTTCGTTTTGCTTTTATCGGATAACAGCGACACTACCGTGTGTCACCAATGGATCTGGAAATTCAGCAAAACGGTACTCAACGGCATAGATGTAAGTGTCCTGTGACGCAGGTTCACTTTTGATTCTGCCGTCCCATCCTTCAGTGGGGTTGGTGGTTTGAAAAATCAACTGCCCCCAGCGATCATACACAGAAAAGGTGTAATCTTCCAGCACACAATTGGTAGCGGGCAAGAAGAAATCATTGGCGCCATCATTGTTCGGAGAAAAGACATTGGGAACGTAAAGCTCGCACATGCAGTTGGCCGAAATATTTAGCGACTCAGGTGTATGTGCCGCTTGTAGTTGGGCGTTGAAGATAGAAGTAAGCAAAAGGAGTCCAAACACAAAGCTCAGTTGTTTCATGGGATTTTGATTTTTGCAACGGTAAAATGTAGATAGTTTATAGCGGGGTCAAAAGTCGACAAAACGACGGATTCACTGGTCTGTGTTTTAGGAAACGGTAGTCTTAAGTCGCTCTGCGGGCACGGTTGATGAAAAAGCTGTAACCTTGCGGTGGTATTTGTGCATTTGCGAAGCAAACCAATGAAAACAATCTGGATCTCGGCTGTACTAATCTGCGTGCTTTGCACGGCCTCTTATTTAGGTGGCGGCAAGGAAGCGTATAGGAATTACTTCCTAGGATCCTACTATTTTGCTGAAGGCGATTTTGGGCGTGCTGAGAACCATCTTCGGCGAGCCTATCAGCTTCACCCCAAGCAATTCAATTTCGCGCTAGCATATGCCCTAAGTCTAGGGCAGCAAGAACGTACTGATGAAGCTTTATCTGTTTTGGGGAAAGGTAAAGCACTCCTGCGACCACGCCATCCCGATTATGCCCATCTGGCAAGTTTGCAACACTTCGTTAGTGGAATGATCAACCTCTACGGCCAGCGCTATGGCCGAGCGATTCCTTCCTTAAGAAAGGCGATCAGTTTTCAGGAGCAATTACCCTATCCAGAAGAACGATCCATCATGCTCAATGCTCTGGGGTATGCACAGGTGATGAATCAAGGGAAAGGAAGTCGGGATCATGCTGGCTTGCCAGTACATTATCATGTTCATCGACGAGATCTCGAACGCGCTCATGCGAACTTTGCTGCTGCCTATCGGGCTGATGTGCAAAACAGCCAAGCAGCAGAAAACTATCAAATCCTGTCAGATACCCTCGGTCTGGCTAAAGAGTTCATTGTAGAAGACTCAGTCGTAGGGCGCGACGAACGAGAGTTGAAGAGCTACGAATACGCAAGTCTACCGACGAACGTACGCCCACTTTTGGAGTTCATGGACTACGACGAGGTGGTCTTTTTGCTGGATATTTCCGGGAGCATGGTGATGGAAAAAGTAACCTGCGTAGCGGAAGATCGCTTTAATGTGATGCGCGAAACCGCGCAACTACTTTTAAACAACTTCTCAGATTCTACAGCGGTAGGCATCGGTACTATCGGAGGCGACTGTGGTACGACCCCAAAATTATGGCATCCAGCCGGAGAACTAAGTCGGAAGGACTTAGGGTATGCCTTGCGATTTCTAGTGCCGGATGGTACGACTCCCCTACTTACAATTCTTCAAGAAACGCCAACGCTCTTCACGAACGATCCAAATACGAGTAAGGCACTCATTTTTATCAGTGATGGAGAGAACGTCTGTCGCTTGCCAGGGGTGGATATTTGCGAGTGGGCCAGTACGCTCAATAGTCAAAAGATCACCATTAATATTATGACCTTCCTGGGGGCAAGTTTGGACAATACCAATGCTTTTGCCGAGTATACCTGCCTCACAGAAAACACCTTTGGTCGTCTACTCTATTTGGATGGTAATAGGTGCCGGCTCGAGGAATACCGTTTTGACCTGGTCAAATCCTGCCGCTTCAGCATCCCTCCACTCGAAAGAGTGAACTGTTGGGGCTCATCCACAGAGCAACTCTGGGCGATTTTTCCAGAATAGGCTAGATTTGTCCAGTCAACCTAATCTTCTTTGTAATTCCCTTATTGAATGATAACGCGCTATTTCCAAATTCTGAGTTTCTCACTCATTTGTCTTTTGACGCAAAATCTGAATGCCCAGGTCCAACTAGGAGCAACTATTGAAGATCCGGATACAATCGCTCGTCTTGGTTGGGCACTTGATTTTTCGGAAAACGGACAGCGGCTGCTAGCCGGAGCACCCTATGCTAGTCCATTTTATTGGTTGGGAGGTAAAGTGCGAGTATTCGACTTTGTCGATGGTACCTGGGTACAGGTTGGGCAGGAATTGTTTGGTGATCGAGACGTTGCATTTTACGGTACCCACTTATCTATGTCTGCTGATGGGTCACGTTTTGCGGTAAGTGTTGATGGTGATAGCCACAATGAAATCTCTGGTGAAATCATTGCCTACGAGCTTCATAATGGGCAATGGGATACTTTGGGGTAGGTAATTATGGTTGGTGACGAAGACTGGGCTGGCGCTTCTGTACAGATGTCGGCGGATGGTGAACGGCTCGCTGCTTTTGTAGAAAACGAAGAGGGCGAAGATGTTGTACAAGCCTATCAACTGATTGATAATGTTTGGGAACCAATTGGCAACACCATAAGTGGAGACCATAACTTTCGCTTACAAGGTCGAATGGTTATGTCGGCAGACGGAGAGACCCTAGCCTTGAACGGTACGATTAACTCCACTTTTTGGCGCTTCAAGGTCTATCGATTTGTAGATGGACAATGGCAGCAACAGGGAAGTACAATATCCTCTTCCGAGGACGATGACCTCTTTGCCTGGTCAATGTCGCTTTCTGCCGATGGCAACCGTATGGCGGTAGGGGCGCCTAAAGCGAATAACAACGGAGCAGATTCTGGCAATGTCACTATTTGGGATTTCTCGGAAGGAGATTGGGTGCAAGTAGGGAGTACTATCTCCGGTGAAAGTATTCGGGATGAAACGGGCTTTAGTGTTTCGTTGTCGGATGATGGTCAAAGGCTTGCTGTAGGAGATCATTATTACGATGAACCAGATTTTAATTCGGGCCGTATGCGGGTGTTCGAGTGGGTTGAAAATGACTGGCAGCAAATTGGAGATGCGTCGATCGGCGAGGACCGAGCTGATTTCTATGGGCATGCCGTTGTTATATCACCAGATGGTTCTACGGTTGCCGCTGGAGCGCCGCAGGCTGGAGGAAATAATGGAACGGCTGGTCAGGTTAGAGTGTTTGGGGAACACCCTTGGGAAAACATCACCAATGTGGAGGAACCTAATAATCAGTTTAACCTATTTCCTAATCCAACCCAGGGCCTGTTGTACGTTGATGCTCCTGTAAATACTTCGTGGAGAATATTTGATGTATACGGCAGGGAATTAGCTTCTGGTCAGATGATGAACGGGCAGTTGGACCTTCAACAACTAAAGGCCGGAGCCTATCTTATCCATTTAGATATCGGTGAGAGCCGTACAAGCAGAATTATTATTAAGCAATAAAAAGGCGTTTCCTGGAAACCACTCGTGTGCAATCAATGTTAGAGCTACTTTGCTGTAATACAACCCATTTTTTCGATGCGCATTCGTAATTCGGTAAAGGCCATTATCATCCAGGAAGGAAAGCTGCTCTGTAATAAAAACAGAGACAAACGAGGTGTTTTTTATTGTGTGCCTGGTGGAGGACAGGAGTATCAAGAAAATTTACGTGATGCCCTGATCCGAGAATGTCTGGAGGAGATCAGTGTAGCGGTTGAAGTGGGCGAAATGCTCTTTGTTAGAGACTATATTGGTCGAAACCACAATGGGCAAGCACGCTTGCAACGAGTACACCAAGTAGAGTTTTTCTTCAACTGTCAGATAGCTGAAAATGTTGTTCCTCAAATGGGGACGGGGCCAGATCACTACCAAATTGGTGTTGAATGGGTGCCGCTTGAAGAACTTGATCAACGGCAGTTCTATCCTAAGGATATGATCAAGTGGTTACTTGATTTGAGTAATGATAATCGCCCGGTTTATTTAGGTGACATGGACTAAACGACTAATGCAGGAGCGCTTTCGTACCTTTGCGAGAAATCTGGAAAATGAAAGATCGTCGTCCACCCAAACGTACGCGTATACGTCAGAGCCGAGCTCGTAATGCTGGCCCTAGCCCTGGTGTTAAGCGTGATCCCGCGGAAATCATTGGGATGCGACTTAACAAATACATAGCCCATAGCGGTGTGTGCAGTCGCCGTCAGGCTGCCGAGTACATTAAAGATGGTTTGGTTAAGGTGAATGGGCAATTGGAGCAAAATCCTGCGTACCAAATTCAGGACGGAGATTTAGTAACATTCCGAGGCAAAAAAGTAGAACCTGAAGCATCTTTTGTCTATGTACTGCTCAATAAGCCTAAAGGGGTAATTACAACGATGAACGATGAGCGGGATCGGCAAACCGTGATGGATGTCATTGGTGGAGCTGTACCGCAGCGCATATTTCCGGTAGGTCGATTGGATCGTGATACTACGGGTCTACTCCTGCTGACGAATGATGGTGGTCTAGCGAAAAAGTTGATGCACCCTAGCCATGAGGTACCCAAGGTGTATGTAGCCACACTTGATAAGCCCTTCCAAGAAGAAGACCTCAAGAAGGTAGAACAAGGTTTGACCTTAGAAGATGGGCCGGTGAGTGTGGATTGGATCAATTTCCCCGATGAAAAAACACCTCAGCGTGTGAGTCTGGAGATTCATCATGGCCGCAACCGCATTGTTCGTAGAATTTTCGAACATCTGGGTTACGAGGTAGAAAAGCTTGACCGTACGTATTTAGCTGGATTGAATAAGAAGGATTTACCCCGAGGTTATTTTCGTTATTTGAACGATAAGGAAATAATAATGCTGAAGCATTTTGTCCGCTAACGAGAATAGCGCTTCTAGTTCATTACCTGGATGTTAATTTATTTTGGTGTTGCCCTCGCCTTACGCTCTTATTATTCTTACCTTTGTGGGCGTAATCACTGACTCTCCACAACTTCAAGAATAGCACTAAATACGCGGTTGCCAAACGGTAATCACGCCATTGCTATTTGAATGTGTTAGGAGCCAACAGATGAGGTAAAATGATGTTGAAACCAACAAGAAATCAAGATCCACATTTTAACACGATGGTTGACGTAAAAATCCTGTCCACTACCAACTCCCGCTACCTTGCCGAAAAGATCGCCGATTACTATGGTCAACCGTTGGGTGACCTTAGTGTGAAGCGTTTCAGCGATGGAGAAATGCAGCCGGTTATTAATGAATCGGTTCGCGGCGGCTTCGTTTTCTTTATCACTTCAACTTGCCAGCCCCATGAGAATTTGATGGAGCTTTTGTTGGCAATTGATGCAGCAAAGCGAGCTTCAGCTGGTTATATCACGGCGGTAATGCCTTACTTTGGTTATGCACGTCAGGACCGTAAGGACAAGCCGCGGGTTCCAATTTCGGCTAAACTGATTGCCAATCTATTGCAGGCAGCAGGTGCTGATCGTATCATGACCATGGATTTGCACGCCGACCAGATTCAGGGTTTCTTCGATATTCCTGTGGATCACTTGAAAAGTGAAGCTATCTATTTACCCTATCTGCAAGAGAACGTTGACCTAAGCAATGTAACTTTTGCTTCACCTGATGTTGGAGGAGTAAAACGCGCCCGCACATTTGCAAAGCATTTCAGCCGTCCGCTGGTAATTTGCGATAAGTACCGTAAGCGCGCCAACGAGATCGCTGAGATGACCGTAATTGGTGATGTTACCGACGCCGATGTGATTTTAGTGGATGACTTGGTGGATACTGCAGGTACACTATGCCGTGCGGCAGATATCATTATGAAGAAAGGTGCAAAGAGTGTGAAAGCGCTATGTACGCACCCGGTTCTGAGTGGCAAGGCCTATGATAACCTTGAGAACTCTGTATTGGATGAGCTGCTCGTTTGTGACACCATTCCGTTGACTCAGAATTCTGAGCGCATTAAGGTGCTTTCTACGGCTAAACTATTTGCTCGAGCTATCCGAAATACACATGAGCACCGCTCGATTTCGGCTTTGTTCGTGGAGCAATAAGAGTTTTTAGAAAAAAATCAGTCATAACTATCACAGTTTCTAGTTATTACTTATCTTTGCGGGCCTTTTATAAGGTTCAGTAAGCAAGATAAAGAGAATATCATCATGGAAGCAGTAACTGTTTCAGGAACAATAAGAACAGAAGTTGGTAAAAAAGCCACTAAAGCAGTACGTAACGCTGGCGAAATTCCTTCTATTCTGTATAGCAAGAACGGTAACGTTCATTTCTCTACTACGCATGCAGCGGTAAAGAATCTAATCTTTACTCCAGCATTCCGTATCGCAGAGATTGACTTAGACGGTAAAGCTCACCGTGCGATTGTGAAAGACATTCAGTGGCATCCAGTAACGGATGAGATTGTACACATCGATTTTCTAGAGCTTATCGACGGTCATCCAGTGAAGGTAGAAGTGCCAGTTCGTTTCGAGGGTACAGCACCGGGTATGCGTGCGGGTGGTAAACTACTTCAGTTGATGCGTCGTGTTAAGATCAAGACAACACCAGAGAACTTGGTGAGTGAGCTTAGCGCAGATATCTCTACCTTGGAACTTGGACAGTCAGTTCGTGTTCGTGATGTTGCGCCGGTTAATGGTGTAGAAATCATGAGTGCAGGTGCTTCACCACTAGGTATTATCGAAGTACCACGTGCATTGCGTTCGGCTGCTACTGCTGAGAAGAAAGCTGCTGCTGCTGGAGGTGAAGTTGAAGCTGAGGCTCCTGCTGAATAAGTATAGCGGTAGTCTATAATCTGCTTATGTATATTTGAAGGGTAAGCTGATCTAGGTCAGCTTACCCTTCTTGCGTTTACCAATAAAGCCAGTGATATGGAGCGTCTTAAACTTGCATTAGTACAAGCCAACCTAGTGTGGGAGAATGCCGAGCTCAATCGCCAGAAAATGGAGCAGCTCCTGACAGGACTTTCTTCTGATGTGGATATCGTGGTATTGCCGGAGATGTTTACAACAGGTTTCAGTATGTCCCCTGGTCGCTTGGCTGAACCTATGGATGGCCTCAGTGTGACTTGGATGAGAAATCTTGCTGCCAAACTTCAAGCTGTCGTTACCGGTAGCCTAATCATAGAAGACGGAGGGCAATTCTACAATCGGTTGATTTGGATGAAGCCCGATGGACAGTTCCAGCATTATGATAAGCGACATTTATTCACCCTGGCTGGAGAAGAGAAGGTTTACACAGCAGGACAAGAGCAGTTATTAATCCAACACCAAGGGTGGACTATTATGCCACTCATCTGTTATGATCTGCGGTTCCCTGTCTGGAGTCGAAATCAGTTTCAATATGATCTACTCCTCTACGTTGCGAACTTCCCAGATAAAAGGGGCTTAGCCTGGCGCACCCTATTGCAAGCACGAGCAATAGAGAATCAAAGCTATACCATTGGGTTGAACCGAGTAGGACTGGACGGTAATGGTATCTATTATGCCGGAGACTCTACGCTGGTGAGTTATGATGGCTCAATATTGGCACATTTGCCTGCGCGGGAGTGGGTGCAAGAGGTGGAAATCTATAAGGAGCCTCAAGAGCGATTTAGAAGTAAGTTGGCCTTTCTTCCAGATCAGGATCGTTTTCAAATCCATACCTAATCTTGACTTTGAGATTTCTTTAACGAGTTGGTACAGCATAAAGGAGTGTAGTCGAGCGTTTATCCTCCAAAGCAACTTTTGAGCTGATGAAAATTCGTCCAACTTCTTATCTCGTTTTGCTCCTTTTGGGTCTGTTAAGCTGGCAATGCTCCAGCATTAATTCTGCCTTTTCCACTCCTCCTACGAGTACAACGCGTACGGGTTCAAGCACCTCGCAGGTGCGTCAAAATATTGCGGACTTCGCGATTTCGCAAGAAGGTGCTCGTTATAAATATGCTGGACGAACCCCTCGCACGGGCTTTGATTGTTCTGGTTTCACCTACTATGTTTTTGATAACTTCGGAGTAAATCTCACTCCCGTTTCACGGGCACAGGAAAATGAAGGCCGCAAAATTGATGTGCAGAATGCACAAACGGGCGACTTGCTGTTCTTCCGTAGGAGTAGAAGTGGAAATGTGTTTCACGTAGCCTTAGTGGTTAAAAATGAACCCAATAATCTTACCGTCATCCATAGTACCTCTTCGCGTGGAGTAATAATGGAAAACATCCGCAATAGTTCCTATTGGAGTAGCAAAGTGACTACTGCTCGCGATGTTCTTGGACGCTAGGTATCGAGTGAGATTCGATATTTTTCGATCGAATTCAACGCGATATATATTTTTTATTTAGCTTTATCATTGGCATCAATGATAACAAATCGTCTATTACCAGATAAGTAATAGTCTGGTCCTCCCTATTCCGATACAGCGCTCAGAAGTAATACCGATACTCCAATTGCTGTCTGCTTAAGAATACACTTGAATTAAGTAGGCTGATGATATTCGTGTGAGTTGTGCTTTAACAACTGCAAAATGCTAATCGATGCAAGGGATTTCTAACTCCCAAGGGAATGTGCCGATAGAAGGCTTACGGCTAGTAAATGAATTGCTAGACGCTGGGGATTTTCGGAAAAAACTTCCGTCTGCCTTGCGAGCTTTTAATGCTTTTGCTGGAGCGAATAGAACTTTTTTCCTGGAGTTTGCTCCCAATCGATTGAATGAGCTAGAGTTCTATTACCATCGAGTTCTAGAAGTAGATGCCGTCCATGTTAAAGAGCATCAAATCCCTGCGGAAGTAGTAGAGCAAGCTTTTGAGATCGCGCCAATGCTGCATGCTTTGCTTAAGGTGGCAGCAGCGGGTTCAGAAGCTGAACAGCCAACTGGTTCTTTTCCTACTTATATATTTGCAAACTCTTCTGAAGATCGAACGGTCACCGTCATGAAAGAAGAGCTTTCGTGTTGCCAGGTGTTTTCTAGAATGGAGGTTGATTTCGAGGCTTTTCTCTTGGTTCCCTTAGTATATCAAGCGCGCGTATGGGGAATGATATATTGTTTCGCGAATGAGCCTTATACTTGGCCTTCCTACAGTTTTAGTATTGGAGAGACCTTGGCTAAACTGATGGGGCGTTTGATTGCTAGTGAATATTGGGCTGAGCAAGCGCTAGCTAATGAGGATGTGATGCAGGCTAACTCGTCCAATTTCTACCCCGCGAACAAATTTATGCCTTCGCTCTCTGATATAGCTTCGAGTATATCTGAGCAGGAGTTTATACAAATACTGGTGACTACCTACCCAGATTGCCTGCTGGTAATAGATATAGAACACAACCAGGTAATCTTCTCGAGTAAAGAAAAGTTTGCTGGCTATAATCTATTGGAAGAGGCGAGCCCCATGGAGCTATTTGCTCGGATCATCCACCCGGATCAAAGAGAGGAGAGCTTCAATAACTTCTTTCATCGATATCGACAGGCAAAAGATGATGAGATCCTGGAGAGCGAGTACTGCATTCTGCACCGAGATGGGCACTGGATATGGATACAAGAAAGGATACGTGTCTTTCAGCGATTCCCAGATGGACAAATCAAGCAATATCTGTCTGTCTTGATAGATATCACGGAGCGAAAGCAAAGTTCTATCAATTTACAGGAGAGTAAAGAGCGTTATCAGAATTTCATTGAATATAGTGCAGAGGGAATTTGCTACCTGAATTGTGGAGTACCCATTCCATTGAATTTATCGCTAGAGGAGCAATGTGAAATGTATTTTGCTAATGCCTTTATGGAAGAGTGTAATGAAGCGTTGGCGAGAAAGTATGAAGTGGATAGAGCGGAAGATTTGTTTGGGCGCCCTATATCGGAATTGCTCGAACTGAGGACTTTCGATTATACCCCAGAAGGCTTCCTGGCTTTCGCCCAAAATGGTTATCAGGTCAGAGACTTAGAGTCCAGAACACAGAGTAGTGATGGTCAGTGGCTCTACTTCATTAACCACGCGATAGGTGTTATTGAAAATGATCACCTAATAGGCATTTGGGGCGTTCAGCGCGATGTAACTGCGATTCGTGAGGCGGAGCAAGCACTAAAGGAAACCGAGCATCGATTGAGCTCTTTTGTAGATGACGCGCATCTGGGAATTTGGGAGTGGAATTGGGAGCAGGATCGAATTACCGTAAATGAGATCTTACTTGACATTTTGGGGCTTTCCGGTCGCCAACCGAGCTTTACAAAGAATCAATTTATTGCACTCATAGCAAAAGAAGACCGCAACGTTCTGCATAATGCCATGACTTATCATCTGGAGCATAAGACAGTAAACTATCAGGTAGATATTCGCATGGGTGCCGGAGTGGAAGAAATGCGTTGGGTGCAACTGCATGGCCGCATGGTGGAGGAAATGGAGGATGGTAGTCCTAAGAGACTGATTGGAAGCCTGATAAATATCCATGAGAACAAGGTGTCAGAATTGCTTTTAGCAAAAGGCCAAGCCTTGCTCCATGCGGTTGTACACGCGATTCCCGATACTAAGTTCAGAGTTAGTAAAGCGGGAGAGATTCGAGCAATATATACCACAGACGAAGAGCAAACTAATCCAGGCTTAATGCGCAAGGCGGTTCTTGGAAAGAAGCTTGAGGAAGTATTTCCACTGCCGGTCGCAAAAGGATTGGAGTTTAATGCCAAGCGGGCCTTGGAAGGGGCAGCACTGCAAACCTTCGAATTCGTCGACAATACACTGGCCGAAGGGCAGCGGTTCTACGAAGCACGAATTAATGCGATCAATGCCAACGAATATATCTTGATTTTAAGGGACATATCCGCAATCAAGACTACCGAAAAAGCACTGACAGAGCAGATACACGAAGTAGATCGGAAGAACCGTCAGTTGGAAGCTTACATTAGCTCCAATCTACAGCTTGAGAACTTTGCCTATATCGCTTCGCATGACTTGCGCGAACCTGCTCGCACCATGCGCACCTTTAGTCAGTTCCTGAAAAAGCGAGCCGGTGATCAATTGGATGAGGACAGTAACATGTACCTCGACTTTATCATTTCAGGGGCGAATAGAATGAATCAGTTGATTCAAGACTTACTAACATATTCGCGTGTTAATACCGAGCCTTTTGAGCGAGAGAATATTCATCTCACCGAACTGCTCGCTGAGGTTCAAGACAACTTAAAGAGTAGTATTGCCGAAAAGGAGGCGGTGATAGAGCAAGTCTCTTTACCGGATCAGATACAAGGTAGTACCACTCGGTTACAACAACTTTTTCAAAACCTGATATCCAACGCCATTAAGTTCCACCAGCCTGATGTGCCTCCTAGGGTGGTTATATCAGCCAAGGATCTCAAAACACATTGGCAGTTTACTGTGGAAGACAATGGTATTGGCATTGACCCAGAGTTTCAGGATCAGGTTTTTGTGATCTTCAAGAAGTTACACAACAACCAGACTTATCAAGGTACAGGGATTGGACTAGCCTTAGTGAAACGTATTGTAGGACAACATGACGGTGAGGTTTGGTTGGATTCCGCTTTGGGTAAAGGAACTCGAATCCACTTTACGCTACGTAAATAATTTCTGGTAGTATTAAACGCATCAATATAGTATGAAGGAGCAATTTCAGCGTCAATTTGCAGTGGTAGCCAGTGCTTACCTGGAATACCTTGAAAAAGCTGACTTAAGTGGTTTGTTAAGCTTGTTTGCTCCAGAAGCAGAGGTGCTTTCTCCTTTGTACGGTCGACAGTCGGCAACCGACTTTTATCAAAAGCTCTTCGCGGATACCAATCAGTCAGTTCTTACACCAAAAGACACGCTTGTAAATGCTGATGCAGGCACAGGCTGTATTTTCTTCACGTATTCTTGGACATTGGCTAATGGGGAGGTAGTTGGTTTTGATGTAATCGACTATGTAAAACTTGACAAAGCAGGGCAAATTACCTTTCTCCAAATCGTTTACGATACCGTCCAGTCTCGGCCTGCTTGGGAGAAATAAAAAAGCCGAAAGAACACTATCGTTCTTCCGGCCTTTCTTCTTTATTGTCGTTCGTTACTAAGCAAATAAGGTGCTCATGTCCGTACGTTCGCGCACGATAGCAGCTACTTTGTCAATAGCCACGCGCTCCTGCTTGAGGGTGTCGCGATCACGTAGGGTAACGGTATTGTCTTCCAATGTGTCAAAGTCGATAGTGATACAGAACGGTGTACCAATTGCATCCTGACGACGGTATAGCTTACCAATTGCACCTGTATCATCATACTGGCAGTGGCAAGATAGTTTCAACTCATCGAACAAGCCTTTAGCCTTCTCTACCAACTCTGGGTTAGTCCGCTTAAGTGGCATGATAGCAGCTTTGATCGGAGCCAACGCAGGGTGGAACTTCAGTACATCACGGCGGTTATTTTCATCATCTTGACCAGGTACTTGCTCGTTGATCAATGCATTACTCATTGTTGCCAGGAACATCCGATCACAACCGATTGAGGTTTCCAGTACGTATGGTACGTAGCTTTCCTTAGTCGCTGGATCAAAGTACATCAACTTCTTGCTTGAAAGCTCTTGGTGGCTACTCAAGTCAAAGTCGGTACGTGAGTGAATACCCTCCAGTTCTTTGAAACCAAATGGGAACTGGAACTGGATGTCAACTGCGGCATCAGCGTAGTGAGCTAAGTTATCATGATCGTGGAAACGTAGCTTTTCTGCTGGCGTACCTAGGGCTTTGTGCCAATTCAGACGAACTTCTTTCCAGTAGTCATACCACTTTTTCTGTGTACCCGGTTGAATGAAGAATTGCATCTCCATTTGCTCAAATTCGCGCATACGGAAAATGAACTGGCGAGCAACGATCTCATTACGGAAGGCCTTACCAATCTGAGCGATACCAAATGGTAGTTTCTGACGGGTAGTCTTCTGAACGTTCAAGAAGTTTACGAAGATACCTTGAGCCGTTTCTGGGCGTAGGTACAGCTTACCTTCTTCACCAGCAATGTTACCCAACTGGGTATGGAACATCAGGTTGAACTGACGTACATCTGTCCAGTTGCGAGAACCACCTTCTGGATCAGCAATCTGTAGATCTTCGATGATTTGCTTGAGCTCAGCCATGTCGTTGTTGGTCATAGCTGTAGCCAAGCGCTTAGCTACCTCATCAATCTGCGCCTGATAACCCTTCACACGCTCGTTGGTGCTGCGGAACATGGCTTCGTCGAAGTCGTCGAAACGCTTACGCGCACGCGCTACTTCTTTGTTAATCTTACCTTCAATCTTATCCATGTAATCTTCGATAAGAACATCCGCGCGGTAGCGCTTCTTGCTGTCCTTATTGTCGATCAAAGGATCATTAAAGGCATCAACGTGACCAGAAGCTTTCCATGTCTTAGGGTGCATGAAGATAGCAGCATCGATACCTACGATGTTGTCGTGCATCTGCACCATTGCCTTCCACCAATAGTCTTTGATGTTGTTCTTGAGCAAAGAACCATAGGGGCCGTAATCATATACCGCGCTTAATCCATCATAGATTTCGCTGGACTGATAGATGAAACCATATTCTTTGCAGTGCGCGACTAGCGCCTTGAACTTATCATTTTGTTGTGCCATCTTCTTTTACTTTTGGCCATACGTTTCTTTACAGAAGGCGCAAAGATAAGAAGATAGTTCCTTTAAGGGGCTTAGAAATGCAGAAGTAAAACGAAAGAATAGCTTCCCTTGGGTAGAAAAAGATGCAGCGGCCGCAAATTGGACAATAGCAGCTCCTGGGAAAGGGGCTATCTGAAAAGAATCTACTAACTTGGGTAGCGTATTTGTGCGGACAGTTTACCTACTTCCACCTGCTAGCACTCGACCAGATGCTAAGCTCGTATTGTACCTTGTAGGTAAATCGAAAGAAAAACGATAAACCCAACTCTATCATGTCAGGTCAAAACCATGATATTAATACCACCCAGTATATTGGGATTGGTCTTTTTGTACTTGCGCTTGCGGTCTTTGTAGGCTCTCTAACTTTTAGTCATTACGAACTTAATTTAGACGCTGTCAAATCCAGCCTGAACAACGACTACCATTATGGCTTCGTTGAGCAGAATGCCGATATGATGGTAGGCCAAACCTACGGCAGCAGTTTTGCCTTCATTGATGCTTTTGGTGAGCTAATGGCAAAAGTGCAAACTGATATCAAGATGGATGTCACGGAGGTGCGCGGCTTAACCAAGAACGATGGAGAATATTGGAGCTCTCTTTTACAAGATTGGCAACTCTCGGGGCTGACCTTCCCGGTTACCAAAGCTTCAAGTACTGGGCTGCTACCTGGCAATAGCTGGTTGTTTTTCTTTTTGAGTATTGTGCTAGGGGTGATTGGTGCGCTAATGTATATCATGCCTAAGCGACGGTTTCATCCAGGAATTAAGAATCACCACATCTTTCACAGCAGTCTACACAACCGAGGATGGTTAGGTATTGCGGCAGGTGTGTTTCTAATTGGCTTCTACATATTGCTCTATTTCTATCCGGAGCATATGGTCAATTGGATTATTATGGTAGACCCCATCAGTATGGCTCTAAATGGAGGGCCGGCTAGTAATTGGTTCCTGTACGGTTTCCTTTACACTATTGCCATTCTGGTAATGGGCGTTCGAATGATCATCAAGTATCGCCATAATCGCTACCAGATGATTCGTACCGGTTCGGTGATGTTTTTCCAGACAACATTCGCATTCTTGCTCCCAGAGATCATGTCGGCCTTGAATCAGCCGAGCATGGATTTGAAGAACATCTGGCCATTGAACTACTCCTTCTTCTTTGACTATAACCTTAACAGTCTTACCAGCTCGGGTTCTTTCGGATTGTTCTTGCTGTTTTGGGGTATTATCCTCTTCACGGTAGGGGTTCCGGTACTGACTTATTTCTATGGTAAGCGCTGGTATTGTTCTTGGGTTTGTGGTTGTGGTGGCCTAGCGGAAACACTAGGTGATCCTTACCGTCAACTCAGTGATAAGTCAGAGCAGGCTTGGCATATTGAACGCTGGATTATTCATGCCGTATTGGTATTTGCTGTTGTGATGACTGTCATTGTGGTATACAGCTATGTGCCACTTGCTACTGAGGCAGAGGGCTGGGTAAACAAGACTAACTTCATTTATTTGATTTCCGCGCTGCTCATTGTAATTCCAACGTATGTTTTTGTGCGCAATGAGCGAGTAAAGATTTTTAAGCGCTCTACCATGTGGCTCATGTGGGCTGCGGCGCTAGGAGTGATCATCTTGGCGAATTATAACCACTTTGTGCTAGAGAATTATAAGGCAACGATCAAGATTAATCGCTATTTGCTAATTGGCATTGCTGCGGCAGTCATTGGTACTCTGGTGATCTTGCACCGTCGTCAGCAAAAGGCGGCAAATCCTCGTAAAGTTTATACCATTGCATTAGTGTTTTTCGGTGCTATCGCCGGATGGCAGTTGATGGCTTTGGGCGACGGCGGCAAGACAATCGCTACTTTCACGCACTACGATGTACGTACCATCTACGGGTTCTCGATTAGCTCCATTTTCGCAGGAGTTGTTGGTACCGGTTTTTATCCACTTATGGGTAACCGCGTATGGTGTCGTTTTGGATGCCCACTAGCAGGCTACCTTGGATTGGTGCAGCGTATCAAGTCTCGTTTTCGTATCACTACTAATGGCAGCCAGTGTATCTCCTGTGGAAACTGCTCTACTTATTGTGAGATGGGTATCGACGTTCGCTCTTACGCTCAACGTGGACAAGATATCGTCCGTTCTTCTTGTGTAGGTTGTGGTATTTGTTCCGCAGTTTGTCCTCGTGGTGTACTTCGATTGGAGAACGGCACTGTTGATATTGATCAGCGTGCGGATGTACAGCGTGCACTGCACATTGGAAACGGGGGAGTACAATTGCTAGGATAAAGCAAGGCCTCTAAGAAATAATTGCAGCCCGATCATTCCGATTCTATTGGAGTATCGGGCTGTTTGCTTTTCCAGATATGGATGCCAATCGAGACTGAATATAGAACAGCTATTAGCCACCAAACGAGATGAAGGCCAGTAGTGCCTTTACTTTGATAGTCTAGTGCAACCACAACGGCACCAGCGGCATTGAACCCCATTACGAGTAGATTTACCCAAAGCGTGGTTCCATTCGAAAAACGCACCAAAGCTAAATTCCCCAAGCCGAGTAGTAGAAAAAGAATAGCCTGAACAGTTTGCCCGTCTCCATAGAAACCGAAGCTACTTAGCAGGAACAATGCTGCTCCCAGAATGAAATTCATTTTCGGTAAACGCTCCTTTAATTTGTTCCGCATCCTCCCTACCTTGTGATGATTAAAAAATTACGAGCTCCGATGAGATACACGCTTAGTTTATTGCTACTCAATCTATTTTTCATTGCCTGTACGACTAGTACAAATAAGGATGATGCCACCGAAGATACAGGAAATCAAGTAACGGAGACGGTCGCTGCTCCTGACTTCAGCATTAAACCAGGTGTTGGAATCGGAGTGTTAAATGGAGAAATGGACCGGGCTTCCCTTGAAGAGGCACTTGGAAAAGATCAGGTAACAGAGCGTGATTTTTACCTGGGAGAAGGGGAATCCGCCCCAGGTTTGGCCTTGTATACTGATAGCCCGGAAGAGGTAGAAGTGCTACTCGATAATGATGGTTTTGTGATCCTCTATCGCTTGGCACAAAAAGACAGTAAGTGGGCTACGACGGGAGGAGTTAAGGTTGGTGCTACCATCCAAGAACTGCAAGCAGCCAACGGACAAGCGTTTAAATTCACGGGTTTTGATTGGGATTATGGTGGAACCGTAACCAATTGGAATGGTGGGACGTTTGATGGGAAAGACTTCTTAGTTGTACTTGGGTACAATTACGATGGTCCACAAATGAGCGAAGAAGATATATCGGTTTTGGTAGGAGATCAAGATGTGATGTCAGACCATCCCGCAGCAGAAAAATATGAGATTGCGGTAGTAGAGATTATGCAACGATACTAGTTGGGAGTTGGGTATGAATACAGAACAAAGACAGCGACTGGAACACGCAATAAAGAATGGCTTTCCCTTGTACTCTGCACAGTGTATGCAGTTGGGCTTGGGGATTTATCGGAGTCGATTTCGCGATTTTGCCATCTTCGCATTAATGGTACCATTCATCGGTAGCTTTCTTACCATCTTTGGTCTGGGATGGGTTGGTACTATAATACTAACGGTAATTGTTTCTCCTGTGCTGAATGCTGGTTTTTATCTAGCTGCGCATAGTACGGTAGAGCGGCAACCCTGGACCTTTAGCCGATTCTTTGAAGCGACTCCGCAGGCCATGCCATTGATCGTCAATAATGCTTTGGGCTTGATCATAAGTGCTATCGTTATTACTCCAATGTATTTTTTGTTAGAGCGTATCGGATTTCTGGAATGGTGGACTGAAGTAGCTGCCAACCCGGCTAGTCCGCCGGAGCCACCGGGCATGACCAGTGGACAATCCACGGCATTCTTTCTAAACCTGATCCCACTTATTTACCTCCAAGTAGGCTTTAGCTGGGCGTTTCCATTAATCCTGTTCATGGGGGCGAACCCATTCAATGCACTAGAAAACAGTCGCCGCCTCATTAATCGAGCTTGGGGTGCGCAGTTCTGGCTGCTATTTTCGTTTTTCTCAATGTTTATGTTGGCCAGCTTGATCCTTTCGCCAATAGCAGCGGTAAGTGGTGGACTAGGCAATATTCTATCCTTTGGGCTGTTTTTGATCTTCCCTTGGGCGTATTGTAGTCTCTACGTAGGGTTCCATGGTGCTCTGTTTACTAAACAAGAGGACAAGTCAGAGGACTAATTAACCCGTAGTACGTCCATCGGTGGCCGATTTGCCGCTCTTCTGGTTTGAATGCCTATTACTGTGACTACAAGGAGCAGAACAACTAGCCCTGCTCCAGCGACTACCCAGGCCTGGGGCTGGATATGATAGGCAAAATCAGATAACCAACGTGTGGCCAAGAAAATAGATATTGGCAGCGCCAAGACTACAGCAATAAGTAGCAAGACACCAAACTCTCGTTGAAAGCGCAGTAGAATACTACCTACCGAAGCTCCTAACACTTTGCGGATACCAATTTCTTTCTGCCGACGATAAGCTAAGTAGGCGACGACTCCTGCCAGTCCCATCAAGGCAAGAACTATAGCAACGATACCCAGGATGGCCACCAGCTTGCCAGAACGTGCCTCTGATTCGTATAACTGTCTTAGACGATCTTCCAGAAAGTTTGGTGTGAAAGGACGTTCTGTTTCAACCTGCGAGTAGGCTGTCTTTACCTTTTCCAGAGTTGTTTGCCAATCGTCAGTATTCGATCGGACCATCATTTCATAAACCCATCCGGGCTCGCGGTAAACGCTAATAAGTAAGGATTGATTAGGGTACTTGAGGCTGAAGTATTTGTAGTCTTTAATGATGCCGTCAATCGTATGATGAACACCGTAACCAAATTCTTCATTTTCCCATTCCGGTTCGGTTACGAGCACCTCCCCCACTAATTCTTCAGGGCTTACGCCTTTGATTTTCGCAAGTTTGTTTGCAGCTGTTTCATTGATTACAAAGATCTGCTCTTTGCCAGCCTCCAGTTGATCGCAAGCGGGGCAATCTAATTCCAGTGTTTGCACCGCATCGAGGCCTATATACTGCTGTGTACCGTCCGATAGCGTAACCTCGGTGTCTTTCATTTTATACGTAAGCTGATTGTACATGTCAGCTCCGGGCACGCCACCTGCGCCCACGGCTTGAATTTCAGGTAGGGCTTCAAGTTGCGCTTTGAGTGCTCGGAACTTTTCAGCGCCGTCAATTTCGAAGTACAGCATATTCTCCTTGGTGAAACCAAGGTCGCGTTGCTGGATAAAATTCATCTGCTGGTAGATGAAATAGGTCATGCTTAACAAGCCAACAACCAGAAAAAACTGTAGGGTGATTAGGCTGTTTCGGAAGTTGAGATAACGTGAGGCGAAGCGAATTCCCAGGCCTTGACCAAAGAGGTGCATCGTCTTCCGGGTACTGTACACAAAGGCCGGGTACGCCCCACTAATGAGCCCGGTGACAATCAGTAGTAATAGAAGGCCTCCTATGGTTGGCAAAGAAAAGATTAAGTCTTGTGGAATCTCAGAAGCCATTAGTTCATTGAAATGAGGCAATGAAAGACTGACGATAAGTAGGATGAAAGGGAAACAGAGTAACGCTAAGCCTACCGCTTCGAGCAATAATTGCCCTGCTACATCCTGTGGGCGCGCTCCCATAACTTTTCGCATACCGATCTCGCGTTGACGATCTGCGTACATCGCTACGGAAAGGTTGGCATAGTTGGTCCAGATAATGAGGAGAATAATAATGGCAACAATACCGAAAGTAGAGAGGTAGCCTGTATTCGCAATCGGCTTAATCTCGTATAACATGTCTGGCGTGAAATGTATGTCTGCCAGTGCGACGGCATCAATACCCTTGGATAACACATCTTCCGTATAGCCTGGGTAGAAAAGGTCAACATCAGCATTGAGCTGCTGAAGGAGCCCATTGATATCATTGTTTTCATTCAGCTGGAGGTAGGTGTAGGCAGCCCAGCTTGGAATATCTTTTTGAAGGAGAATTAATTCAAAGTCGAAATGAGTGTTGGGGCGAGCATCAGCTACTACCGCTTGAATAGTGAAGGGTTCCTCACTGATTTGAACGGTCTTACCCAAAATACGCCGTTTAGACCAAGAAGGACCAAACCAGCGTTGGGCGAGAGATTCAGAGAGAATAATATTGGAGAATGAACCTAAGGCTGAGGAAGGATCGCCCAGGAGAAATTGCTGCGGGAAGAGCTCGTGGAATTCCGGACCGGTATTGGTGAATAGGATATTCTCAAGCTCATGTTGTTGGTCATCTACGTAGGCGAAAATTTTTCCGCCTCCACCAATGGCAGATCTACTTGGAACGAAGTGGCAAGCTTTTTCTACTGCAGGGTAGTTGTCCAAGTGCTCCAAGACGGCCATTTGATTGTCTCCTTCTGAATCATAATAGCTGGGGAATCGCATACAGGTATAGACCTGGTCTCGGTACTGATTGACGAGTCGATACGTACGCTCATAGCCGGGTGTGCTTTGATCGTATGATAGCTCATAGTTTAAGAAGAAACTTATGAGTACAATCGAGCTGATGCCTACGATTAAGCCGATTGCATTAATAAAGGTGAAGCGCTTATGATGCAGGATATTGCGAAGAGCGATTTTGAAGCGATTGTCAAACATGGGCAAGAACTGTTTCACCCGAGAATATTTCTCAAAGGCGTAGGGTTTGAAAAAAGAAATAACATCAGCGATGTATAGCCGTCGGGCTTGTTGTTGACCCAAGCGTTCACAACGGTGGTAATAGGCTTCTTCAAGATCACCCTGGATTTCTTCCAGCAGCGCTTCGTCGCAGAACCAGCCTAAAAACCGACTCGCCCATGTAGGAGGTTTTGGATAACTCATGAAAGGCGTGGAATTCGTGACCAAAGCTTTTGGCGTGAGGCTTTGATTTCTGCGAGCGCAGTTTCCCCCGTACCTGTAACCGTGAAAATGCGTTTTCGCCTTCCACCGCGTTCACTAGTGGCTCCACCAAGTTCACTGCGGATTAACCCTTTCTTTTCCAAGCGAGCTAATACCGTATGTACTGCGCTGATGGAGATGGTCTTTCCCATGTGTTCGCGGTAGGCTTCACTCACTGAAAAACCATAGGCGTCTTCATCCATCGCCAAAACCAGTAAAAGAATCGTTTCCTCTAAGTTGCCAAGACTATGCATTTCTTCAGTATTTGTAGAATAACTAAATGTGAAATTAGATCATTTGTTCAACTATTGTAGATTTACTTCTTGTTTTTGGACCGATTGATTGAGGCGTTTTTTTTGTTAAGTGACTGTTTTGCAGCGAATTAGGGGTGAGTGTGGGGGTACTGATTCATGAATGTGCTTATACTTTAGATTCTCCGTTTTCATTCCGCGAAAAAATATTTTCAAGCTTGAAGCAACAAAGCTGTTTTTAAAAACGTTGATATATCAATAATTGTAAAAAATGAAAGATCTCGTTCTCGAAGATGTCTATGTCTACTTGCTCGAACGCACGATTCGGGAGATTAAGCGCGACTTCAATCGTCGGTTGAAGGCTAGTTATCCAGACCTAACCATTACCTCTGATCAGTGGGTAATTATCAAGCGGATAAGTGAACGAGAGGCGCTGAATCAACGAGAGGTAGCTGCAGTCACAGGAAAGGACCCAGCTTCCATTACTCGTACCTTGGATTTGCTGGTCAAGAAAGGGTGGGTAGAAAGACAGGCTGTTGAGAATGATCGACGGGCTTATCAGGTAGTACTTACGGAAGCAGGTGCTGAGTTAGTCCAGCAGTTGACGCCCTTGGCGAAAGAAACAAGAGAGGCAGGCCTGCTGGGTGTGTCAGATCAGGAGTTTTCAAACTTTAAGGTGACCCTGAATAAAATATTTGATAATGTGAAATGACGTTTTTTTATTCTAATAATTGATATATCAACTATTGATGAAGCACTGAAATCCTATCAGTCTGAGAATTGAACATTAATTGTTAACCACAAATACCTTTACGATGAAATCATTACTGTTGTTTTTCTTAACGATGTGCCTGGGTATCGCTCTGCCAGCCCAGGAAAGTGCAGACCTTATTGCTGTTGAAGAAGCCGTTGCACAATTCTCTAATGCAGGAGATGAGCGAGATACTACTCAGCTAGAATCGCTTTTGCACCCGGCGTTTCGAACTGTCGTCAATCGGCAATTTGGAAGTGAAGAGGTTAGTCTAATGGACAAAACGCTTTACTTACAATTGGTCAAGGACGAAAAAATTGGCGGCGATCAACGCAAAGTTCACTTCCTCGGGGTGGAAGTAGTTGGAAACAACGCTACCGTCAAGGCCCTGCTAATTGGTAGTAAACTGCACTTCACTTCCTTCTTTTCCTTGGTGAAGACAGCCGAGGGGGAATGGCAAATAATTGGCGATTTCCCGCATATTGAACAAGCTTGATGCTGCAGAACGGTAGTCAAATTGAAATGTATTGGCTACCGTTCTATATTTTTTGAGTCGAATTTTGAATTTTTAATATACTTTTTAAAGTATTGTAAAAGAGGTGTTTAGCTTTGTTTTTTGACAACTATTGCTAGTGTGTTTTTACGAAAAAATCAATTAAGGGTATAATTTTTCATCAGGCCTCCCGTTTTAAATTCCGAACACACGAGAGAAAAACATCATCTTATCCTTTCTTTATGAAGTGAGTCTTCTACCACTTTTAGCCGCAAGGCACACAACCCCACATTTTCTGCTTTTCGATACTATGTAGCTTCCTATGGAGGTATGTAGTCAGTCTTTACTCCAGTTATCAAGATTTAATTCAAAACCCTTATGGCGGATTCGTATGGATCGCCAGGGTGTAATCATTGTTGGGCCAACCTCAGCTGGGGTTTAGCCTGCTTACATTCAAACCTCTTACTTTTTATGAAAACGCAAAATGGATTAATTGCCGCTATTGTCATCCTAGCCATTGCTCTTATCGGATCATTGGTTTGGGGATCGAAGAATTCCGGCAAAGTAGACCGACTACAGTCTGCAAAAATGGCTGTTGAAGCATCCTTAGACGATATGACGGAGCTGCGCGATGAGTTGGCCGGCGAAGTAGAAACTATGATGACTCAATACGATGAGTTAGCATCAGAAAATGGCCGCCTAAACGGTGAGCTAGCAGAGTCACGTGAAGCATTGAGCAAGGCTCAATCGGCAGTAAGCCGTGCAAAGCGTAACGCAGCAAATGAGTTGAACGCATTGCGTGAGCAGATCGAAGAACTGCAACAGGCTAAGTCATCGCTACAGTCCGGTATGGATATGATGATCGCCCAAAATGATTCTCTCCGGATGGAGATTGGCGTATTGGAAGGTGATCTTGCGATGTCTACCGAGTCGAACAACGCACTGATGGCAGATAATGACGCAAAGAGCGTTCAGATCGGCAATCTTACTTATCAGAGTTTTAAGGCAACCTCCTTCCAGGTGTCTCCAGAGGTAAAAGGTGGAAACGCAACCTCTAAGGCAGGCCGTACCCGCCGTATTTCTGCAAGCTTTGATTTGTCAGAAGTGCCAGCGGATTTCCAAGGTGTTCGCCCAATTTACCTGGTAATCACTGATGAGGCAGGTGTGCCAATCCCACGTACGGATTACATCCAAACGACCATCCGCCCATACAATGGCGAGCCACATGACATCATGGCTGTAGAAGCTCGCGAAGAAGATTTGACCGAGTCTCAGCGTTTGACCTTTTCTCACGAATTAGAGAATAAGTTGGATGCTGGTGTTTATACCCTGAGTGCCTACACAGATATTGGATTTCTAGGCGCTTCAACCTTCCGTCTGCGCTAGACGTAGGCCCCAAAAAACCAGAGCGATAACATTAGACATGGACGGTCGGAGCAAATGTGCTCCGGCCGTTTTTTGTTATTAATTCCCTATTGTATTCCGTGTGCTAAACAGTTAAATCTTTCTAGCTTTACGAGCGATATTTTGCCCTAACCACCAGTGTCCGCAAGTTTGCGGTTCACACAGCTCATGTTTGGCGTATGGAACGCTTAAGCATTTTTGATATCTACAAAATTGGTGTTGGCCCTTCCAGCTCCCATACACTCGGACCTTGGAATGCCGCATTACAATTTGCCACTGCCCTCTGGGGGTTGGAACTACAGCCGGATCATGTAGAGGTACATCTTTATGGTTCACTATCGAAAACCGGCGTTGGCCACGCAACAGATCTTGCCGTACAGCTTGGCCTGGAAGGCTGTGATCCGGTTACTGTCGATACCGCGGAAATTCCAATTCGGATTGAGAGAATCCGGGCTCACGAGCAGATCGTTATCCATAACTACCCGATACCGTTTACGCCATCGAGGGATATTGTTTTCCACAATCATGCTCGCCTAGAGCATCCCAATACCCTGACCTTTAAAGCGTTTTCAGATCACGAAGTACTGCTGGAGCAGACTTACTATTCGTTAGGCGGGGGATTCATTGAGCGCGAAGGAGAGAATGTACAGGAGCTGCAGCAAATCCAACTCCCCTTTCCCATTGATAAAGGCGCTGACCTCCTACGACACATTGATCAACAAGATGCTAGTGTCTCAGAAATTGTCTGGGCCAATGAGTTGCGCTTTCACGAATACAGCGAGGTCAAGGAACAGATCGATTCGATCTTCCGCACGATGCTAGAGTGCGTTTTTCGAGGCATCAATACTTCGGGGATTCTTCCTGGGGGGCTCAATGTAAAAAGGCGTGCTGCAAAGCTCAATAAAGAGCTGTTGGATGGGCAAACATTTGATAGCCTTGAGGAATGGCTTGCACTAGTGAGCGGCACCTCTCGTGATTTCACCAATGTCAATAAATGGGTGAGTTGTTTTGCCCTTGCGGTAAATGAAGAAAATGCGGCGCTGGGCCGGGTAGTTACTTCGCCTACCAACGGAGCGGCTGGTGTAATACCGGCAGTTATGTTATACATGTACTGCTTTTGTGATCATAACAGTATCGATGACATAGAGCGCTTTCTGCTAACCTCAGGCGAAATTGGTTGCTTATTCAAGAAAGGAGCAACTATCTCTGCTGCAGTAGGGGGATGTCAAGCTGAAATTGGAGTGTCTTCTGCTATGGCAGCTGGGGGCTTAACGGAAATTCTCGGTGGTTCACCTCGCCAAGTCTTAGCGGCTGCTGAAATAGCAATGGAGCACCACCTGGGGCTAACCTGTGATCCAATTGGAGGATTAGTACAGGTGCCGTGTATTGAGCGTAACGCGATGGGAGCAATGAAAGCGATTACCGCTGCGCATCTGGCATTAGCTACTGATCCCGATGATTGTTTGGTTAATTTTGATGTGGTGGTAAAAACCATGTGGGATACTGCCCAAGACATGAATCATAAATACAAGGAAACCTCCGAAGGCGGCCTGGCCTTCAACCTTCCAGTAGTATTACCGAGCTGTTAGAAGAAATACTGAGCGTTTTTATTCGTATTCAAAATCTAGTAAACGGGCCATTCTTCTGAGATTGGACAGACGACTAATGTGAAGCATTAGTTGTTCCCAGTCGTCAGCAAAATCGAGTTGATAATCCTCGTGTATTTTTTCAATAAGTTGCTCCAGTTTTTGCGCGCGCTTAATAATATAGGTGTCTAGGGTGCGCGATTTCTGATGACCGAAGGCCTGTAGCTTATGTTGTAGCAAGCCCAGGCTGCGGTTAAGCATGAGCAGATTAAGTGCGATTTCACCGTACTTGTCTCGGGTTGTTCTTACATGCCGGTTAATATCACCGCTAATTGTCCTTAGGTCCAGCAGCAGGTAACCAGGGCTGTAGAAGTACAGGGCTGATTGCTCTAGTTGTTGCTCTATCTTTACCATAAGGTCATGACGACGTTCCTCGGGGTTGCTGCCACCTTCCAGTAGCTGGTAGGTAAGGCGATCTACCAGGGCAGGGTCTTTGGGAATTAAACGAAACAACAACTTATCTTTCTCCTTATCGGATAAATCTGCGATCGCTTCCTTTAGATCATCTGATAGGACAACGCGTCGTTTACGAGGCATATTCGGTAGCTTTCTTTTGGGAAAAATAGTTCTTTTTTCCGTCCCAGACTCCATCTGCTGCGTAGGGTTGAAAGCGCGCAAATAGCTCCTCTTTATACCAGCCTAGTTCACGTGTTTTTTGAATCACTTCCTTATGGTAAGGATTTTTGTAAGCATAGTCCATCATCGCTTTTGAGCTATCCCAAATACTGAAGGTTGCCTGCATGAATAAGGGCCACTCCCCTACACCAATGCTGATTTGCTGACCAGGCCGGTCTTTAGCCTTAGCACTCACCGCCGGTACAAAACGCCAGAACCCAGGTACATGTCGGAGCCGAATTGTGGCCCGAGTGATCACAGCTACGGGAGCATTGACATCGTATTCCGTGTTGACGGTAAAGGGTTGTTGTCCACCCCATTCTCCATGCACAACGGCAGTGCGCATAAATACCGTATAACATTCGTCCGTATGAGCCTTGTTCTCTTTCCACCATTGGTCTGTGGCCATAAACTTGCGAGCCGCTGCTTCATCTTCCCAGATTCCAAGTAGCGCATAGACGCCAAAATTGGGCCAGATGCTGAACCCATTTCCAGCGCCACTACCTAGTAGTTTAGCCTGCTTCAAACCAGGAGCCGTAGATAAACTCGGCGGGTAAAACCCCATTTGCCGAAAGGCCCACCAACGCGAACGCCAACCAGAGTAGCGGAAAAGGCTCATGGTTACTACTTCCTTCGAAGGGCTGGACATATGATGTGCGTTTTTGTTGTAGTGTGCAGAACAAGCGTAAATTGAAATGGTTGCTGTATCTTTTCAGGGATTCGTCCGTTATTAGAAATAGCATCCCACCCCAGATCGCCTTAAAAAGAGGTTGAATCTTGTATGCTATTCAATCTAGCAATAGCTAATATTGATGGTAACCGGTTCAGTCTCTTGATGCAGGAATTAGAGCGAATAAAGAATAGCTTGTTCTTGCATTGGCGAATATCACGATTGCCAGAGGATATGTCTTAAGTATCCTTATCTTTGGTAACTTCATTTGAAACCCTATCGCTATTTTCCAACAACTTCTGAAGCGGATAATGAAACGTATTTGTTTTCTGATGCTCCTACTGTTGACTGGCTCTCTTTTATGGGGGCAGAACGACGAGATCGAGGAGATCAAGCAGGCTCTTGCAGAAGCAGAGACAGCTAGTGAGCGTATGATATTGCGCTATGAGCTAGCGGAGGCCTTTCTACGGGTTGATGCCGATGAGGCAGAAAACTACGGCAAGCAAGCCTATAATAACGCCAATGAGCTTAACAATAATAGCATGGCGGCCCAGGCGGCCTTCATTGTAGCTAAGGCTTATGAGCGGCAACGCAATGATCGTAATACTGAAGTGTGGCTACGCACTACGCTGAACCATGCAAAGCGAGCTGGAGACTCCGATCTAATTATGACTTCGGTAGAGCAGCGTTCGCGCCTAGCGGTGAAAGATCGCAACTACCGTCGGGCCTACGAGATTAATCAGGAAGCCTTCAATTATTTTAGCCAAAACGGTACTAGTATCTCTGATTTGGAGCGTCGCTATGAACAGCAACGCCAGCAACTAGATCGTGATAAAAGATCGCTTCAGCAAGAAAAAGATCAGTTAGAATTTCAGGTGCGTAATCTGCGCTTAGAAACCGACCAGTTGAGCACGGACAAGACTCAATTGGAAGAGCGGACTTCGCAATTGAGTGAGGCGAATAAAGCCAAAGAAGAAGAGATTCAGACTAAAACTGATGAACTGGCAACTATTGCTGAGGAGAAAGAAGCCGCAGAGCGTAAAGCTCAGCAGCGAGCTCGTGAAGTAGATCAGCTGAGTGAGGAAGTAGCCAAGGAACAGTTGATCGCACAGGAAGCAGAGAATGAGAAAATTGCTGCGGAATTAAAGGCTAAAGAACAGGAGAATTACCTGTTTGCAGCCGCCGGAACCGCCGGCATTCTTTTGCTTTTGGCGTTGTTACTATATAGCCGTTTTGCGGCTAAGCGTCGAACTGCTCGATCTTTAGAAGAGAAGAACCGTATGATTGAGGAAGAGCGCCAACGCTCAGATGAACTCCTGCTTAATATTTTGCCAGCACCAATTGCAGAAGAACTGAAGGTGAAGGGTAAGGCGCAAGCTAAGCAGTATGAAGAAACCACGGTCCTCTTTTCCGACTTCAAGAACTTCACTTCCATCGCCGAGCAATTGAGTCCGGAAGAATTGGTGGAAGAATTGGATAAGTGCTTCAAAGGCTTCGATTTTATCATTAGTCAATACGAAGACCTGGAGAAAATCAAGACTATTGGTGATGCTTACATGTGTGCCAGTGGTTTGAGCGACCGTAAGGGACTACCGAATAATATGGTCAAGGCTGCTCTGGAGATGCAAGCATTTCTGGAGGAGCAAAAGCAAGAGCGTATTCGCTTAGGGAAGCCTTTCTTTGAGGCTCGCATTGGTATCCACACTGGTCCTGTAGTAGCAGGCGTTGTAGGGGTTAAGAAGTTTGCCTACGACATTTGGGGTGATACGGTAAATACGGCGGCTCGAGTAGAGGCGAATTGTGAGCCTGGGAAGGTGAATATTTCAGAGACTACTTACGGCCTCATTAAATATGCCTTTCAGTGTACCCACCGTGGTAAGGTGGAGGCCAAGAACAAGGGCTTGATTGACATGTATTATGTCGAGCGCGAAATAGTAGGTGCTGCGGTTTAGTAACCTCGAGCATTAAAAAAGCGGAAGTAAGGTTAACCTTGCTTCCGCTTTTTTATTTCTAGTGTGTTCTTATTACTTGCCCTTAAATACGGCCTCTCGGCGTTCCAAGAAGGACTTAAGCCCTTCGGCGGCGTCTTCGGTTTGCATGAGTTTACGAGCGACAGGAAGTAGGTTCTCCATTGCTTTTTCCGTTCCTTCTTCCATGGATTCTCGTACAGATTCAATGGTGGCTTGTACGGCTAAAGGAGCTTGCTTGGCAATGGTTTCTGCGATAGCATAGGCAACATCAAACGGGTCACCTGGCGTTACTTCCTGCACCAATCCAATCCGCAGCGCTTCATCGGCGGAAAACATGTCGCCGGTGAGCAAATACCGCATAGCATTACCGTAACCACAACGTTGAACCATCCTCACGGTAGCTCCTCCAAATGGGATGAAGCCACGTTTGATTTCGATCTGTCCGAATTTAGTATCCGAGCCAGCAATAGCAATGTCAGCGGCGAGTAGCGTTTCTATGCCGATAGTTAAGCAGTATCCCTTTACCGCAAAAACAACCGGCTTGCTCCGCTTGCGACCCATGGTTTGTGCTGGGTCTACCATCTCCTCTGTGAAAAGCGATTCGCCATTCATCACCGCAGGGCCTACGTCGCCCAAATCAAGACCTGAAGTGAAGTGATCACCACGAGCATGGACGAGGCCGCACCACAAGTTAGGATCGTCTTCGAGTAAGGTATAGGCTTCGGCCAATTCCGTTAGCATTTGCCTATTGAAGGCGTTCATTTTCTCAGGACGATTCAGCTCAATCAGTAGAATATGGTCTCGGACCTCAGTCTTAATAAAGGACATGGCTTCACTTGTTTTAGTAAGGAGGCCTGAAGATAGGAGAATTGCAGCGATCAGGCTATACCCGAACTATATTCACCTGCGATAGGTGTTCCTCTAGAAGCAACTGGCCAAGGTTGAACCATTGCTGTGTTTCATCCAATACCCAGCCATCTGAAGAGACGATCATGTTGGTACTTTGTGCCAGTTCCTGATCGGGATTGTAGCATAGCTCTACTTGCCAGTTCCAGCCCTTTTCTTCGGCGACGGATAGTAGGAATGCTTTCAATCGCCCACTATTAGAAACGGGACGGTCCAGTAACCAATGTACTGGCCCCGTTTTTAGTTCTTCCAAGACTTCCCCAACGAGAATGATTGCTTCCGCAGTTTGTCGGATATGCTTATAGCTTCCGTGCACGCTGGAGATATCTCGATAGCAGCCATCCCGGCAATGAAACACATAGGCACCGGAATAGGCATTCTCAAGTAAGATCAAAAGATTGAAACCATCGATGGCAATGGTCTTGCCCTGTAAATCGGTAGTTGAACACTGCTTGGCTTGCCGCACTTCAATTTCGTGTGCAGCTGCGCTAATCCGAAGTAATGCCTGCCGTTGGCGTTTATTCAGTTTGTAACGATTACCAACTAGCTCTAGCGCAGCATTACCACCATATCCCCTTGTGAGTAAAAACGAATGATCGTCTACCGCCATCTTGAGTACCTCCAACCATTTGGCCGAAAATAGGCGATCATCATTAGGGTGTTTCCCACGTTGTCGAGAGGTAGGATTCATTATTACGATATGAAATATAGTATGCGCTAGGAAAGCTGTAGTCTCCAACTAACCAACTAACCAATGTTGGATAGCTT
>CAJXOS010000039.1 GCA_913057725.1 uncultured Lewinella sp.
GCCATTTCCCTAAAATTCGGGATGACTCATGTTTATATTTTGCATCAATACCGACCTACATGTTTCGGCGATACTGACCTCCTACTTCGTACAATGCGTGTGTAATTTGTCCTAAGGAACAAAGCTTCGTTGCTTCAAGTAATTCCTCGAACAAATTCTCATTTGCTACGGCAGTATCCTGCAAGCGACGCAGCGCCTGCTGTGCAGGTTCTTCCTTGGCATTATGAAGCTGCTGAAGAGTCTTAATCTGATTTTCCTTCTCTTCCGTCGTGGCGCGAATAACCTCTTCTGGAACAATAGTTGGTGATCCTTCCTTGCTCAGGAAGGTGTTTACACCGATAATCGGCATCTCACCCGTGTGCTTAAGCATCTCGTAATGCAGACTCTCTTCCTGGATCTTATTCCGCTGATACATCGTCTCCATAGCACCTAATACGCCACCGCGTTCGGTGATACGGTCAAACTCCGTCAGTACCGCTTCTTCTACCAGGTCGGTAAGTTCTTCGATAATGAAGCTTCCCTGGAGTGGGTTTTCATTCTTCGCCATTCCCAACTCATGATTAATGATCATCTGGATGGCTACGGCACGACGTACACTTTCCTCGGTAGGCGTCGTAATAGCTTCATCATACGCATTCGTGTGCAGACTATTACAGTTATCGTAGATAGCATACAATGCCTGCAGCGTCGTGCGGATATCATTGAAACTAATCTCTTGCGCGTGCAAGCTTCGTCCACTGGTCTGAATATGGTACTTCAGCTTCTGACTCCGCTCATTAGCACCATACTTCTGCTTCATGGCCTTCGCCCAAATACGACGAGCCACACGGCCAATAACAGCATATTCTGGGTCTACTCCATTACTGAAGAAGAACGACAAGTTTGGCGCAAAATCATCAATATTCATACCCCGCGAAAGGTAGTATTCTACGAAGGTGAAACCGTTCGCCAAGGTGAAGGCTAACTGTGTGATAGGGTTCGCACCTGCCTCCGCAATATGGTAGCCCGAAATGGATACCGAATAGAAGTTACGTACCTTGTTGGCAATGAATGATGCTTGCACATCACCCATCAACTTCAACGAAAACTCAGTACTAAAAATACAAGTGTTCTGTGCCTGGTCTTCCTTCAGAATATCCGCTTGTACCGTTCCACGAACAGAGTTTAGGGCCTTCGCCCGAAGTTCAGCGTATACCTCTGGTTCCAAAACCTGGTCGCCAGTTAGGCCCAATAGCATTAAGCCCAAACCATTATTTCCTGCCGGTAATTCTCCGTAATAACGAGGGCGTTCCAAGCCCTGATCGTCGTACAGCTCCTTTAGTTTTGCTTCCACGCGATCTTCCAATCCCTGCTCTTTGATGTATAACTCACACTGCTGGTCAACAGCAGCATTCATGAAGAAAGCACAGATGGTTGCAGCAGGGCCATTGATCGTCATAGAAACGGACGTCCGAGGATCGCATAAGTCAAATCCGGAATACAGTTTCTTGGCGTCATCAAGGCAACAAATGCTTACTCCTGAGTTACCTACTTTACCGTAGATATCAGGACGATGATCTGGGTCTTCGCCATAGAGCGTCACAGAGTCAAATGCCGTTGACAAACGTGCAGCAGGCATACCTGCAGAAAGATAGTGGAAGCGTTTATTGGTTCGCTCTGGACCGCCTTCACCGGCAAACATCCGAGTTGGGTCTTCTCCTTTACGCTTAAATGGGAATACACCTGCGGTGTAAGGATACTCGCCAGGAACGTTTTCCTGTAAGTTCCACTGGAGGATATCACCCCATGAACGAAACTTTGGTAAACTCACTCTCGGTATCCGGCTATGCGAAAGGGAAGTGGTATAAGTCGGAACCTTGATATCACGGCCACGAACCTGATATACATATTCATCAGCAGCATAGCGCTGCACTTTCGATTCCCATTGCTCAATCAAGTGCCAGTTATGGCCATCTAGATCTCGCTTGATTTCCTCCGCTAAATCTCGGAGTTCACTCAAACGTTCCTCATCGGCCTTGGCCATTGTTTGCAGCGTCTCAATCGTCTTTTCCAGGTTGTACAACCGATCCGCGATATCTGCCTGTTTCTGCGTCCAGTCATTGTAATTGCGGATAGTCTCTGAAATTTCCGATAGATAGCGAACGCGGGCAGGAGGGATAATGAAGATCTTTTCACTTTCGCCTAGGCCTGCTACTCTGCTTTGTTCAGCAAAGTTGGATTGCGTACGTTCATCTACTTTCTCGAGTAGAGCGCTATACAGTTGGTTTACACCAGGATCATTGAACTGGCTGGCAATTGCACCATATACTGGCATATCGTCCAGCTGTTGGTCCCACAACTGATGGTTGCGTTGGTATTGCTTCTTCACTGAGCGCAAAGCATCCAGTGCTCCACGCTTATCAAACTTGTTTACCGCAATGATGTCAGCAAAGTCCAACATATCGATCTTCTCCAGCTGGGTAGCTGCACCAAACTCTGGCGTCATTACATATAGTGAAACATCAGAGTGGTCGATAATTTCGGTATCCGACTGCCCAATACCTGAAGTCTCTAACACTACCAAATCGTAGCCGGCCACCTTCAAGATATCTACCGCCGATTGCACATGGGCAGACAAAGCCAAATTACTTTGGCGTGTAGCTAAAGAACGCATGTATACCCGGTCTCCCGCAATAGCTGGGCTCACGGCATTCATACGAATACGGTCTCCTAAGAGCGCACCTCCGGTACGACGTTTCGAGGGATCGACAGAGATAATACCCAACGACTTCTCTGGAAAATCGCGCAAGAAGCGGCGAATCAATTCGTCTACCAAACTTGATTTACCGGCACCACCCGTACCCGTGATACCAAGTACTGGAGTAGCCATCTGAGCGGCCTTTTCCTGCACTCCTTTCAACCAAGCAGCATTCTCCTCTGGGAAGTTTTCCGCGGCCGTAATCAAACGTGCCACTGCAGTTGCTTTCCGAGAAGTGAACTCTTTCACCTCACCGTTGACCTGTTCGCCTAAGGGGTAGTCCGCTTTTTCCAGCACATCATTGATCATACCCTGCAGGCCGAGTTCACGACCATCATCTGGAGAATAGATCCGGTCGATGCCGTAAGCGTGCAGTTCTTCAATTTCCGATGGAAGAATGGTTCCTCCACCACCACCGACAATCTTAATGTGGCCTGCACCCCGCTCTTCTAACAGGTCGTGCATGTATTTAAAAAACTCATTATGCCCGCCTTGATAAGAAGTAATTGCAATGGCTTGCGCATCCTCTTGGATGGCAGTCTCGACGATATCTTGAACGGAACGATTATGCCCCAAGTGGATAATCTCAGCACCGCTGCTTTGCATAATTCGGCGCATAATATTGATGGCGGCGTCATGCCCGTCAAACAGGCTGGCTGCAGTAACAATACGCACTTTATGCTGCGGTTGGTAGGGAGCTACTTGCTGCATAGTTTTGGTCTTGGTTAGGACTGGTTCACTCACTCAACATCCAAGTCAAGCAAGGGGTTTATTTGGTGCCGCAAAGATACGGATTTCGGGGATGGTTGGATAGTTTGAAGGTTAGATTGTTTGGGGGTTGGATGAGTTGTCTTGGTGAATTTAGTTGTGTTCGTTCTTACATGCCCTTATATGCCATGAATGGTTCACCCTAAAAACAACAATCCCGAAGCCGACTGCTGTCAACTCCGGGATTGTATATTCCGACTGTGTCGGATATCAGATCATCTGTTGTTACAGCATTGGCGCGATTACCAGTGCTACTACAGACATCAACTTCAACAGGATGTTTAGTGAAGGACCAGAAGTATCCTTGAATGGATCACCTACGGTATCACCTACAACAGTTGCTTTGTGTGGCTCAGAACCTTTGTAGTACATCTCGCCGTTGATCTCAACACCTTCTTCGAACATCTTCTTGGCGTTATCCCAGGCACCACCAGCATTAGACTGGAAGATCGCCATCAATACACCACAAACGGTTACACCTGCTAGTAGACCACCCAGCATTTCTGCACCGCCAGCGAAACCAACGATTACTGGAGAAACTACAGCGATCAAACCAGGAACAACCATCTCACGGATAGAAGCTTTGGTAGAGATATCTACACACTTGTCATACTCAGCTTTACCGTCAGCAGCTTCGAAAATCTTCCTGTCAGCATCGCTCCAATCGTCAGAGTCCTTACCCTCATTCTTCTTCATTACCTCAAGAGCAGCCTTCAACTCAGGAATAGATGCAAACTGACGACGTACCTCCTGGATCATATCCATTGCAGCACGACCTACAGCGTTCATTGACAATGCAGAGAACAAGAATGGAAGCATACCACCCAACAACAGACCAGCCATTACTAGTGGCTTAGAAATGTCAATGCTGTTGATTTCTGCAGTGGTCATAAATGCAGCGAATAGTGCCAATGCGGTCAAAGCAGCAGAACCGATAGCGAAACCTTTACCGATTGCAGCAGTAGTGTTACCTACAGCGTCTAGCTTGTCGGTACGGCTACGCACTTCAGATGGTAATTCTGCCATTTCCGCGATACCACCAGCATTATCAGAAACAGGACCGTAAGCATCAACCGCCAACTGGATACCTGTATTAGAAAGCATACCTACCGCTGCAATAGCGATACCGTACAAACCAGCAAAGTGGTGTGCACCGATGATAGCAGCTGCTAGGATTACAATAGGAATAGCAGTAGACTGCATACCTACGCCCAGACCAGCAATGATATTAGTAGCAGAACCAGTCAAAGACTGATCAACAATACTCTTAACAGGCTTAGTGCCTGTACCAGTATAGAACTCTGTAACGATACCGATCAAAAGACCAGAAACCAAACCAAAGATTACTGCATAGAACACACCTAGCGCAGAGTAGTCAGTACCCTTGAAGTTCCAAGTCTCTGGAAGCATTGTGGTAACAATAAGGTAAGTAGCAGCCAACATTAGGATGGCAGACAAGAACTCACCACGGTTCAATGCCTTCTGTGGATCACCACCTTCCTTAACTTTCACGAAAAAAGTACCGATGATAGAAGTAACGATACCTACACCAGCTAGTACTAGTGGTAGAAGTACAGCGTTAAGACCTTCGTACTCATTGGTAGCCTCGTATCCAGTGATACCGATGAAAGCAGCACCCAGTACCATAGTACCGATGATAGAACCTACGTAAGACTCGAAAAGGTCAGCACCCATACCGGCTACGTCACCTACGTTGTCACCTACGTTATCTGCAATAGTAGCAGGGTTTAGTGGGTGATCCTCAGGGATACCAGCCTCTACCTTACCTACCAAGTCAGCACCAACGTCGGCAGCTTTGGTATAAATACCGCCACCTACACGTGCGAACAATGCGATAGAAGATGCACCGAAAGAGAATCCGGTGATAACGGTGATCACTTTATTGATGTCCCAACCCATGCCATCATAAACGATGAACAAAGTACCAAGACCAAGTACACCCAAACCAACAACACCGAGGCCCATAACAGAACCACCAGCGAATGCTACTTCTAGTGCCTGACCCAAGCTGGTACGAGCAGCATTGGTGGTACGAACATTTGCTTTAGTAGCAATACGCATACCGAAGAATCCTGCCAAAGCAGAACACACAGCACCTAGAACAAAAGAAACAGCTACCAGCGGGCTAGAATCCTCTGCGCTAGCTGTTACGCCTAGCAAGATAGCTACAGCGATCACAAAGATGCTCAGTACGCGGTACTCAGCTTTCAAGAAGGCCATGGCTCCATCAGCAATATTCTTTGCGATGCGACTCATGCGCTCTGTACCTTCTTCTTGCTTGCTTACCCAAGAGGAGCGCCACGCCATAAACAGCAAGGCGAGAACTCCGAATACGGGAATAGCGAACGTAATTGATTGACCCATAATTCTACTGTTTAAAAAAAGTCGTCGTTTTGTTAATAAACGTTCAAAAAATAAAGTCGACAGTTTAGCTAAAGCCAACTCATAAGCGACCATCAGGGAGCAAAGCAGGCGATTTTCGCTAAACTGCTAGGTCGATTTATTTTTTGAATATTATTTAAAAGGAGAGGCCTCCTCACCGGGTAGGTGACGAAGCCCCTTGGTATTATCTTTCTGCGGGAAAAGGCAGGCTAAGCCCACTAACATTTGCCCGTTGATTATTCAATTTAATTTTGCTTTGGTTTAGCAGTGCGCAAAGGTAAGCAAAATGTAGGAAGTTAGTGTCATTCCTGCCTTAAGTGTTCTACTGGGTTGGCGAATGCCGTTTGTAGCGTATGATAACTGATAGTCAGTATACTTACCAAAAGGAGCAGTATAGCAGGAACGATAAACAGGATTGGCCCGATCGGCATACTGTACGCGTAGTTCTGTAGCCAGGTCCTAATCATCAGATAAGCCAATGGTAATCCTACCAGGTTTGCAGCGATAATCAGCCAGGCAAAATCCTTAGTAAACATGAGCACAATATGCGAGAGGGAAGCACCCAGCACCTTTCGGATCCCCATTTCTTTCATTCTCCGCAATGCATTAAAGGATGCGAGACCAAACAGCCCTAGGCAAGCAATAAAGATGGCTAAGCCACCGAATAAAGCCATGATGTTGCCAAGTCGAAGATCTGCTTCGTACTGTGCTTGAAAAGCTTCGTCGAGAAAGAAATGATTGAATGGATTGTTGGGGAAAAACTGATCATAAGTGGATTTCACCTTGGCAATTGTATTTCCTAAATCACCGGTCTGGATACGCAGCGAATAGAAATCCTCTGGAAAATCATCGTATAAAACGACTATTCCTCCTTGTTCCTGTTGCAGAGAATGATGATGATAATCTTCTACTACACCAACTACCTTGCGACGATTGCGTGGAATATCCTCTGAACCCCACAGAATGTACTTGCCGATGGCATTCTCAATTGATTGGAAACCCAGCTGTCTTACCGCTTTTTCATTGAGGATGACCGAACGATGGGATGTATCCCGATTCATCTGAAAATTACGGCCCGCTAGTAGTTCAATATCATATGCCGGAACAAAATCATGATCCACTAAGACAAAGTTCAGCATCAGGTTATTGTCCTTAGATACTCCCGACTGCCGAACGCCCGACAGCGTCGCTGTGTACTCACGTGCAGGGATCGTAGTTGTAGCCGTGAACGACTGCACCTCCGGCAACTGCTTTAATGTTTCTCGCATTGGGTTGAAAGCACTCGCATAATCCTCACCTGCTACTCTTGGCCCATTAATGACCAATACTTGCTCGCCACTAAAACCAAGTTCTTGTGATTGCATAAACGATACCTGCTGGTACACCGCAAACGTACCGGCAATAAGCATTATCGAGGCCACAAATTGAAAAACAGTCAGTCCGCGACGTGCCCACAAGCCAGAAAGCTTGGTAGAAAGCTGCCCCTTGAGCACATTGGTAGGCTTTACACCAGAGACCAGAACTGCTGGATACAAACCGGAGAACGTGACCCCTGCCAGGAAGATCAAGCCAAAAGATAGCAACTGCTCCTGCTTAAAGAAACTCCCGTCCACGGAGTGCCCCAGCAAACTTTCGAAATACGGGCGTCCAATTGCAATTACCAGCAACGCCAGCCCTAAACTCATCACATTCACAACAACCGATTGCGTAAAAAACTGAGCAATCAACTGTCGGCGCTGAGCCCCTACTACTTTACGGACTCCCACTTCTCGGCCACGCTCAGCCGCTTGGGCAGTAGCAAGGTTGATATAGTTAATCCAACCAATGAGGAGAATAGCTATAGCCACTGCTAGCAAGATCGAAATGATTTGATTGGAGCTGTTTGCTCTCAAATCGTCTTCTAGCTGAGACCCCAAGTGAATATCTGTTAAAGGGACTAGATAGCTGGCTGTCTCCTCGGTATCATCAGGAATGTACTTTGCAAATATTCCAGGAAATTTCGCTTCCGTCGCACTTGGGTCCGTGCCCTCTTGCAAGCGAACATATACCCAGAAATTACTCCAGTTCCAAATGCCATCATTCTCACGGTAACGACGAATATTCCGATCACCGTTCGCCACAAGATTGAATTGGAAGTGAGAGTTTGGTGGCACGTCGACAACTGCATTGACAGTCAACTCTTCTCCATCATTGTACTTGAGTACTTGGCCTACTGGGTTTTCTTGGCCAAAGTACCGTTCGGCTGCTTCCCGAGACAAAATAGCAGAGCCAGGCTCATCCAACGCTCCTTCCAGTTGCCCAGTTACCACTGGAAAAGAAAAGAAGGCAGGAAAGTTGGAATCTGCTAGAAACATACTTGTCTCTGCATAATTATTCCCGTTGGCTTCCACCACAATTTCTGCAGAATGGAGGGTACAGAAGGCTTCCACCTCCGGCAATTCTGCCTCCATTCCTTCCCCCATACCATAATAGTTAGCAGCATAACGAAAACGTTCTCCGCCCGAGGCAAATTCGGAATCGACACGGTAGATGCGATCTGCATCAGAGTGAAATTGATCAAAGCTCCACTCGTAGCTTAAATGTTGCACAATAAGTACATAAGCCAAAAGGCCAACAGCCAGGCCTACAATATTAATGAGAGCGGTAGTCTTGTAACGGCCTAAGTGCCGGAATGCTAGTCGGAGATTCGTGCGCCACATAATACATGGTTTTGGATTCTACCCTTATTACGCAAGCAATATGCCAGCAGAAACAACCAACTGGCTTTCAACGACTTACCAAGCAAATCTTCCTGTGAGAAACATGCGAATACGCACAATAGTGTTCATTTTCGGACAATCGCTACCAAATTATCGGGGCTTTTTACGCGAAGAGCGGCTAGCCTTTTTTGGCTTCGATGGCTCGGCTGTCTTAGAGGAATGACGGACCATCTTATTAATGGCTTGAATCTCCTGGGCTGTCAATTCTCGCCATTTCCCTTTCTGCAGTTCTCCCAGATCCACATTCATAATCCGCACGCGCTTCAACTTGAGTACCCGATAATCCAGATACTCGCACATGCGGCGAATTTGTCGGTTTAATCCCTGAACCAGCACAATACGGAAAGTTGCTTTGCCCACTTGCTCCACCAGACACTTTTTCGTGACCGTCCCCAGAATAGGAATACCACTACTCATACGCTGCACAAAGCGCTTATTGATCGGCCGATCAACGGTGACGATATATTCCTTTTCATGCTGATTTCCTGCCCGAAGAATCTTATTGACGATATCACCGTCGTTAGTCAAAAAGATTAGGCCTTCGGAGGGTTTATCTAATCGGCCAATAGGAAATAGCCGTTGCGGATAGTTGATATAGCTGATGATGTTCTTAGGCTCCCGCTGGTCTGTGGTGCAGACAATCCCCACTGGCTTATTGAAGGCCAGGTAAATGGCTTTCGGTTTTGCCTTCAAGGGTTTTCCGTCTACTAGCACCTTATCACCGGGCATCACTCGGTTTCCCTTCTGGGCTATTTCTCCATTGAGCGTAACACGAGCTTCCTCAATCATCCGATCAGCCTCACGGCGGGAACAAACGCCCGTGCTACTGATAAACTTATTCAGACTAATTGACTGGTCGTTGGGAGTGGCCAAAAGATGGAGTTTAACTGACTGCAAAAATAGGAAAGTTCTTGGGGTCTTCGCCCGCGAGCAAAGCGAGCTTACCCCACGAGCGACAGCGAATCCCCCCGCGAACGCCAGTGAGCTTCTACCGTGAGCGAAGCGAACACTACTGCGAACACCGTGAGCTAAAACCGTGAGCCGAAGGCGAACTCCCACGGTGAGCGAAGCGAACCCCTAGTAACTCATCTCATCCAACTCCACCTTCCCAGCAAAAGTTTTGTACACGAAGTAAGTATACCCTCCTACCAACGGAATACCGATGGCGGCAAAGATCAGCATAATACCAAGCGATTTTTCTGAAGATGCCGCATTGTATACATCTATACTATAGGTAGGATCTAGCGTAGATAGCAGCATTGTGGGGTATAACTCAATGGCAACCAGCACCAACAGAAAGGCAATACTCAAAGCGGAGAAAAAGAACGCCTGCCGAAATTTTCGTTTAGCCGAAAGGCGCGGAATATTGGCAATAGCCAAAAAGGTTAGAACCGGTACGATAAAAAGTGCCGGTTGTGATTTAAAGTCATCAGACAAATGTGGAATATAGATTAAGGTGTAAAGGCTGGTGATACTGAATAGGATTACAAAGGCGATAATCCCTCGTTTAAGTAGGACAGTCAACTTGGCGTATAAGCGCCCCTCCGTCTTCATCAAGAGGTAAATGGCGCCATGCATCATGAAGAGCGCCAAGGTGGTAAAGCCAACTAGAAAAGCATATGGATTGAGAAACTCCAGCCAAGAACCCGCAAACTCTTTATCTGGTCCGATATCCATGCCCTGAAGCACATTACCAAGAACAATGCCCAGGGCCAGCGCCAAGGCAATACTAGCCACGCTGTAGGTTGTATCCCAAAGCTTGCGCCACCATTTCATTTCTTCCTTACTCCGGAATTCTATACTAATTGCTCGCAAAATTAAGAAGAGCAGGAACAGCATAAAAGGAATATACATCGCCGAAAAAAGGGTGGCATATACATGCGGAAAGCCCGCAAACAAGGCCCCTCCACCAATCACTAACCATACCTCATTACCATCCCAAACCGGGCCCACTGCATTGAGCGCTATGCGCCGACTTTTTTCTTTTCGAAAGAACAAGTGCCAAGCACCTGCACCAAGATCAAACCCATCTAGAATAGCGTAGCCTGAAAAGACAGCCCCAATCAACAGGAACCACCAGCTCGGATAATCAATGCCTAGGAAAGTTGCCATGACGTAATCATTTTGTGGTGTACTCTAATTGGTTCTCTAGTTAATTGACCATTGCTTTTTGCCGGGGTCGTTTATCCATCAGCTTCGGCTCCTCAGGACCATGCTTAATCTTCTTATTGAGTAGGTATACGAATAACCCAAAAAGCAAGACATAGACGATGGTGAACATGATCAGAGAAAACAGCACTTGATTCGCCGTCACCACTTTTGATAGTGCATCTGAGGTTCGCAAATGGCCATAGACTACCCAAGGTTGCCGCCCCATCTCTGCAGCAAACCAGCCTACCTGATTAGCGACTTGTGGTAATAATACTGCCCCAACGAAGATGCGTAGGAGCCAGCGATGATCAAACAGACGCCCACGCCACCACAGCCAACCTGCGTATAAGCTTAGGCCAATGAGGATCATTCCGATAGCCACCATCAAATGATAGAATTGAAATATGGCATTGAGCGCCGTTGGCCGTTCATCCTCGGGGAAATAGTTGAGGCCTTTTACCGGCTCCTCAAAATCCCAGTGCGTGAGGAAACTCAATCCGCCAGGTACTTTGATTCCGGTTACCTTTTGTTCTTTCTTATCTACCCAGCCCACCAGGTACATATCGGCCACCGCCAGGCTATCAAAATGGCCTTCAAGCGCTGCTAGTTTTGCTGGCTGGTTCTCGGCTACGCCTTCGGCCGAGCTGTGCCCAGTAGCTAACTGAGCCAAGGAAAAGACGATCGCTACCCCTAACGCGATCTTAAAAGCCTTCTTGGACAATTCAACATGCTTACCCTTCAGTAGATAATAAGCATGGACGCTAAGTACAAGAAATGCTCCCGCCAGGAACGCGCCTATCCAAACATGCAGCAAACGATCAACACTGGATGGATTAAAAACCATCGCCCAAAAATCTGTGATCTCCGCTCGAGCCTCTACCCCTTCGCCGACGATGTGATAACCAGCTGGCGTTTGCTGCCAACTGTTTGCTATCACAATCCACACCGCAGAGAACATGGAGCCCAACCAAACCCCAAGTGTGGCAATGAAGTGGACCTTTGAGCTTACTCGATTCCAGCCAAAGAGCAGTACCCCGAGAAATCCACTTTCCAGCGCAAAGGCAAAAATCCCTTCCGCCGCCAGGGCACTACCAAAGACATCTCCAACGTAGCGTGAGTAGGTAGCCCAATTGGTGCCAAACTCGAACTCCATGACAATACCGGTAGCCACACCGATACCGAAAGTAAGTGCGAATATTTTGGTCCAGAATCGGGCCAAGGTTTCATACACCTTATTCCCCGTCCGTAAATATTGCCCCTCCATAATGACCATAATCAGGCCCAAGCCGATACTTAAAGGAGGGTAGATGTAGTGGAAAGCAATCGTGAAAGCAAATTGTATGCGCGCCAGAATTTCAACGTCCATATGCACCGCTTTTTGATCAAGGATTTAAAACACCATCTCCGCTTTTCTAATATAAGGATGGTTTCATAATTAAAACACCACCAAGCAATGTGGCGCTTCAAGATAGAAGCAAATGCTCCTTTCTTTAAACCTATTCTGAATTGCAGGAAAGTAGCCCTCTCAGCAAAACTCTTCTGTGTCTTAGATCACAGTCGGGCAGGATTAATAGATGTACATTTAAACTTATGAAGGTATTTTCATATTTTTATGCGGCTTGCGAGTCCTTGATCAAAACAAACCAACTAAAAAATGACGATTGAACAAATTTACACTGGCTGCCTAGCCCAGGGAGCCTACTACATTCAAAGTGGGGATGAGGCAGTAGTTATTGACCCCCTCCGCGAAACTCAGCCCTACCTGGAGCGTGCCGAACGAGGCAATGCTAAGATCAAGTACATCTTCGAGACCCACTTCCACGCCGACTTCGTCTCTGGTCACTTGGATTTGGCCAAAAAATCGGGTGCACAGATCGTCTATGGTCCTCAGGCAGAAACGGCCTACGAAAAACACCTAGCCAAGGATGGCGAGGAATTCAAGGTCGGAAAACTCACCTTCAGAGTAATCCACACGCCTGGCCATACTCCCGAAAGCACTACCTACTTATTGCTAGATGAGAACGGAAAAGAACATGCCATCTTCTCCGGCGACACCCTATTTATTGGCGACGTAGGTCGCCCAGATTTGGCTCAGAAGAAAGGTAGCCTAACCAAAGAAGACCTAGCAGGTTGGCTTTATGATAGCCTGCGCAACAAAATCATGACCTTGCCCGATGAGGTTATCGTATATCCAGCTCATGGTGCGGGTTCCGCCTGTGGAAAAAACATGAGTTCAGAAACCTGGGACACTCTCGGTAATCAAAAGCGCACCAATTATGCGCTGCGGGCCGACATGACCAAGGAAGAGTTCATCAAGGAAGTGACAGACGGACTAATGGCACCGCCGCAATATTTTGCTAAGAACGCCAAGATGAACAAGACAGGTTACAGCAGTTTTGATGACATCATGGCGAAAGGCGACACACCGCTTTCTCCTCGCGAATTCGAAACTGCAGCCAATAGTTCAGAGGCGCTCATCTTGGACGTACGCCCTAAAGCGGAATTTGTACAAGGGTTCATTCCTAACTCCATCTTTATTGGTCTGGATGGCAGCTTTGCTCCTTGGGTAGGCGCACTAATTATGGATTTACAACAACCAATTCTATTAGTTGCACCAGAAGGCCGCGAAGCGGAGGCGATCAAACGCCTGTCACGAGTAGGCTACGACAATACCATTGGCTACTTAGCCGGAGGAATGAAAGCCTGGCGTGAAGCGGGTTTTGAAGTAGACGCAGTAGAGTCTATTTCTGCAACCGAGTTCGCTAAGACTTTCAAACAGAATCCTGACTTAGACATATTGGATGTACGCAAACCTGGAGAATGGGAAGGCGAGCACATCGATGGTGCTCATCATTTTGCCTTGGACTATATCAACCAGCAAATGAACGAGGTGAGCCCGAACGAAAAGTACTACTTACACTGTCGCAGCGGCTATCGGTCTACCATCGCTGCTTCAATATTGAAGGCTCGTGGTTTTGATCAATTGGTCAACGTTCAAGACACCTTTGATGCTATTCAAAAAGCAGGTGTCCCGATCACCGATTTTGTTTGCCCTTCAACGCAGGCAAAATCATAATTACGCCACTGCATTTGTAACCATTCACCAACAAACATGCTACGACTATCGCTCCATTGGAAGTCGATGTCGGACAGTGAAGAAATAAGCCAACTAAATGAAATATGGATTTGTAATTGACAATCGCAAGTGCATCGGTTGTCATGCCTGTACCACGGCTTGCAAGTCGGAACACCAAGTTCCGGTCGGAGTCAATCGCACCTGGGTAAAGCAGGTTGAAAAAGGAGAGTTTCCGAATTCTCGGCGCCTGTTTTCTGTTATGCGCTGCAATCATTGCACGGACGCTCCGTGCGTTGAAATCTGCCCTACAGAAGCATTATTCTTCCGCGAAGACGGCATTGTAGACTTCGATAAAGATCGTTGCATTGGATGCAAGTCCTGCATGCAAGCTTGCCCTTATGATGCCCTATATATTGATCCACAGACCAATACTGCAGCTAAGTGCAATTACTGCGCACATCGCATCGATGTAGGCTTAGAGCCGGCCTGTGTGAACGTCTGCCCGGAACATGCGATCATCTCCGGGGACATGGATGATGCTACTTCTGAGATTTCACAGTTACTGGCTCGCCAACAGGTAAAGGTTCGCAAACCCGAGAAAGGAACAACACCGAATCTCTTCTACATTGACGCTGATGAGGCTTCGCTCAATCCTTCCGCTACACCCAATACGGGTGAGTACTTCTGGAACGCCCAAACATTGGGTGTGGGGCATTTCGCTAAGGAAGCAGAAAAGATGGCCTTCAGTAATGATGACGTTATTGCCGCCGTACTTGAAGCAAACAACCAATACACCACCGCCGGTGAGGTAGCCAAAGAAGGCCCAAAGAAATCGATCGACGTTCTGATGGGTAAGGAGGCCCGCCGCATCTACGACACCCCGAACAAGGGTATCCTTTGGGGCTGGGAAGTTTCTGGCTACGTATGGACAAAAGCAATCTCCGCCGGTGTCTTTTTGGTACTATTCCTAGCCAGCTTTTTTGGCTGGGCAGAGCCTACTGCAGCTACCGAGTGGTGGACATATGGTCTAGGACTTTTATTCCTCACTTTGACCGGTGTCCTACTCATTATGGATCTCGACCAACCTACCCGCTTTCTATATGTGCTACTGCGCCCACATTGGGGCTCATGGTTAGTGAAAGGAGGCTACACCATTACCGCCTATGGTGGCTTGTTGACGCTACTTGCTGCTGGCTTATACTTTGACATTCCCGCCATTAAGCAGTTTGCCGGCTGGCTCACTGGCATCGTGGCTGTTATTGTTGCTATCTATACCGCATTTCTATTTGGTCAGGCCAAAGGCCGCGATTTCTGGCAAAGTCCAACCTTAGCAGTTCACATGTTGGTCCACAGTTTTATGGCAGGTGCAGCTGCGCTAGCCTTAGTTTCAGCTTGGAGCGATACTTCTGCCGAATGGCTCAACTACCTGGGCATAGTTATGATCGTAGGTATTATCGTGAATCTACTGACAATGGCGGTAGAGCTTACGATGACTCACCCAACAGTAGACTCTCACACCGTTTCGAAGATGATTACCAAAGGTCGCTACGCTAACAAGTTTTACTTGGGGGTTGTGCTACTGGGCAACCTAGTACCTCTAGCACTGTTAATGCTGGGCCTTGGCAACTGGGCACTACTAGCCGCTAGTGCTGCCGTACTGATTGGCATTTATTTCACAGAACACATTTGGGTAGAGGCACCGCAGCGCATCGCCTTGAGCTGATAAACTATAATCATGAACAAGAAGAAACATACATTCGTAGAGCGCATGGCGGAAAAGTTGGGACTCATCCCCAACCTGCACCAAGAGCGTGACCCCGATCTGGATCGCCTGACACCAGAAGGGCAAATGACCAGTTATCCGCCCATGGAACAATGGGACGACTGGACGGAATACGAAGCAACGGAACACCCCAAACGCGCTAAGCGCAACTACCGGATCATTCCCACCACTTGCTTTAACTGCGAGAGTGCCTGTGGATTGACCGCATACGTAGATAAGGACACCAACCAGATTCGCAAATTTGAAGGAAATCCTTATCACCCTGGCAGTCGGGGCCGCAACTGTGCAAAAGGGCCAGCTACTATCAATCAAATCACTGATCCGGATCGCATCCTCTACCCATTGAAGCGTGTAGGTAAGCGTGGCGAAGGCAATTGGGAACGTGTAAGCTGGGAGGAAGTGCTGGATGATATTGCCGGACGCATTCGCAAAGCCCTGCAGGAGAAAAGAAATAATGAAATTGCCTACCACGTCGGTCGGCCGGGCCACGAGGGATATGCTAATCGCGTATTACAAGGCTGGGGTGTAGATGGCCACAACAGCCACACCAACATCTGCTCCTCTGGCGCCCGATTCGGTTATAACATCTGGTATGGCTATGACCGCCCATCTCCGGATCATGCCAACGCCAAATTCATCCTCTTGATTTCGGCTCACCTGGAGAGTGGACACTATTTCAACCCACACGCCCAGCGAATCATTGAAGCAAAAATGAAAGGCGCCAAACTCGCTTGCATGGACCCTCGTTTGTCCAATACCGCGAGCATGTCTGACTACTGGCTGCCTACTTATCCGGGATCAGAAGCAGCCGTGTTACTGGCCATGGCGAAAGTGATTCTTGATGAAGATTTATACAATCGTCCATTCCTGGAAAACTGGACCAATTGGAAGGCCTATCTCCAAGCTCGCCACCCAGAGGCGCCAGCAACTTTTGAGACCTATATCGAAAAGATGCGCGAGGAGTATGCCGAATATACACCCGCCTTCGCGGAACAAGAAAGTGGCGTAAAAGCTGAACGCATCGTAGAAGTGGCGAGAGCGATTGGTGACGCTGGCGAACAATTCGCTACCCACAACTGGCGAAGTGCCGCTAGTGGAAATCTCGGTGGCTGGTGCGTGTCCCGTGGCTTGCACTTCCTGAATGTGCTTACCGGTAGCGTCGGCACCAAAGGCGGTACCTCTCCTAATAGCTGGAATAAGTTTAAGCCTAAGTTCTTTGACACACCTCCTGGACAGAAGTTCTGGAATGAATTACACTTCCCGAATGAGTACCCATTGTCGTTCTTCGAAATGAGCTTCTTATTGCCGCACTTCCTAAAAGAAGGACGTGGTAAAATGGACGTGTACTTTACCCGGGTCTTCAATCCAGTATGGACTTACCCGGATGGGTTCAGTTGGATGGAAATGCTAGCTGATGAAGACCTTGTAGGCATGCACATTGCTATGACGCCTACCTGGAATGAGACTGCCTTCTTTGCAGACTACGTCTTGCCAATGGGGCACTCTTCCGAACGGCACGATCTTAATAGTTACGCCACCCACGCCGGTACTTGGATTGGCTTCCGGCAACCGGTACTTCGTGAGGCAGCCCGCCGTGCTGGACAAGACGTAACATTTACCTACGAAGTAAATCCAGGTGAAGTCTGGGAGGAAGATGAATTTTGGATTGAACTCAGCTGGCGCATTGACCCTGACGGCAGTCTGGGTGTACGCAAGCACTTCCTTTCTCCTTATCGTGAGGGAGAAAAGATCAATATTGACGAGTACTATCAGTTCATCTTTGAGCATACCAAAGGCTTACCTGAGGCGGCCGCTAAGGAAGGTATTACTGAACTCGAGTACATGCGTAAGTATGGTGCCTTCGAAGTGGAGAAACACGCTTACTCCAAGCATATGACTCCACTAAAGCCAGAGCAGCTCAGCGGTAGTCAAACCGATCCGGAGACAGGTGTTATCACTAAAGATGACAAAGCCATTGGCGTCATGGTCGACGGCCAGGCTGTAGTCGGATTTCCTACGCCTTCGCGTAAAAATGAATTCTACTCACAAACGATGGTCGATTGGGGTTGGCCAGAATACGCTACCCCAACTTACATCAAGAGTCATATCCATCCGGATAAATTAGATCACGAAAAGGGAGAGTACTGCCTGGTACCAACCTTCCGCTTACCTACCTTGATTCACTCCCGTTCTGCGAATGCGAAGTGGTTAACGGAAATCTCCAACCGCAACCCAATTTGGATGCACCCAGACGATGCTCAACGCTGGGGTTTTAAGACTGGAGATCTCGTTCGACTCAATACTGACATCGGCCACTTTATCGATAAGGTTTGGGTTACTCAGGCGATGAAGCCTGGCGTCGTAGCCTGCTCTCATCACTTAGGGCGCTGGCGCCGTCGTCAGGATGCCGGAAACCGATGGGCCACAAATACCGTCAACATCGAAAATGATGGTAAAGGTGGCTGGAAGATGTCTACTGTTTCTGGCATCAAACCATTCCAAAGTGAAGATGCCGATAGTAAACGAATCTTCTGGACAGACGGTGGTGTACACCAGAACATTACCCATGCTGTTCATCCTGATCCGATCAGCGGTATGCACTGTTGGCACCAGCGTGTACGTATTGAGCGTCCGCGGGAAGGTGATGAATACGGTGACATCTATGTGAGCACTGCCAAGGCGCACGAGAACTATAAGGAGTGGCTCAAAATGACCCGACCTGCGCCCGGACCGAACGGACTGCGCCGACCGCTTTGGTTTAAGCGTCCACTGCGACCTCAGGAAGAGCTCTATTACTTGGAACAAGAAATTCCAGAGAATCCTGTAGCTTTAAAGTCAGAGTAATCGAACAATCAGGATCATGAGTAACGAATGCAATGTACGCCGCTGGGATCTACTGAAAAGCCAGTTGCAGAATCTAAAAATCGGGGAGGTGGAGCAGTTTTTGCAAAGCCACCCCGATGCATTGCTCATCGATTGCCGCCAGTCTCATGAGTTCAATATGGTTCGGTTTCCACAAGCCATACACCTCGATTATCTCGCCTACGAATTCTGGGAAAAGATCAGCGCCCTCCCTAAAGACGGGGTCTATCTCCTCTATTGCAATACTTGCCGCCGAAGTACACGTGCCTGTACGCTCATGAAAAATGGCGGCTTCCCTCATGTCTACAACCTTGATGGTGGTCTTAAAGCTTGGATTGAAGAAAAAGGCGATAGTGCCTTAGTAAGAGGCGTCTAACTTAGAAAGAGCTAATTATTCCCGAACGCCCTCCCGTTCCCGAGCGTCCCCCGACGCGAGGATCCCCCCAACGCTCAGACATCCCCAGCATCCTCCCCCCCTTGTGATCGCCATCACTGACAAGCACCTCTAAATGCCGTTGTTTTGTATTTGTATTCAAGCTTAATCAAAAACAAGCAACGACTTAACATGAAAATCGAGCAGATATATACAGGTTGTCTGGCACAAGGCGCCTACTACATTGAGAGTGAAGGAGAAGCAGTAATCATTGACCCACTGCGCGAAACGCAACCTTACCTGGAGCGTCTAGCAGAATCAGGTGCGCAATTGAAATACATCTTTGAGACGCACTTCCACGCCGACTTCGTTTCTGGTCACCTGGACCTAGCGCAAAAGACTGGAGCTACGATCGTATATGGCCCAAACGCAAGTACCGACTATGACATTCACCAAGCGACAGATGGTGAAGTATTACAAGTTGGCAAACTAGCATTCAAGGTGCTCCATACGCCTGGTCATACTATGGAAAGTACAACCTACTTACTGCAAAATGAGCAGGGTGAGGATTATGCCATTTTTACTGGCGACACACTATTCCTAGGTGACGTAGGTCGCCCAGACCTGGCCATTAAGCAGGGGAGTATTACCAAAGAGGATCTGGCAGGCATGCTCTATGACAGTCTACGAGAAAAGATCATGCCGCTGGCGGATCATGTGATTGTATATCCTGCACATGGAGCTGGTTCTGCTTGTGGCAAAAACCTAAGTACTGATACCTGGGGCTACCTAGGCGATCAGAAGAAGAGCAACTACGCATTGCGAGCAAACATGACCAAAGCGGAGTTTATCACAGAAGTAACAGCCGGACTTACCCCTCCACCCCAGTACTTCGCTAAAAACGCCATGCTGAACAAGACTGGCTACGGTAGCTTTGACCAGGTTCTTCAACGTGGCTCTGTAGCCCTAGATGCCGACACATTTGAGCAACTGGTAGAATCGGAGGAAGCATTGATGTTGGATACTCGCCACCAAGATGAGTTCGCGAAAGCACACATCCCCAATTCGATCTTCATTGGTATTGACGGCAGTTTTGCTCCCTGGGTAGGCGCTCTCATCAAAGACTTAGCCCAACCCATTGTATTGATCACTCCGGAAGGCCGAGCAGAAGAAGTGGTAACCCGCTTGGCCCGAGTAGGATACGACAATACTCTCGGTTACCTGGAAGGCGGAATAGAAACATGGAAGGCCGCAGGAAAGGAAGTAGATCAGGTTGGTAGTATCCTCGCTGAGGATCTTGCCAAAAAACTGGCTAATGACAGTACACTGGAAATCGTGGACGTTCGCAAGCCCACCGAATTCCTCGCACAGCACGTGGTTGGCGCTACTAATCTGCCACTGGACTACCTCAATAAAAACATGGACCGCCTCGATCGTCAGCAGACTTACTATCTGCATTGCTTGGGTGGATACCGATCAATGATTGCAGCCTCAATCTTGCAGGCTCGTGGTTTTAGAAACTTAGTCGACATTAAGTTGGGCTGGCGCGCGATCGAAGCGAGTGCAATTCCGAAGACGGACTACGCATGTCCAACGGGTATGACACAAGAAGCAATCGATGCAGCAGTAGCTGCAGTGATATAATGATGCCAAAAGCAAACGCATCATCATAAAGATTCAATGGGTGATTTTATGTTAGTGGATACGGCATTGTCGATAGTTACGATGCCGTATCTTTTTTTATTCAGACAGATAGATATGACTGATGCTCGCACGCTTACACATATGGATAGATTGATGTTTTCTTCTATTTTTGTGCTATGTCCCACGGGAGCAAATCACACTTTGCACAACACTTAGCAGCCATTTTCATAATCGATCTTGTACTGATCGTTATTATGACGTTGTGTGGTTCTTCCAATTTAGTGGCTCAGCGCTGGTCAGAGCAAGCCAAGAAATACAGCGTTGACGATGGTCTTCCAACCCTGGATGCCTATCATATTATTCAAGATCAAGACGGATTTCTTTGGATTGGTACGGATGTAGGTGTAGCACGTTTCGATGGCTACGATTTCACTGTACTAACGATGCGGGACGGCATCCCCAACAATGATGTAATTCGAATAAGGGAAGACCATCAAGGAAGAATTTGGCTAAACTCTATCGGGCCACCTTGCATCCTTACTGAGGATACACCGGAGGTAATTCAAATGCCAAAGCAAGATGTCAACAAATATGGCTTTGACCTCTTAGAAACTCCAGAGGGTGGCTTTTGGCTAAATTACGGTACCAGCTACCACTACCTGACACCAGAACATCGATTGGCTCCCTTACCGGAAGAACTAGCTGGTCCAAACACTGCGGCTGTTCGAGGTATTATCAAGCCTTATGCCGATACCATCATTGTGTACAGTGGGACGCAATTGCACTTCACCCATAACACTAAGATTATTCGATCAATCGATATCCCGTCTGAAATGCAAGACGTTCGGGATTTCGCTTATTACTATACTCCTGATGGCATATATTTTGTCAATACCGATGGCTTACATTACTGGTCTTTTCACGACGATCTAATTCAGCTCCTGGACGATCAAGTCAGTATTGGTCTTGATATAGAAATTATCGGAAAGCAGCTGTTTCTACTCCACCCAGATTTTGGCCTAAGGATTTATGACTTGGAAAATGAAACGGTGCAACTAAGTCAGCATTTTAATCCTTCCAACTTCTGCAATTCGTTCCTCATTGATCACGAGGATAACCTTTGGATCACCTCCCTTGGTGATGGCGTTTACTTTTATCCCCGCCAAATCGTGGAGTCCAATGCCACTGTTCTACCGAAGGATCACCAACGAATCAATAAACTTCAACCCTACAATGGCCAGCTTCTGTTAGGCACCTTTAATGGGCGGATTTATTCCTATGACCCTGAAAATCGGAGTACAGAACTCTGGATTGAATCGAGTGTTCCTAAAAACAACATCTTTGACCGTGTCATGGATATGGTTGAACTTCAGAATGGACAACTATTAATAGGAAAAGATACTGGGCTTTATGAATTAAAGAATGATTCTCTGCGCAGGATTACCTCCTTCGCGGTAAAAGCACTCAACCTTGACCATGAGCAGAACCTAGTGATCAATACAGGAAGCGGATGTTATTCTCTAGATAAAGATATGCTCCAAGCCTGGCTTGAGACACCTCCGCGAAAAGGTCCTGAAAAATTCAAGGGCGTAGTCAAAGTGTCTTCCGCCAGAGGGTATTCCTCTTTTCGCTCAGCAGATGGCACTATTTGGACGGACAACACGGACGAGGGCTTGATCTCTTACATCGACGGAACTACTAAGTATTGGAAAGACCGCAGTAGTATCTTCAGTGTCCACATTAATGACATGGTCGAACTTGCCGATTCTACTATGGCATTCGCTACCCATGGCGAAGGTTTAATCTTATTGAAGAATGGAGACTTTTGGGTAATCAATGAAGTAGAGCAGCTACCGAGTAATATTGTAAATGCACTATACCTAACCGAGGGAAAACTATGGGTGGCTACCAACCGAGGTGTTGCACTGATTGAAGACATCGACCTACCTCGACGACAATTTCATATCAACGTATATAACCGAAGTGATGGCCTACTGACAGAAGATATTGCCGACCTTGTCACTTGGGACGATCAACTAATGCTGGGCACTCAACTCGGATTAATCACACTACCGCTAGACCAGCAACGTGCCACAGAGACCCAACCTCGCATCACGCTTGAAGGAGCTAACGCCAATGGCTATCAAATAGACCTCAACAAGGAGGTGCAATTAACACACGACCAGAACAGCATAAAGTTTCAGTTTCTTGGCATCTCCTTTCGAAGTAAAGGTAAAATCCGCTATCGCTATCGCCTTAATGGTTATGATCGCGATTGGGCGAGTACGGCAAACCGCGAAGTAACCTATCACAACTTATCTCCCGGTCAATACATTTTCGAAGTCAATGCTGTAGACTACAAGGGTCAAGTCAGTGCACTACCAGCTACACTCTCTTTTCATATTGAACCACACTTCACACAGCGCAGTGGTTTCTGGTTAATTGTAGCAGTGTTGCTAATTGGCCTATTGGTAGGAGCTATACAAAGTTATTTTAGCATTAGAGAACGAAACGTTCTATCCAAGCTAGTAGATGAAAAAACCGCTACTCTTGATCGTCGGGTGCAAGAGTTAGCACGCTCAAACGAAGAGCTCGAGCAGTTTGCCAGAGCAGCGTCTCACGACCTCAAGAGCCCCCTTCGGAATGTGGCTAGTTTTGTCCAGCTACTCGATCGACGGGCCAAGGAACGCTTGCAGGACGACGAAAAAGAATTCATCGACCTCGCCATACAGGGTGTCAAGGGAATGGAGCGAACCATTGACGACCTCCTAACCATCTCAAGGATTGATCAACAGGAAAAAGATCAGGAGCTGCTTAACTTTTCAGACATCGTAGAAGAAATCAAGCAAGCCAACCAATCACTCATCGAAGAGCAAGAGGTCAATATTATCCAGGAGACCACTTTCCCTAATGTGCTATTTAGCAAGGTAAATGCCTACCAATTGCTCCAAAACCTCATCCTCAACGGCATTAATTACCGTTCGGAGGACGCTCCAATTATTCGCTTAGCCTGTGTTGACCAACCACGTCATTGGCTATTTAGCGTAAGAGATAACGGCATTGGGATAGCGCCCGAATTCCAAAAGCAAATATTTGGGTTGTTCAATCGCCTACACCATAGCAAGGATATACCAGGCACAGGTATTGGGCTCACCATCTGTAAAAAGATCGTCGAACAAAACGGCGGACAGATGGGGGTTCATTCAGAAGCGGGCAAAGGATCAACCTTCTATTTTAGCATTCCAAAACCTCGTTAGGCACTGCCTTTATCCTTCTAAGCCTTTCGGCTAAACGTTCTGCTGCCTGTATCTCTTGAGTCAAAATCTCCATGTGTTCTGAAGAAGCTTTTTGACGATGCATACACAAAGAGCCGTCAAACAACTCCCTGATTCTCGCTTCTAGCGCTACCGCTTTCATCCCTGTCTGATAAGTGGGTATACTTAACTTTCGGTGAACATCCTCTACCAAAAACCGAAGGCGAGTAGCATAATCACCTCTATATCCCGTTTCTGTCCGTTCGATTTGGTGAGCAGGAAGAGCGAAAAAGACACCACCGTCAACTCTATGAATTACCCCCGCTACAGGATCAAAAATCCGCGCATCACCCGTAACTGATTCATGCCCGGTTTCCAATCCATACACATGCAGGCTCAAGAAGGGCGTTTCGGAAGGGTTTCCCATCTGATGGATAAGGTCATGATGTACAGGCAGAATACTTCCTGGTACTACCCTCCAGCGTGCAGTGGTTTCTAGCACGTTATCTGCAATTCGGAAAGTTGCGTGTTCTGCTGGCCCAAAAATCTGAACCGCCCCCCACTGCGCATGACCATGATCATGGATAGCCGAAAAGTCTCCAGGCCGCCAAGACATCAGCATGATCTCAAAACCTGCATCCGCAAATATGAGCTGCCGACCATAACTATCTTCCACCGGATGATCGAGGTTCGTCCAAGGCGCTAGGTCTGCTGCTTGTACCTGGGCTTTTTCTAGGAGTCGCACAAGGCTCATAGGGTTCCTGTTTTTGTCAACCTTTAAGCCGTCAATAATGTATTGAATAGAACTTGGAAGAAAATTTGGGGACTGCATAGATCAATTTTCTGATTTTCCTCAAAGTTCTTCCCTCTCCATGACATCACCTGTGACCTGCATCACTGATCACACTCCTGAGAGCCTGTACTTTTGTATTTATAACTTTCCCCGTAGAGCGTCTTCTATCGAAGCATCGGTTATCTTAGGCTACTACAATGGGGTAAAACAATGATTATGAGCACAAAGCAATCATTCAAAGAGCTAATAAATAGCGACCAGCCAGTCTTGGTAGACTTCTTTGCAGAATGGTGTGGCCCATGCAAGGCAATGGCTCCTATTCTACAGGAAGTAGCCAGTAAAACCCGTGGTTCAGCTAAGATCATCAAGGTCGATGTAGACAAAAACCCTACCTTAGCTAACCAATTGGGCATTAGAGGTGTACCCACCTTCATTATGTTCCAAAATGGCGAAATCAAATGGAGACAATCGGGCATGCAGTCCGCCAATGCATTGATCAATGTACTGGAACAGGCTTCTGTCTCCTAATTCGCACATACCTTCTACTATAATCTACATATCAATAATCAATGGCTATTGTAACTCTCTTCGCCAGTCCGCTGGAATGGATTAGTCAGCCATGGCACTGGTCAATTTCCGGTGTCGCTATTGCTGGCATTCTGTTTCTCATGACCTGGATGGGCCGCAGTTTTGGCGTCTCCACCGCCTTCCGCAATTTCTGCACTATGGCGGGCGCTGGCAAGAAATACGACTTTTTCGATATCAACCTGAAGGATGAAAACTGGCGCTTAGCCTTTGTCTTGGGCGCCGTACTAGGTGGCTTCATTGGAGCCCACCTGCTTACCAGCCCAGAAGCGGTTGCCATCTCTTCAGAAACCATTACTCATCTGAAGGAAAACTTTGGGATTAGCTATCCGCAAGGAGGTGGCTTTTTGCCAACAGAAATCTTCAATTATTCTAACCCCAAAGGTGTCATCCTAACCATAATCGGTGGCTTCCTCGTCGGCTTTGGAGCACGGTATGGCCGCGGCTGTACTTCTGGGCACGCTATTACGGGCTTGTCCCACCTACAGCTACCATCGCTGCTCACCGTTATTGGGTTCTTCATCGGTGGCTTGCTGATGACTTGGGTAATCATGCCTCTCATTTTTTAAGGGGCTGGAATAACATTTTCCTTTCAGAAAGATTCAAACAATGCGACTTCTAAGTTTCTTCATAGTTGGTACAGTATTCGGAATTGTCATGACAAAATCTGAGGCTGTTTCCTGGTTTCGGATTCACGAAATGTTCCGCTTCGAAAGCTTCCACATGTATGGCATCATTGGTACGGCAGTAGTATTGGGTGCCATTATCATTGCAGCCATGAAACGCTTCAAGGTAAAAACCTTGAGGGACACCATGGTGGGTTATATGCCGATGCAACTACACGTTCCTCGCCACTTATTGGCGGGTAGTATTTTTGGTTTAGGTTGGGCGCTGATGGGTGCTTGCCCCGGGCCTATGTTTGTCATGCTCGGTCAGGGCTTTGGCATTTTTGCACTGGTAATACTCAGTGCTACCTTGGGCACTTTTGCCTACGGGGTTGTTAAAGATCACCTACCTCACTAACCAACTTATCACTTAATGGACATAAAACTGCTGTCGCTAATCTGGTTCTTGTCCATGACCACGTCTTCGCTTTGGTCGCAGACAGATTCTTTGAGTACAAAAGATTGGTGGCAGCAGATAGACATTCAACCGGTAGCCATATTACAGGTTTGGAGCTCTTATACTACTGGCCAACAACTTTATGATGAGGTCAGTGAAAGCTATGAGCAGGTAGGAAATCGGCTCAATTTCCAATTGCGGCGCTCCAGGCTTGGCTTGAAAGGTAGCGTAGGAACCCGAATGAAATTCAACCTGCTAGTAGCTGCCGATCTCGTTGGCCGAGATGTACTAGCTGGCACAGAAGGTGGAGCAAACAATGGTCCTTGGCTGCGCCTGCGCTTGTGGAATGCGTATGCTTTATGGCGCTTGATTCCGCAACGAGAAGGTCTACACTTGAGTATTGGTTTTCAAGTGCCACAACTGGGGCGAGTAAGTACTGCATCAGCCTTCCGAACGCCTTCGATGGAGAAACCATGGTCGCAGAACTACTTGCGTAGGCATTTGGTCGGAACGGGCCCTGGTCGTTCAATAGGCATACAATTCGGCGGGCTTATTCTAGCAAATGATTCTTCTTCTAAATGGAGTGGACGCTACGATATTGGCCTATTTAATCCAGCAATGAATACACTGGGTGGAAACAGTATTGGCCAGCAAACTTCTCCACTTGTGAGTATGCGCTATCGGCTTTCCTATGGCGACTTAGAATCCACCTCCTATGAGCTTACTACGCCAATTACTTTTCAAGGAGAGCGCTGGGGAGCCAGTCTAAGTGCGTCGGGAGCTTGGCAAGGGAAAAACGACTTTTTCCAAAACAATCACGCACTCGGAGCAGACGTACTAATCAACTTGGGATGGTGGACAGTTGATGCTGAATGGTTTCAATTGGGCCGACAAGAGCTGGACCAACCAACTCGTAGCTCCGATTGGGCCTCTGCCCAAACGGGCCATCTGCGTCTCAGTAAGCTTTCCCCAATAGATGACTACTATATGGAAACTACCCTCACCTACATTTTCTTCCAGGGCGCCATGAGCGTACAAGAGCAGGCACGGGCGCAAACGACCCAGTCTTTTGGCGGAGAAGAATGGTATGCTGAGGCAGCAATCAATTGGTATTTCAATAAAAATTTGAAACTTAGTGGTAGTTATACTTTCAGGGATGGATCTCCTGGCGCCCACGGCCCTGGAGCCACCTTTAACAACTACCTTTTTCAGTCGGGCGCAGGCCCTATACAACGCGGCAATTGGCTAGGACTAGGCCTAGTAGCTATTTTCTGAAAAACGAGCACATAAAATGACCTTTGAAACCGGAGATATCACCACCATCCTGCACCAGCACTTTCCACAGATCGCTGAACGCAGTCTTCAAGAGGAGATTGCCGAAGTAGGTAAGATCATGCACTTTAGAGCAGGAGAAGTTATCATGGACTATGATAGCTATATCAAACTCGTGCCACTGATCATTAAAGGCAGTATTCGTGTAAGTAAGGAAGACGACCTTGACGGACGTGAAATCCTACTCTACTTCCTCAGCGCTGGGGATACATGTTCGATGTCCTTCAGTTGTTGTATGATGAATAAACGAAGCGTCATTCGAACCGAGGCTGTAGAAGACACAACCCTGATTGGTATCCCAATCAAATACGTTGATCAGTGGATGACGAAATACCAAAGCTGGAAGAACTTTGTAATGCTGAGTTATGACAACCGCCTTATCGAAATGGTACGGGTAATTGACAGCATCGCCTTCAGCAATATGGATAATCGCCTGCGAGAATATCTGGAGGCTCGGGTGGAGTCTACCGGCTCGGCTGTTATTCAAGCCACTCACCAAGAGATTGCGAATGATCTTAATGCTTCGCGCGAAGCTGTTTCGCGCCTACTCAAAAAAATGGAAAATCTTGGGGTGGTGCAATTGGGTCGAAACCAAGTAGAATTGTTAGGCAATTAATGCCGCTCAACTTGTCATCGCTGTACCTATGCCGGCATGAATGACTAAAGTGATCTTCATCACGAAATTCTTGCCTTAATTGACCGACCTTTGTGCCATAATCATCAGAGATAATGGGAATAAAGGAAAGGATTCCGGCATTGAGCTGGCTCAAAACATATTCATCAACTGACTTCCGGGCAGACCTTGCTGCAGGGCTTACCGTTGGCGTTATGCTGATACCGCAAGGCATGGCCTACGCTATGATTGCTGGTTTGCCTCCGATCTACGGTTTATACGCCAGTACCCTTCCCCTCATTATTTATGCCATTATGGGTACCTCCCGGCAATTAGCCGTGGGGCCAGTAGCTATGGTCTCACTGCTAACGGCTGCGGGAATTGGCATCCTCGCCGAAGGTGGTACCGAAGCTTATATTACGCTGGCTATCATGCTAGCTTTCATGGTTGGCGCAATCCAGTTCCTCCTAGGGCTTTTCCGGTTAGGCTTTTTGGTCAACTTTCTTTCTCATCCCGTCATTAGCGGATTCACCTCCGCAGCAGCCCTTATCATTGGTCTGAGTCAGCTTAAGCACTTGCTTGGGATTGAGATCGCTCGAACTCATCACGTTCACGAAATCATCATTCAAGCGGTAGAGCGCTTTGGCGCTATTAATTGGCTAACTGTTGCCGTTGGTATCGGTGGTATTGGATTGATTCTGGCCGTAAAACGCTGGAGCAAATCTATTCCGGGATCCTTACTAGCGGTGGTCTTTGGGATTCTAGCGGTTTGGTTATTGGGATTGAATGAGCAAGGCGTAAAAATTGTTGGGGACATACCTAGCGGTTTACCAGCACTGGTTCTTCCAAGCTTCAGCTGGGCAACTATTCAGACGTTACTCCCGGTTGCCCTCGCCATATCTCTGGTGAGCTTTATGGAAAGCATTGCTGTAGCAAAAGCCATTCAGGCAAAACATAAGAATTACGAGGTTGTACCTAATCAGGAACTAATAGCATTAGGCATGGCCAATATTGGTGGTGCTTTTTTCCAATCTTACCCGGTAACGGGTGGTTTCTCTCGAACAGCCGTTAATGATCAAGCTGGCGCTAAAACGGGAATGGCCTCTATTTTCAGTGCGATATTGATCATTTTGACACTGCTATTCCTGACACCGCTGTTCTACTTTTTACCAAAAGCGATCCTGGCGTCTGTTATCATGGTAGCCGTATTTGGTTTGATTGACTACAAAGAAGCCTTTCATCTTTGGCATACGGATCGTTCGGATTTCTGGATGCTCATTATCACCTTTGTGGCGACCCTCTCCTTGGGCATCGAGCAAGGAATTGGGATTGGAGTGATCCTGTCGCTTGCAATGATCATTTTCGAAACCACACGTCCACATATCGCCCAATTAGGGAAGGTACCTGGCACGCATTTTTACCGCAACCAAGAGCGATTTGAGCAAGTGGAGGTACGCCCCGATTTACTCATCGTCCGCTTTGACGCTCGCTTGTATTTTGCTAACCTCAATTTCTTCCGCGACAAACTCCGGAAATGGATTACGCTCAAAGGCGAAACCCTGGAAGCAATCATTCTTAACGCCGAGAGTATCAACAGCCTAGACAGTAGTGCTTTGCATTTCCTGGAAGAGCTGGCAGCCGAACTACGAGCCAACAACCAACGCCTGCTTTTCTCCGGCGTAAAGGGTCCAGTACGCGATAATCTAGCTAAAGCCAACCTTATTCAGAAAATTGGTGTAGATCATTTCTTCATGAGCGTCCAAGAGGCGGTAGATTTCTTCGATCAGCAACGGCAAACGCCGACAACAAAGCAGCAATACCCGGAATTTACGCTCCAAACCAATGTCTGACGGTTCAACTAGCGAATACGACCCTTCGCCCGTTTCTTCTTTTAGTTGACCGTCACTGCTTTTACCTTTGTCCCGTACTCTTTTAGATCATGTATCTTTAGTACGTTGACGAAGTGACTGTTATGTTAGAAGCAAGAAAATATGTTGGGTTTGATGATCGGCTATTCGTGTTGTTCGGACTGCCGCTGACGAGCTTTTTCATTCCCCAGATATTTTTTCAGTTATATCCATGGGATCAATGGTCGGTATTTAAAGGCGAATGGTTACAGGCATTCTACTTTTCCCTAAGCTTCTGGGCACTTTTTCGCACACTTATGGTGTATATGCGGAAGCGGTTTCCCGGCTTCAACAACGCCAAGAAGCGAATCAAATGGATGGTACTGATCTATATCATTGCAGTCCCCATTGTAAACGTTCTTTTGGTTATAATTCTCAATGTCTGTGAGGTAAAAGACAACTACGATCCCAATCCATACCAGGCTTACCTCACTACCTATGCCGTCTCATTTGCGATCATAGTACTATACGAGGCTATTTACTTTTATACTCAACTGAGAGAGTCCCTAACGGAAAAAGAGCAAGCGAAGCAGGCCCAAATTCGCTCGGAATTACAGGGATTGAGAAATCAGGTCAACCCTCATTTTCTGTTCAACAGCCTCAATACCTTGATGCATATCGTTGGGGAAGATCAGGACTTGGCAAAACGCTATCTGCAGCGACTCTCCAAGGTATATCGTTACATCCTCGAAAGTCGGAGTGAGCCGTTGATTACATTATCCAATGAGCTTGCCTTTATTCGAGCTTACAACTTTCTGCAAGAGGAGCGATTCCGAGGTAATCTCCAAGTTGACATCCGAGTAGACGAGGCCTTTGAAAACTACAAAATCGTTCCACTCAGTCTACAGATTCTATTTGAGAATGCGATAAAACACAATATTATCAGTCGCAAGCACCCCTTGCTGATTGAGGTTTTTGTTAATGAGCACTTACAGCTAGTGGTTACGAACAATCTTCAACGCAAACGCCAGGTGCTCGACTCTACACAAGTTGGCTTAGAAAACATTAGTAAACGCTATGCTTATTTCACCGAAAAGACAATTGAGATCCGTGAAGATGAGCAACATTTCACCGTAGCACTTCCCTTAATTCACCCCACAAAACCAACAGTCTATGAAAGTGCTGATTATTGAAGATGAATTTCACGCCGTTCAGTATTTAAGCGGTCTTTTGAAGGAGCTCATTCCTGATTTAGAAATTCTGGCTACCATAGATACCGTGGAAGAAGCTGTAGAGTGGTTCCAGGCTAACCCAGCCCCCGCTCTAGTCTTTATGGATATCCAATTAGCGGATGGTTTGAGTTTTGACATCTTCAAACACGTCGAGGTGAGTGCTCCGGTTGTATTCACCACCGCTTTTGATCAATACACACTCCGGGCCTTCAAGCTTAATAGCATTGACTACCTCCTCAAACCTATTGAAAAGGAAGAACTGGAAGCGGCTTTAGCAAAGTTCACCAAATACCATCAAGTACAACCTACCACCGATTGGCAGAAACTGCTGGCCAACTTACCCATACAACAGCAAGATGCTTACCGCCAGCGCTTCCTGTCCAAGCAAGGCAAGAGTCTTACTTATCTGCTCAGTGAGGATATTGCTTATCTCTACAGCGACGAGGGAATAACCTTTGCAATTGACCGGAACGGAAAGCGATTTGTTCTCGATATCACCATTGACAAACTCCATGGGGAATTGGATCCAAAGGACTTCTTCCGCATCAACCGTGGGCAAATCGTCAACATCCAATCCATCCAACAGATTGATAGTTGGTTTAGCCACCGGTTAAAGCTAAAAGTTCAGCCCACTAACGAGGCGATCGAACATGTGGTAAGTAGAGATCGAGTAAAAGACTTTAAGGCGTGGTTGGATCACTAAGCACTTTCTAATAAGCGCGCAGGTCAGAGTATTGCCCGAGGGTAATCACCTGCCAAGCATCCAACACGTGCAGCACCTCTGCTTGATGAACAGCCGCCAAAGCAATCAAGGCATGATCATCCGGCGTATCTTTTTCCTCAGCGGGTAGAATAGAACGACCGTAGAATTCCGGAAAAGCTTGTGGGTTATCCACTACCATAGACCGAGCTGCGTTAGACCAGACCTCAAAGCCAATTCTAGCTTCATAACACAACTTCTCCAGTTGCTGAATATGCTTTGCTGAAACGTTATGTAGCAAGCAGGAATAAGTACGGTAGTGGGAACGTTTCACCTGACCAAGCTCAGCGTATACTGGCACTCGCCGATTATCTACAATGTGGTGACCAACTGCTTTGCGTTCGTACAGTACTTCGTCCCGAAACCGAAAACCCGATGCCGGATGAGGAATACTTAAAATACGAGCTCGAGCGGGATCAATTGCCGACATCCAAAGGATTTCGAAAGTGCCATCGTAAGTTAGGCGTAGGCCTTCCGGCTTGCCCGACAACTCACTTAATCCAAACTTACTCCAGACACTACGAGCTACGCGCCACTTCTTCAGTGCCGTGGCAGCAATAGCCAGGCACCACCATGCTTCGCGGAGTGCAGGTAAAAAAGCCACCGTTTTTTTGAAGTAATAGAAGGCAGGTTTCCATTCACGGCGTTCGTGATAGATACGTCCGAGCGCTAGATAAGGGGCTGGCCACTCAGGTTCAAGCTTAATGACGCGCTTGTACAACTTCACCGCATGATACACGTCTCCAAGTTGGCCGTAGCGTTCGGCTTCCTCAAATAGTTGCTTATGATCTGGTGGTATGTACATACTCCCCCCTCTTCTTCTTTGGTCGTTGGATTATTGAAAACGCCTTGGCAGCGCTTCTTGTTGCAAAGTTAGGCGGGAGTACGCTATTTGGCAAGAGGTCATTAGCGATAATCTTTGTTGCCCTGCTTACCTTTAGGGCATGGAGACATGGCAAATTTGGATTGATACTGGTGGCACCTTTACTGATGGAATTGGAAAGGATTTACAGGGCAACTTACAACGAGTCAAGGTACTTTCCAGTGGCTGCCTGCGTGCTAGCATTACCAGTTCGCTAGATGACCATACTTTCGAACTGGATTATCGCTTTCGAAATGACAGGCCCGATCTGCTGCGAGGCTATCATATGCGCCTCCTGGATCACACCCAACAACAATGGGAAGTGCGGTCGCTTGAAGGAACAAAGCTGACGCTAGCAGAACCATTTAATGGGCAGTTTCCTATAACTGTTGAATTCAGCGCCAATGAAGAAGCGCCCGTTTTGGCCACACGTTTACTAACTCAAACTCCACTACACGAGTCATTCCCACCACTACAACTAAGACTAGGAACGACCAAAGGCACCAATGCACTACTCGAACGAAAAGGCGCTAAGGTAGCGCTACTTATCACTAAAGGTTTTGCCGATCTACCGTACATAGGCACACAACAACGGCCCAATCTTTTTCAGCTTGACATCCCGGAGCCCGCGCTGCTGCATCATCAGGTGATCGAAGTAAATGAACGCTTAGCTGCTGACGGCACAGTACTACAGCCATTAGAGCCATCAGAAATAACTAGAATCCTCCAAACCCTAGATGCCGATGCTGTAGCCGTAGCATTATTACATGCCTACCACAACCCTATACACGAACGTCAGCTGGAGCAAGCGTTAAGTGAGGCGGGCTATATCTACAGTAGCATCAGCCATCGCCTCAGCCCTTCGGTCAAATTGCTGACTCGTACACAAACTGCCTTAGTAGACGCCTATTTGGCTCCTATAATTGAGCAGTATCTAGGACGAATCCGTAAAAGCATTTTCCCAACGGTACTCACTAACCAGCAGTTTCTAGTAATGAGTAGCGCTGGTAGTTTACAAGCTGCCCAGCAATTTACCGCCAAGGACAGTCTTTTGAGTGGTCCGGCGGGTGGTGTTGTAGGGGCCGCACATATCGCAACTCAGCTGGGGGTAAAGAAAATCCTAACTCTGGATATGGGTGGCACTAGTACAGACACTGCCCACTACAATGGCCAACTCGATTATCGTTTTCAGGTTCAGGTAGGTGATGCTACTGTTCTCAGCCCAGGGCTTGCTATTGAAACGGTAGCAGCCGGTGGCGGCTCCATTTGCATGGCAAAAGATGGCAAATTGCTCGTCGGTCCCGAAAGCGCCGGAGCTGATCCAGGTCCTGCCTGCTACGGAGCAGGAGGCCCCTTGACCATTACTGATGTCAACCTATTACTGGGAAAGTTTACTCCAGAAGCGCTAAGCTTACCCCTGTCTTATCAGGCCGCTGAAGCTGTACTAGAAAAAATACGTGAGGACCTCCTAGCACAAAGCGGACACGCTTATTCAGCCGAGGAGCTGTTACGTGGTTTTGAGCAAATAGCAAATGAAAAAATGGCAGCTGCCATCCGGCGAATTTCAGTTCAGCAAGGATTTGATCCAAGAGAATATGCCTTGCTTGCCTTTGGCGGGGCAGGAGGCATGCACGCCTGTGCAATAGCAGAATTACTTGGGATTGAAAAAGTCATTCTCCCACGCGACGCGGGCTTGCTGAGTGCTTACGGGATGGGGCATGCAGGTATTGAACGCCTTGGCGAAAAGCAAGTATTACAAAAGTGGGAACACCTGGATACACCACTAGAAGAATTGATCCAAAAAACGTTTTCCATAGCTCGGGATCAACTTCTACAGGAAGGATTTGAGAATGTCCTGTCTACTCCTGCAAGAGTACTTCTTTATCTGCGATTCTCTGGCCAGGACACCCCTGTAGAACTTCGCTATGAGAATGGCTTACAAGTGGCCGATTCATTTAGAGCCTCCTACCAACAGCAATTTGGATATCTACCTGAAGGTCGCGACATCGAACTGGAGAGTATCAAAGTATTTGCGGCAACGAGCGTCCCTACTTCCAAAGCACTTTCGGCACCACTTGCTACACCGACAGCTACTAAAAAGAAGATTTATCGTTGGGAAGCGCTAGCAACTGGCTTCCAAAGCTCAGGGCCTGCAGTTCTTGCTGGCAAACAAGCAACAGCCTATGTCCCTGCCAACTGGCAAATGACCCTCTGGAATGAAGGCCATGTAGTTCTACAGAAGCAAGCAGCCACACATCCAACGCCCACCGAATGGGGCGAGGCCATCGAACTAGAGTTGTTTACTAATCGCTTCACCGCTATTGCCAATGCAATGGGGTCGCAATTACAACGCACGGCTTTTAGCGTAAACGTAAAAGAACGGCTTGACTTTAGTTGCGCTCTTCTAGACGCCAAAGGCTACTTGCTTGTCAACGCTCCTCACATTCCTGTTCACTTAGGAAGCTTAGGAATCTGTGCGCGGCTTTGTCTTGAGCACACGCCCATGAAGAAAGGAGATGTTCTCATTGTTAACCACCCAAAATACGGTGGCTCGCACTTACCAGACATTACTTTATTGCAAGGAGTCTTTCTTGACTCAGGTCGTTGTGTCGGTTACGTTATTAACCGGGCCCACCACGCTGAGGTAGGCGGTAAGCGCCCAGGTTCTATGCCTCCAGACGCACAGAACCTTGAAGAAGAAGGTGTCGTTTTCCTTCCGCAATACTTGGTAAAGGAAGGCATACCACAATGGGACCTAATTGAAAAACACCTCATCGGCAGTGCTTTCCCAACTCGAGCGCTCGCCGAAAACATGGCCGATTTACGAGCAGGTTTAGCAGCCCTAAAAACAGGAGAGCAAGCTCTTTTACAAATGACTCAGAAGTACGGCGTCGACAAAGTAGCGTACTACATGGAAGCATTGCAAAGCAATGCAGCGCAAGTGCTTTTGAATAAACTGGCCTCGTTTAAAAGCACTAAACTATACGCGAAAGAAGCACTTGACGATGGCCACACAATAGAAGTAAGCCTTCACTTTGATGGAAACCAACTGGCTGTCGACTTCATTGGCACCTCCTCTACTCACCCAGCCAATTTCAACGCCAATATCTCGATCGTCTATAGTGCCTTGATGTATGTATTACGCTTGGTCGTAGCTGAGGATATTCCACTTAACGAAGGTCTTTTACGACAAGTAAAGTTGATCTTACCAACCGACACTTTCCTCAATCCAAATTTCACTGATGCACCAGCGGAATGTCCAGCAGTAGTAGGCGGCAACACGGAGGTCAGCCAACGCATTGTTGACACTTTACTCAAAGCCTTTGGCTTGGCTGCTGCTAGCCAGGGTACCATGAATAACTTCCTTTTTGGAAACGAAAACTTCGGTTACTACGAGACCATTGGTGGAGGAACAGGTGCCGGCCCTAACTTCAACGGCCGATCGGGAGTCCATCAACATATGACCAATACGCGCATCACAGACCCAGAAGATCTGGAAAGGGTCTTTCCCGTAAGACTACATCAATTCTCCTTAAGAACTGGATCTGGAGGCACAGGGCAATGGAAGGGTGGTGATGGTTTGATTCGTGAGATAGAAGCCCTCGTTCCTCTGGAGATAACATTGTTGACACAACGGCGAGCAACTGGCCCCTACGGACAAACGGAAGGCGAGGCGGGACTTCCTGGTGCACAATACCACATCAATAATCAAGGTGAGACCAAGCAACTCAAGGGTGTCGCAAGCCTTTCTCTAAGTACCGGAGAACGTATTCGTATCGAGACTCCAGGCGGCGGCGGATGGGGGGCGAGTTGAAAAAAATCCCTACCTTCCGAAAAGAAATACTAGCAACAATTTAATGGAAGCCTCACCGGTGATAATAATTGGCGCCGGCCCAGCCGGCCTAGCAGCTGCGGGTCAGCTCAGCGAACGTAATATTCCGTTTTTGGTCTTGGAAAAAGGTGAAGGGGTCGCTCAATGCTGGCGCGATCACTACGACCGTCTGCACTTACATACCGTCAAAGAACTTTCACACCTGCCGGGCGAAGATTTCCCGGAAGACTATGACCGTTATGTGCACAAGACTGACCTAGTCGCGTACTACGAAAACTACGCCAAGACCAGAGGTATCGAACCAATCTTTGGTAAATCCGTCGCCAGCATTGAAAAGGACGGTAGCACTTGGAAAGTTAGCTGTGAGGATGGCTCCAGTTATGAAGGGCAACAGGTGATTATTTGTGCAGGTATGAATCGGATACCTTTCCGTCCGCACTTTCAAAACGAAGAAGATTTTGTTGGTGACATTGTCCATAGCCACGACTATCAAAACCCGGGCCCCTTTAAGGGCAAACGCGTATTAGTCGTTGGAATGGGAAATAGCGGCGCAGAAATCGCTTTGGATCTCTGTGAGAAGGGTGTAGAAACCTACATTAGTGTCCGAGGCCCAGTCAACATTGTACCACGCGAAGTATTGGGTAACCCTACGCAGGTAACTGCTTTAAAGATTGGCAAGCTACCTCATTGGCTTGGGGATGCACTCGGCTTGCTCGTACGTAAGTTCACCGTTGGCGACTTACCCAAGTATGGAATTGAGCTGCCAAATATCTCGCCGGCCCGTCAGCTCCGTGAAACAGGGCAGACACCGGTAATCGACTTGGGCACACTCGACTATATCCGTTCTGGTGAATTGAAAGTCCTACCCGGGATTGAGCATTTCAGCAGTACAAGCATCTTGTTCACCAATGGCGAAGAGCTACGCTTTGATGCAGTTATTCTTGCCACCGGCTTCCGGGCTGCATTGAGTGACTGGCTAACTTTGAACGACGAGAATTTTGATTCACGAGAACTCCCACTTTCTCCTGTTGGCACAGGGGAGTACGAGGGGCTCTACTTCCTAGGATATAATAACTATGCACCTGGTGGTGGTCTCGGAATTATCCGTCATGATGTACACCAGATTATTGCTGCTATCGAAAAATCAATGGCTGCTGCCTAACCTCTCCTTTTATGCGTTTTAAAGATCAAGTTGTATTTATCACCGGTGGCGCATCAGGCATCGGTAAAGCTGTTGCTTTCGCTTTTGCCAAAGAAGGCGCTCGGATTGCTATTGCTGACTTACAGCAGGAATTAGGAGAATCAGTAGTCAAAGACTTACAAGAAAAAGGAATAGACGCAACCTTCGTTGTATGTAACGTTGCAGATTACAATGCCGTTAAGGCTGCTGTCCAGCACTGCTATCAGCACTTTGGCAGGCTAGATATTGGCTTGAATAATGCCGGTATTGGCGGCCCAATGGCATCCACCAGAGAAATGGAACTCCAAGATTGGGACCGCGTAGTAGCCGTCAACCAAAGCGGTGTCTTTTACTGTATGAAGGAGGAGCTCGCCGTTATGGAAAAGCAAGGAAGTGGGTGTATCGTCAACGTTAGCTCCATCGCCGGCTTGCGTGGGCTGCCTCGACAAATCGCTTACACTGCCAGCAAACATGCCGTTATTGGCATGACCAAAACTACTGCATTGGAGTATGCACGCTACGGCATTCGGGTTAACGCCATCTGCCCGGTCTTTACCAATACACCTCTCGTGGATCAGCTCTTTGCAAGTGTGGAAGGGATAGACCAAAAGCTACTGCGTACTATTCCGATGCGCCGCTTTGGAGAAGTGGAAGATATCGTAAATGCGATTCTTTGGTTGTGTGACCCAGCCTCTAGTTTTGTTACTGGACTGGCCTTACCGATCGACGGTGGGCAGAGTGTGTAGTGCGGCTAGGATTTCCCCGCTACTACCACTACAATTTCGCCTTTGACTTTGTCCTTGCTTGCGTAGTAGGCCTTCAGCTCGGCTAGTGTATCTGTACGTACTTCCTCAAACATTTTAGTCAATTCGCGGGCCACGCAAGCCTGTCGATCCGCACCGCAGTGCTCAATTAGTTGGTCTAAGCACTTAACTAAACGGTAGGGACTCTCGTACATCACGAAAGTGACTGGAAGCTCGGCCAGGTATTGCAGACGAGTTTGCCGACCCTTTTTATGAGGGAGAAAGCCTTCAAAGTGAAATTTATCCGCGGGTAAACCAGAAGCGGTCAAAGCAGGAATGACTGCCGTTGCACCCGGCAATGCCTCAACTTGAACTCCTGCTGCAACACAAGCTCGCACTAGTAGAAAGCCCGGATCACTAATACCCGGACTTCCAGCATCCGTTACCAACGCCCACTCCGCACCTGCCTGCAATTGCTCTACGAGACTATCCGTCACCTTGTGCTCATTGTGTGCATGGAATGCTCGTAACGGAGTCTCAATTTCGTAATGTTGAAATAGGCGTTTGCTCGTCCGAGTGTCTTCGGCTAACACCAAGGAGACCTCCTTCAAGACGCGAAGCGCTCTCAGTGTAATATCTTCTAAATTACCGATAGGAGTAGGAACGAGGTATAACTTGCCAGACATGAGCTATTTTTCTTGCCGCCAAGATACTGCGCTTAAGACAATTGCTAGTGTTCGCGGATCCAATTCAACCATTCTGCGTAGATCGTATCGAATACATATTCTGACGAAACTACTTCTCCCTCCTGATTAAATGTGAGCTTATTCAAGCCGTGGTCATGGTTTTCAAAGGACCTGAATTCTAGATTACTCTTGCCTAAGCGAATAGCCTCAAACCGCAAGAAGTTCATATTTGTGACTTTGCTATCAGCTGTGCCATAGCACACCAAGACAGGAATATTTAACTGCAACAAATCATTTATGGCTGGTGAAGAAAAAGAAGTCCAGGCACGATTAGTGTCCCCTTTTTCTGTCGCAGTGGACAATGGGTCCTTATTCTTTTCCTCCCACTCCTCAAATAGCTCCTCAATATTATGGCGAGCAACTTCCATACTTTGTGTGCCAGCGAGAGCGGCTTTTTGCTCTGCGTCAATTTTCTCGTAAAAACGCCCCAAGGGATCGGCAGAGTAATAGATTAGATGAGTGACCAAATCGCTAGTTGCGGCAAATCTGGCACCTACTCGTGCACCTTCGGATCCTCCGATTACAATGACCTCCTCTATTGGTTTCTTTTCCGTCCAATATTCCAGCACCGCCTGAGCTCGTTCGACATAGTAGTCTAAATGATTACGCTCCTGATAGGCTCGGGATGGCGCTTGCGTAACTGGATCAAGACTGAGATTTTGATCACTTAGTGCACTAGCCTTTTCCACAATTGGAACACCAGGTTTAGGGATAATGCAGAAGTAATACTCCTCATGATAAGTCCAGTAATCGATAGGGAAGGCCCTCATGAAAGCGCCATCCGCATCCTCGATAAACAAAGGCATAGGCAAAGACCCCTGTAAGTATATGACGAGCTTGCGCGGATCAGCATCACGCCCTCCTGAAGACACTAAAAATGATAGTGTATCCTGTTGGAAAGGAATTTGATAGTCGAAGAAACCTGTTTGTTGAGGAAGGTTTTCAATCTGAGTAATTACACTCAAAGGCATCATTAGCCCACCCAGCAGAGCAAGGATAGATAAAACTTTCATTGAGAGGCGTTTTGCTATTAAATTTAGCACGCCCCCATTGTGAAAAAGAAGATTACACCGTCCTTAACAAAATAATAACCCGGCTTATTTTTTGCTACCCACCACAGGATCACTCTGCCGATTAGCCTTGTAACGCCCCTTACCAAACTTCGTTCCGTTGAAGCTCATAGTTGGGCGTAGACGTTCCTGTTCCTCTGCTGGCAAGTGTGTGAAATCTTGACACTCAGAAGAGCAGCAACCTTCGTGCTTTTCTGCACATTCCTCACATTGAATAAACAGGATATGGCAAGCCGTATTGGCACAGTTGGTGTGGCTATCAGCCGGCTTACCGCACTGATGGCATTGGGATACAATATCCTCGGAGATCCGCTCACCCAGACGTTCGTCGAACACGAAATTTTTACCAATGAACAAGTTATCTAAGCCTTCTTCCTCACACTGTCGGGTATATTCGATAATACCTCCGTCGATCATGTGCACCTTATCGAAACCTCTATGCAGGTAGTAAGCACTGGCTTTTTCACAACGGATTCCACCTGTGCAGTACATGACAATCGGATTTTCCTTGTCCTTCTCCAGCATATCCTCAATGATCGGCAGTGATTCCCGGAAGGTCTCGACATCCGGGCGGATAGCGCCTTTGAAATAACCCACCTCGCTTTCGTAGTGGTTTCGCATATCAACCACTACCGTATCATCTTGCGATAGTAGTTCGTTGACTTCCTTAGCAGACAAGTGCTTGCCACGCTTGGTCACGTCGAAAGTATCATCATTCAGACCATCAGCAACGATCTTGTCTCGCACCTTGATCTTCAGCTTATAAAATGACTTACCATCATCATCGATAGCGATATTCAGGCGAATATTATTCAAGAACGGAATACTGAACATCGCTTCCTTGAAAGCTTCGAAGTCTGCAGTAGGTACAGAGATTTGTCCGTTGATTCCTTCTTTGGCAACATAAATGCGGCCGTATACCCCTAATTTAGACCAATCGCGGAAGATTTGGTCCCGGAAAGCTAAGGGATTCTCAATGTGATGGTATTGGTAGAATGATAGTGTGGTTCGCGCCTCGGAACTATCCTCCATACGGCGCTTGAGTTCCTCGTTGTTCACGAGGTTGTGCAAACGTCTAGACATAATTTTTGATGTACGTTTCAGCGAAAGACTCCACATCAGCATACACTTTGTAGAGTGGGCAAGTTGCAAGCTTGCTGCCTTAGTACGAGGGCAAAGATACGGACAAAACCGTCAGATTTCCTTCAAATTTGAGCTTTGGCACGGTTTTGGACAACAAAGTAATTGGGAAAACAATTTTTATACTACACACTTACATCGACAACAGGGCTTAAGGCCAGGTTTGATCACACTCACACAGCAGGTTTGATGCTTGTAAACGAGCGGACGATTCGTACTGTCTGGCAAGTGTAACATTCGATGCAAAAAACTTATTTTTGACATCATTCGTTATACTATGCATCGGATTTGCACAATTTTTAATGCTCCTTTGGGTTAATTACAGAAGATCATCCGAGGTATCTTGACACCACTTTTCGCGTCTCAAGAATGTATCCTGCAAAAAAAGCAATATGAAATCAGTAAAGTCCATCTTATTCTCCCTGGCGGCAGTCACGATGTTGGCAGCCTTCGTTTTTCCGCAGTTGAGCGATGAGCAGAAAGAAGCCGTTCTCTTACAGACCTTGGTTCGCGGGATGGAACGATACCACTACAGCCCCCAAGATTTAGACGATAACTTCTCCGGAAAGATATATGACCTCTATTTGAATTCCATCGATGGAGGCAAGCGTTTCTTCACCGCTAAAGAAGTTGCTCAATTAGAGCAGTATCGCTTAGAGTTAGACGATCAAATTCAGAATAGTGAGTTTGGTTTCTTCAACATGAGCCAAGAATACCTGACCAATGCTCTAGAGCGTGCTCAAGGCTACTATCGCGACATTCTCGCTTCTCCGTTCGACTTTTCAAAAGGAGGTACTGTAGAATTGGATGGCGATAAGCGCGAGTATGCTTCAGATGAAGCAGCTCTTTATAACTACTGGAGCGACTATCTTAAATATGAGACGTTAGGCCGCTACGCTGATGCTGTTGAAAAGCAAGCAGAAGGTGATGAAGACCTGGCTGGCAAATCAGAGGCTGAACTGGAAGCAGATGCACGCGAAGAAGTGCTAAAAATGTTCGACCGTTGGTTTGATCGTATGATGAAATTGGACCGTGAAGATCGTATGAGCGAGTACCTAAACGCCTTCACAGGTGTTTTTGATCCGCATACGAACTACTATAAGCCAATTGACAAGCAGAACTTTGACATCCGTTTCAGTGGTAAACTGGAAGGAATTGGTGCTCGCCTGGTAAACGAAGGCGACTATACCAAAGTCTCAGAAATCGTAGTAGGTGGTCCAGCCTGGAAAGGCAAGGAGCTAGAAGCTAACGATATCATTACGAAAGTAACTCAAGACGGTGATGAGCCCGTAGACATTAAGGGTATGACTCTGGATGATGTGGTTTCCAAAATCCGTGGCGACAAAGGAACCATCGTAACCTTGACTGTAAAGAAGGTCGACGGTTCTGAAAAGAATATTAGTATCACTCGTGACATTGTCATCCTAGACGAGCGTTTTGCGAAGTCTTTGATTATTGATGGCAATGCTGCTGGTGAGACGATTGGCTACATCTACCTGCCAAGCTTCTACGCAGACTTCCAAGACCGTAACGGTCGCCACTGCGCAGATGATGTAGAGGCAGAAATTCAAAAACTGAAGAATGTTGGAGTAGACGGCATTATTCTGGATCTACGTAACAACGGTGGTGGTAGCCTCCGGGACGTAGTGAAGATGTCTGGCTTCTTCATTGAGCGTGGACCTATTGTACAAGTAAAGTCACGCGACTACGAGGCGGAAGTATTGATGGATGTAAATCCTGAAATTCAGTACGACGGCCCACTAGTAGTTATGGTAAACAACTTCAGTGCCAGTGCCAGTGAAATCCTAGCAGCAGCTTTGCAAGATTATGGCCGCGCTGTAATCGTGGGTAGTAACTCTACTTTCGGCAAGGGTACTGTACAGCGCTTCATCGACCTGGATCGCACACTACGCGGTTTCGAAAATGTGAAGCCACTAGGTCAAGTAAAATTGACCACTCAGAAGTTCTACCGCATCGATGGTGGTTCTACTCAACTGAAGGGTGTAACACCAGACATCGTTCTTCCTGACAACTACGCCTACATCCAAACGGGTGAAAAGGAAGAGGAGAACGCGATGCCTTGGACTGAAATTGCTGCTGTAGATTACGACCAAAACGTACTGGAGCTAACGCACCTGGAGCAAATTGCTGCTCGTAGTAAGTCTCGCATTAGCCGCAGCGACATTTTCGGTAAAGTAGAATCTAACGCTGCTCGCATGCAAAAGCTACGCGACCTGACGGCTTATCCGCTAAACCTTGCAGACTACCAAGCACTGGAAGCAGCTCGCGAAGCAGATGCTGAGCGCTATAAGAACCTCTTCGACGAAATTGTGAACCCAAGTGCTCGTAACTTGGAAGTGGATCTAGCAGCGATCGAAGCAGACGAAAGCAAGAAAGCACGTAATGATGACTTCGTGAAGTCTGTATCTAAGGATGCTTACATTCGCGAGGTACTATCTATCATTCACGATATCATTGAACTGGAAGGTGTAGCGATCAACGACTAAACCTAACAGTTTTTCTAAACGTAAAAACCGGTCAGCATTCAACTGCTGACCGGTTTTTTATTTTACCACATCATCGATCTATGATACTTGAAGCCGCCTACTTATCCGTTCGCCCTGAGGCAGACCTCGCCACATTTGAGGCCGATTTCAAATTAGCAGGTCAATATATTTCTTCTATCAAGGGCTACATCAGTCATAGTTTACAGAAGTGTTTAGAGGTACCCAATCGTTATCTGCTACTCGTTCAGTGGGAAACACTAGAAGATCACACCATTGGTTTTCGGCAATCTGATACTTACCAAGACTGGAAGGCGTTGCTGCATCATTACTACGAGCCCTTTCCTACCGTAGAACATTTCACGGAAGTAAGCTAGTGATTAGGTAGACAGAGATTTCCAAAAAACAACCTTGTCCTCACCTGCTGCATAAAACGCTCGAATCCTAGCCTCCTCGGTATAGCCGCATTGGTGGTAAAATTGACGAGTGCGCTCAAAAGCAGGCAAGCCCGAAGTCTCCACGATAAGAATGCGCTCACCTCGCTGACCTAGCTCTTTCTCCAAATAGGTCATGATGTGGCGACCATAACCCTTGCTTTGCAGGCTAGGATGCACTGCAATGAGGTATAAATTCCAAGTACCCTCTGTCATTTGCTCTGGTGCACAAAAGGCTACAAAGGTGGGTGTATCCTCGTCGCCCGTCAGCCAGATACTCTGATCATGCCCATTGAGATAGCCATCAATCATACCATCGAGCAACTCTGGTGGAAACATCTCTGTTGCCGCAATAACCGTCTTAAGGTTAGGTATATCTCCTGCCTCTACTGGCCTAATAGTAAACTCATTCATTTTCTAACTACGTTTCATAAACTAGTATGCCACAAAATTAGGCAGGTACTGGCACTCAAATTTGTAAAGTGCTGCTATTGTAACCCGTCGACGGATTGAGTCCAAACATCTTTAGATAAGCACGGCTAAAGTGGGCCGCATCGAAGAATCCTGCGAGGTAAGCAGCATTTAGGAGGTTGATTTCCTGATCTAAGCTATTGGCGATCGCATATTTCAGTCGTTCCCAGATGATAAAGTTCTCAAGCGAGGTTCCCATTTGCGCTTTGAATAAATGAGAAAGTCGGCTTGGAGAAAGATGGACGTGAGCGCTCAGTTGAGTACGGTTGAGCGTATGTACACCCACACTGCTACGGATAAATTCTACACATTCTTTTATTCGGCTATCGAAATCTACAGGGTAAGGATCAGCCATTTTAAGTGCACCCAATAACGCATCATTAAATTCAGCGAGCTCTTTTTCTGACAACTCTATCACTGGGACCGTAGATAGCCTGGCAAAAACGGGATGAAGTGGCGTAATAGCGGATATACTCTTCTCAACAATCCAAACCTCACACACTGCCTCTTTGCTTGCTACACTATGCTTAACATTTGGCGCGATGATGCACCCTTTGGTACTTTTAATGGTTTTATCACCCACAGTCACATCGATCATTCCACTACGCACTAATAGCACTTCCAGTGCTGGATGCTGATGCTCTGCTGCCTGCAAATGCTCTTCCACAAAAGCATAGCAACCTCTTTCTGTATCGAAGGATTTGACAATCATCAAGTCGAATAATAATAGAAAGGAATGTAGTGATTGTAGGTCGTCGAAGATAGGAATATGACGTCCCTAAACAAAGAAAGCCGCGTCTCTCGGACGCGGCTCCATACAACAAATCATAATCTCATGAAAAAAAGACGACC
>CAJXOS010000040.1 GCA_913057725.1 uncultured Lewinella sp.
CAATTTCGTGGCGAAAGACGCCCCAGGTTCGTTCGTAATCGTTGCAAGTACTAGCACTCGCTAAACCCTGATCATCAACTGGGCCTGGGAAATAATCCCCTCTACCACTTGCCGATCCATAAGTAGCGGCAGAGATCTTAAGGTTTCCGCCAGGGTCAAGACCGCCGATCCATAAACCTTGAGCGAAAATCGTTGCGTATGGAGAAGTGTCATCTTCTACTTGAAATTGAGCGTTTTCCCCGTCCCAAAGTTGACTGCCACTAGCGGCATAAAGGGCGCGAATGGTATTGCCATGGAGGAAAGACCCTGTACTCAGGTCGGTTGGCGTGCAATCTTGGGCAGAGAGAAGGCCCGTTGCTAGTAAAAGACAAGCAAATGGAGTGATCCAACTGGTAGTTTTTTGATGCATGAGAGCGTAGTTTGATTAAGAAATAGGAGTTCGTTGACGAAAATATTCCTATTGCTATCATCTAACTAATGCGAATACCTGAGTTATCCCTTCTAGTGAGTGAACGTTAATTTTTCACCTTCATGAGCTATTGGCCTTATCCATATTTTGGTGTAATAATCGATTGCAAAATGCCCCATAATCGGTGATATTTGTCACCCTGTTCGGTTTGGCTTTGCAGTAATTTTCTGCTCATCAATTAACCGCACTTACGCTAAACCAGCTCAGCATGGACTTATTTTTCAGGAAGAGTATGATTGCTCTAAGCGGTTTGTTCCTTTGCGTTTTCCTAATCGTACACCTTTCCGCCAACTGCATTCTCGTGCTGCCGGAGGAAATGGCTCGTGAGCTCTACAACGCTTATTCTACCACGCTACGCGAAAGTCCCCTAATCAAGATTGTTGCTTACGTGCTGTATCTATCCATCATTGTTCATGTGGTGTATGCGGTGTTGGTCACCGTTCGAAACCGAAGAGCAAAGCCCACTTCCTATGCGGTCAACCACAGCAATGAAAACAGTAGTTGGGCATCGCAGAACATGATGCTACTAGGCCTGTTCGTCCTACTGTTTATAGTTGTACATCTGGCGAATTTCTGGGCGCGTATCAAGCTTGGTATGGGTGAGGCAGTAGGTACGGATGCTCATGGTTATGTCGATGTCTATGAGGTCACCTACAGCTTGTTCCAGAATATCTACTATGTCGTTTTCTATTCGGTACTCATGATACCCTTGGGCTACCACTTGCATCACGGCTTGAAGAGTGCTTTCAAGACACTAGGCTTTTATCATAAGACAGGGCTAGCAGTGATTGTTAAGGTGGCAGTTGTTTATGCACTGGTAATGTCCATTGGCTTCGGCCTTATACCCTTTATCGTTTACTTCAAATAGCAGTTGAACTATGAAACTTAATGCGAAGATTCCGGAAGGGAAACTCGAAGAGAAATGGCGCAACTATCAGATCAATAGTCAACTGATCAACCCTGCCAATAAGAAAAAGCTCAACATCATTGTGGTTGGCTCTGGCCTTTCTGGTGCGGGAGCCGCGGCTACCTTGGCGGAATTGGGGTATGATGTGCAGTGCTTTTGCTATCAGGATTCTGCTCGACGAGCGCACTCGGTAGCTGCACAAGGGGGGATCAACGCTGCCAAGAATTATCAGCACGATGGCGATAGCGTGTGGCGGATGTTTTACGATACACTGAAGGGAGGTGATTTTCGTTCACGAGAAGCAAACACTTATCGGTTAGCGGAGTTGTCTGCACCACTCATCGATCACTTTACCCAACAAGGGGTTCCCTTCGCCCGGGAGTACGGCGGAGTATTGGTCAATCGAAGCTTTGGCGGCGTACAGGTGCAGCGTACCTTTTATGCTCGAGGCCAGACGGGTCAGCAACTTTTACTGGCTGCTTATTCGCAACTCTACAAAATGATTCGCGCCCGCAAGGTGACCATGCATACCCGCACTGAGATGCTGGATCTAGTGGTTGTTGACGGTAAGGCCAAGGGAATTATCGCCCGAAATCTGGTGACTGGCGCTATTGAACGCTATGCGGCAGATGCTGCGGTGCTGGCTACCGGGGGCTACTCTCGAGTGTTTCGCTTGTCAACGCTGGCGATTGGCTGTAATGGTTCGGCCATCTGGAAGGCGCATAAAAAGGGAGCCTATTTTGCTGCTCCCAGCTTTACTCAAATCCACCCTACGGCTTTGCCACAATCTAGTGAAGCACAGTCAAAGCTGACTCTGATGTCAGAGTCTCTCCGTAACGATGGCCGCATCTGGGTGCCCAAGCAGAAGGGAGATCAGCGCAAAGCGAATGACATCCCGGAGGAGGAACGCGACTATTACCTGGAACGCCGCTATCCTAGCTTTGGTAATTTGGCTCCTCGCGACATTGCCTCAAGGGCAGCAAAGGAACGCATTGATGCGGGCCACGGTGTCGGTCGTTTGCGCAATGCTGTGTACCTGGATTTTAAGCACGCCATTGAGCGCCTCGGCTTGGAAACGATTAAAGACCGCTATGGAAATCTCTTTAAGATGCACAAGAAGATTACCGGCGTGGATGCCTATCAGGAGCCAATGCAAATCTCGCCCGCAGCGCATTTCTCTATGGGAGGCCTTTGGGTCGACTATGAACTCATGACCACCATCCCGGGATTGTACGCTGTTGGAGAATGTAACTTCTCCGATCATGGCGCCAATCGTCTAGGGGCGAACTCATTGTTGCAGGCTAGCGTTGATGGCTACTTCATTCTCCCGAATACGATCAATAACTATCTGGCGACCGAGATGAAGAACGGTACAGTGGATACCGATCACCCAGCCTTCGCTGAAGCCGAAGAAGAAGTAATCAATGATATTGATCGCATCCTCGCTATTGATGGTAATAAGACGGTCGATCATTTTCATCGGGAGCTTGGCAAAGTGATGTGGCAGGAATGCGCCATGAGCCGCAATAAGGCTGGTTTGGAGAAAGCCCTTACCAAGATCAAACAAATTCGCACAGACTTCTGGACTGAAGTAAAGGTGACAGGCTCAAAAGATGAACTCAATACAGAGTTAGAAAAAGCACTGCGACTGGCCGATTTTATCGAACTCGGCTTACTGATGTGCACCGATGCACTGCAGCGGGAGGAGTCCTGCGGCGCACACTTCCGCGAAGAATACCAGACAGAGGAGGGAGAAGCACTGCGAGTGGACGAAGATTACTCCTATGTGTCCGCATGGGAATATGTAGGTGAAGGTGGCTTCGAATTGCACAGAGAGCCCTTGCAGTTTGAGTATGTGCAACCGTCAGTCCGGAGCTATAAATAATTGTAGAAATGCTGTGCTGAGCAGCTTGAAGAATCAATTCCTTAAATCAGGGAAGTATGAAAGTTACATTTCGAATTTGGCGACAAGATACCCCCGCTGTAGCGGGATCCTTCGTGAATTATGAAGTAGACGGCTTGAATGAGGACATGTCCTTTTTAGAAGCCCTCGATCAGCTCAACGAGGAGCTGGTCCTGAAAGGAGAAAAGGTGGTCGCCTTTGAATACGATTGCCGGGAGGGAATCTGCGGCCAGTGCGGTGTGTTTATCAACGGTCGCGCTCATGGCCCGCACAACAACATAACCACCTGTCAACTCCACATGCGGAGCTTTCAGGATGGTGACACCATTGTGATTGAGCCATGGCGAGCAGAGGCTTTCCCCATCATCAAGGATCTCATCGTCGACCGCTCTGCTTTCGACCGCATTGTTGAGCAAGGAGGATACATTAGTGCCAAGACGGGTACTGCGCCAGAAGCTAACGCAATACCAATCGGCAAAGAGATAGCGGATCGGGCAATGGATGCTGCTGCTTGTATCGGCTGTGGAGCTTGTGTGGCGACTTGTAAGAACGCTTCTGCTGCGCTGTTTACTGCAGCCAAGATCAATCACCTCAACGCTCTGCCACAAGGGCAACCAGAGGCACACCGACGGGTAAAGGATATGACTGCGCAAATGACTGCCGAAGGTTTTGGGCATTGCACCTTCACCGGAGCTTGCGAAGTAGAGTGCCCAGAGGGGATTTCAATCACCAATATTGCAGAGATGAAATCACGGGCGTTCAAAGCCTGGCTGTTAGGATAGGCTTTGACGCTTAACTCATAAAATGCTCAGTAACCAAACTCGATCGGTTAGTGGACTAGTTTCTTCGATTTTAGTCCGAATGGCGGCACGCTTCTCCGGTGTGGTTCGAAGAATCCGAGCCAGAATTCTACAGAAGTTCAGATACGTGCTCTTCAGGTTCTTTGACAATTGCTTGTTGCGCTGCAGGAACATCATAAAAGCCGCTAAGAGTGATGAGAGCGCATCTTCGGCACCCGTTTGGAAATAGATTTTGGCTAAGAGGACTCTTGCTCCTAAGTAGTAATTGAGATCGTTGAATGCTACCTGTACCAGGTGCTGCTGAGCTTCATCATAAGCATTGGTGTAGTAGTGGAGTTCGGCCATGTTGTAGTGGAGCGCATTTTCTTGAAATTCCGCAGGCAATAAGGAAATGTATTTGTGAATGAAGGTTTTCGCCCGGTCGTATTCTTTCTGACGCAGAAACAGTTTGACGACATTGGCAAAAGTCCAGGGAGAAAGTTGTTCGTTAATGATAAACCAACCGGCTTCGATCGCTTGCAGGTACAGCTGCAGGGCCTCAGCCACGTATGCTTCTTGACCAGCCCTGATTTTCCTCGCACAGTAGTTGATCGCGAAGAAGTAGATTTCTGTTAAGTCTTTATCAGCAATGACGGCCTGGAGCTCAAAAAGATGTTGCTTAAAGGTGGCGAAGTGGTCAACTTCATTTTCCTGCTGAAGCATCGTGAAGATGTCGAGATAGACCTGGATGATTGGTTCCTTATCGGCTAGATTATCGCTGATGTGGCGGAGCCAATCCTCTGATATGGCGGTGTCGTAGTCTGCTTGCAGGATATGCTGTCGGTCCAGTATCGAACAGGCTTGATGCAGGCGTTGAAGAAAATATGCATGGTCCAAGTGTTGGCCTAGGAGCTGAATACTAGGGTCATACACTCTTTTTCGCTGTCGGTTATAATGCAGATCCTCAACTTCGTAAAGTCGTGCTCGTGTTTTATAAACAGAAAACGCGCTTTGCTTGGTGTTGGAGAGATCCTTATGAAGTTGCCGTTTGCTGGCTTGAAAATGTTTGTCTAATCCTCGTTCTGAAAATGCATCCAGGGCAGCCAGCTGTAATTCGAACTCTGATTGATTGATTTGCTCCAGTGCTATGTATTGCTCTACGAGCTTGTTTAGGCGACTTAGCACGTAGGTGAATTCTTTTGCGTTATAAGCTTTACCGGGCCATAAGCTGGCCGCGAGCTCCTCTTTAGAAATGTCCAGATCGGAATCTGAGCGTTGGATCTTGGTAGCTAACTGCTGAAATAGCTGGATTACGGTCTCATCTTTATTGTAGTAGGGTGATGCCAAAAAGTCCTGAAGCTTGGTCCACTCCGCTTTTTTGAGTGTGAATAGCAATGGAATGAGTTTAGTTTTTCTCATTTGTTTGGCAAAATGTATTTACAAATTAAAAATTTATATAAAGTATATCTATTTAATGTATTGTTTTGTAGTTGATTAGTTGTTTTTTGATGCAGTTCTGTTAGGAGTTAAGTTGTATGTATGTGTTTGGCAAATTAAGAATTATGTGGTTGCCAAAGGGCTTTTGAACCGGCATATTTGTACTGTCAACCGATAAATACCATTTGCGATGCGTAGGATTCAATTTTTCTTCATCACGATTTTGGCAGCTACTTCCCTTTCAGCGCAGGAAGTTTGGCCTGGCGATGTAAACGATAATGGGGTAGTGAATGCTGTAGATCTATTGTATTGGGGAGTTGCTTTTGGGGTGGAAGGCCCCGCACGAGCCGCGACCAATTCAGATTGGGCTGCTCAGCCTTTTCCAACTCCCTGGTCGCAGTCTTTTGACAATGGCTTGAATTACGCCTATGCAGATTGTAACGGAGATGGAGTGGTGAATGCGGACGACTTCGATGATGCCATTGATGATAATTTCGGAGAAGAGAACCCTCCCATTGGTTTTGAAGGGTATGCCAATGCCTCCGGTAATGCACCTAAGCTCAAGCTTACGCCCAGCCAGGTGCTAGTAGAGGAAGGCGCGATGGTCAGCGTGTCACTCAGTATCGATAACAGCCAGGTAGCGTTAGACTCTTTCTATGGAATGGCGCTGCAGTTGAGCTATACTACGGGCTTGCTAGAAGGAGATGATGGTCCTGACTTTGACCTGGAGGAGGACAGTTGGTTAGAGAGTGATGAGTCTTATGTCCAAGAGCTGTTTGTTGACGATGATGGAATGGGTACGGCTCAACTCGGTATTACCCGCACCAACCAGCAGTCTATAACAGCACAATCAGGTGTTATTGGTCAATTTGATCTCATTGTAGAAGATATTATTGTAGGCCTAGAAGTGGATACGTTCTACCTGACGATTGATAGTGTTTTCCTTTCGAATGATCGCATCGCAGCTATTCCTGTCATCCCTGATACGACGTTTATCGTCATCGCTAAGGATACCACTAAGCTGACGACAAATTGGAAAGAAATAGACCTGACCGAGCAGACTACCATGATTCAGGCATATCCAAACCCTGCTACTGATGTGGTCTTCGTTCGCTCGCCAATCCCGGTTCGGCAGTTACGCCTGGTAGGTAGTAATGGCAATGTTTGGCAAGAGCAGTCATCATTAACGCCTAGCTTGATTAGCGAACTCTCGGTGGTAGGATTGCCGGCAGGAGTATACTGGCTCCAAATTTTTACGGAGGGCGGTGTGCTCCATAAACGGATTGTCATTACCGGCTCTTAAACGCTTAATCCTAGAAAAAATAGCCTCGATTGACTGTTACTCCGTACGGAGTAGCCTGGGAGGCTTATGCATACATCATTCTTTGAACGAAACATTCAATAACTATGAAAAATTTAATTGCATTAGTCGTTATGGGCGGCTTAATCATCCTGAGTTCAGGATGCAACCTGGAGGATGACATCACCGTATTCGATCCAATCGATTTGCCAGAGGCAGTCTCTGCATTTATCGAAGAAAATTATCCCGATTTTCAAATACGAAGTTCTGAAGAAGAGGATATCTGCGATGACGTTCCTGTTCTTGAGGTAGAACTCGAAGATGGCCCTGGCCCTGATGTGGATCTCTATTTTACGTTAGATGGCGAATACCTGTTCGCGGCTACAGATATCAGCGAGGCTGACTTGCCGGAAGCGATACGCATGGCCATCGCTAATGATTTTCCAGACTACAGTGTTGATCCTGATGATGTGGAACGTTTCGACTATCCAGATGGAACAGTGGAATACGAAGTAGGATTGATTCACAATGCTACGGGAGAGGAAGATGATGCCGTTTTTGCCGCTGATGGATCACTGGTTTGCTTTGATCAAAGTGGTGACGACGATGATGATAATGGAGGAGATGATAACGGCGACGACGATAACTCAACCCCTGTTGACGTACCGGAAGAGGTGCGGGACTTCATCGGCATGAACTACCCTGGCTACGAAATTCGCAGTGCGGAAACAGAAGATATTTGCGACGACCAGCTTGTTTATGAGGTAGAACTGGAGGATGGTCCTGGCCCTGATGTGGATCTCTACTTCACTACTGATTGGGTATTCTTACTAACGGCTACCGAAATCGCAGCTGCTGATCTGCCAGCGGCAGTCACGGCTACTATCGCCAATGATTTTGCGGATTATTCCATCAACCCTAACGATGTAGAGCGTTTTGATTATCCAGATGGAACGGTAGAGTATGAAGTGGAATTGATCCACAATATGACGGGTGAGGACGACGATGCCATTTTCGCCGCAGACGGCACCTTGATTTGCCTTGACCAAAGTGGTGATGACGACGATGACTCAGAAGATGATGATGACGGCGACGACGATGGTGACGATGATGATGGAAATGACGACGATGGTGATGATGACAATAACGTTGATCTACCCCAAGAAGTACGTGATTTCATTATGAACAACTATTCTGGTTATGTGGTGACCAGCGCTGAGACGGAAGATATCTGTGATGATGTCTTGATGTACGAGGTAGAATTAGAGGATGGTCCTGGTCCTGATATCGAACTGTATTTTGACCTGGACTGGGTACTTCAATTTACCCAAACGGAAATAAGCTCGAATGAACTTCCTGATGCGATTCAGAACACAATCACTATGAACTACCCCGACTTCACCATCGACGAAGACAAAGTGGAACGTCAGGAATGGGCAAATGGTGACCTTCGCTTTGCTGTGGAGTTAGAATCCAGTGAGGATGATCTAGAGATTATTTTCAACGAGGATGGCTCCCTGTTCTGTCTGGACGATTAAGGAAAGGCAAAATCCTAAAGACAGACGGAGGAGAGGTGCTGCACAATGGTTGTGGTGCCTCTCCGTTTCTTATTGGCTACAGGGCGGATGCTCTACTCGACAATCTGCAGTTTGGCAAACTTTAGCATGATCTTCTTATCCGGATTAGGTACACTCTTGAAGTGAATTTGCGCCACTCCATTGTCGATGTGGATTACTTTGCCTTTGCCAAACTTCAGGTGAAGGACATACATACCTGCTGCAATATCACCACTGGGACTAGGTTTAAAATCCTTAGGATCAATTACCGGCGCAGTAGGGTTAGCTTGGCGGCGTTTGAAATGACCTGTTACCCGTGCTGCAGGTGGTCCCATCGGAGCTCGTGATTGTGAGCTCACACCTCTTAGGTTTGCGGTGTTGTCTAGGTGAATGGGTGGTATTTCCGTTAGGAAGCGGCTCGGTTCGTTGTACGTCATTTTGCCGTAGCGATAGCGAGCGTTGGCATAACTTAAGGTCAGGAATTGCTCCGCGCGGGTAATGGCCACGTAGAAAAGGCGGCGCTCCTCATCTAGCCCATCCGGAGAGTCCATACTCATGAAACTCGGGAATAGCTTCTCCTCCAGACCTGATACAAAAACCGACTTGTACTCTAGCCCCTTGGCAGCGTGCACCGACATGAGCGTAACATGATCTGCCTGCTCCGGATCCTTTTCATCAAAATCGGTGAGCAGGGCGATATTCTGCAGGTAGGTTGCTAAGCTACTATCTGGCAGGGTATCAGTATCGATAGTAGTATCATCAGCAACGAAGGCCTGGATACCATTCAGGAGGGATTCGAAGTTCTCCTGCCGTCCCATACCCTCAATGGAGTTATCCTTTTTGTAGTGATCTTCCAGCTTCGACTTTTTGGCTACTAACGTTGCTATTTCGTATGCGTTGGCACTATCCAGGCGTTTACGTGCACTCTCAATAATGTCGATGAAGCCATCCAGGTTACTACGAGTGCGTCCACTTGCCGGAAACTGTATTACTGCATCGTACATGCTTATATCCTGACGGATAGCCAGCTCTGTGATTTTACTAACGGTGGTATTTCCAATACCCCTCTTCGGGAAGTTGATGATTCGCCGTAGGGCTTCTTCGTCCTGTGGATTAACCACCACGCGCAGATAGGCAATCAGGTCTTTTACTTCCTTACGTTGGTAGAACGATAATCCACCAAATACCCGATAACCAATGTTGTACCGGCGCAAGTATTCTTCAAATACCCGGCTCTGGGCATTGGTACGATACAGGATGGCGATTTCCTTGTTGGCCAGGTGGTAGCGATTCTTCTGCTCCAGGATGGTATCCGCAATGCGTTTACCTTCCTCATTGTCGGTCATGGCTTTGATGACCTTAATCTTCTGACCATCACCCTTATCCGACCAGATCTTCTTCTGTATCTGGCGACTATTATTAGTGATGACCTCATTAGCTGCCTGAACGATATGCTCCGTAGAACGGTAATTCTGTTCCAGTTTGAAGACCTGAATATTGAACTTCTGGAAATCGTTCTCGAAGTCGAGGATATTTTGGATAGTGGCGCCTCGGAAGGCATAGATCGACTGTGCATCATCACCTACCACACAAATGTTTCGTGGGCTGCCATCATATTGTACCAGCTTCCGAACGATGGAGTACTGCAAATGGTTGGTGTCCTGAAACTCATCCACCAACAGGTAGCGAAAACGATCGCGGTATTTCTTCAGCACGTCCGGATGCGCCTGTAGTAATTCGTAGAGGCGGTAGAGCAGGTCATCAAAGTCCATTGCTCCTGCCTTCTTGCAACGTGCGGTATAAGCCGCATATAGCTTATGCATAGCTGGCATGCGCGACATGCGATCCTGATTCATCAACTCCTCATTCTGCTGATACAGTTTAGGCGTGATGAGGTTACTCTTAGCAGAAGAGATGCGCTGACGCACACTATTCACACTATAGTTGTCCTTATTCAGGTTCATCTCCTTGATCAGTACCCCAATCAAGCTCTTGCTATCGTCGGTATCGTAGATCGTGAAGTTGCTAGGATACCCGATATGCTCCGCTTCTACCCGCAGGATCCTGGCAAACAAGGAGTGGAAAGTACCAGCCCAGACGCGGTTAGCTCTCGGGCCCACTACTTTTTCAATCCGCTCCTTCATCTCCCGGGCAGCCTTATTGGTAAAGGTTAGTGCCAAAATCTCCCAGGGTGCTACGCCCTGTTCAATGAGGTACGCTATGCGGTAGGTCAATACACGGGTTTTACCAGAACCAGGGCCGGCAACCACTAGCACAGGACCCTCAGTGGTGGTCACTGCCGCGCGTTGTACATCATTAAGCTGACTGAGGTATGTACTGGAAGAAGAAGGGATCAAAGCGGATAAATTTTGCTGCAAGATACGGTATCAGTAGGGAAAGAGCGATTTTGAAAAAGCATTTATTTGTTGATAGTGTAATGTTTTTTCATTTTTTTGTGTTTTGGGCTGCTATAAAGCTATTGGTTCGGTTAAGGATGGTAGAAACGGCGGTAACTTAAGACAAAATAAACCTCCGTAGAGTGGACTTAAGGTCGCGTTGATTCACGTTGGTGAACATAAAGCTGCCGACCGTTTTTAGAAAATGGATTTACTCGGAATAGAGGGTGCGTCCTACTGTATTGCACTTCTTTTGTCGGCTCGCTTACCATCTAGCCCCCACCCACTGCATCTCAGCACCTATTCGCCAAAGCTACCCACATGGGTGGTTGTGTGACATTCAATTTACATCTACCTTGGCCGCTAAATAAGGACGGGCACCGGATAGTATCCAGCTCAGAGAGCTTTAAACACATCCAACACCTGCAACCCGTTAACGCCGATACTCGTCCTTTATATGTGAGCTTTGCCCTTTTTATGGGGGTGCAGCCAGTTTTAGTTAGTCAACACTAGGAAGTTAAAGACTAATTTAATTGTATCCCCTGTTTCGGCAAGGGCTACATCACCCGACAAACAGTTTAAATGATATCCGTAGCGGTTGTTACGGCCAGTCGTTCTTTGCGGCTAGCGTGGCAGACGACTGTGGACAAGATGCCCAATGCGCGATGCACGGGGGTCTTTGCCGCGGTTAATGCCTTGCCCAAAGGAAGCGACGGTCCACCTATTGATGTTGTACTCTTAGGCCTGGGGGCTCGCGATCGTGCGACCCGCACACTGGAATTAGTCCAGGAGGCTGCACCAGGAGCGCGAGTTCTTGTCCTTGCAGCCCAGCTCTCCGATGAGCAACTCTTCTCCGCCCTACGAACAGGAGCAGGAGGTTTTCTTTCTCAGAATATTTTCCCACAAGCTTTACAGCAAGCAATTATGCAGCTTCATAGCGGCGAAACACCGCTTACTAAGGAGGTTGCTCAACGCATTATGAATTCGTTCAAGGCCCAGCGCCGGAGTGATAACCTCTCCGAGCGCGAGCAAGAGGTCTACCGGCTATTGTGTGAAGGGAAAAACTATCGTGAGATTGCAGACGAGCTCTTCGTGAGTCAGAATACAGTACGTTTTCACTTAAAGAATATATATAAAAAGCTGGGGGTGAAATCCCGGCACGAAGCCATGGCCCGTGCATATGAGGCCGGTGGCTACTAGTACCAACACGCCAGTTGGTACGCCTTATGGATTTTGGAACTATTGAGCGTTTTTTCATACTAGTCTTGGTGCCGGGCGGTCGAGCCCGGCAACTTTTACTCCAATTCTTTGTGCGCTCTACGCCTATACCAATAACACAAGATTGATGTAAGAACTCTGCTGCTTAGCAGACTACTGCCCTTTGGCTTTTGGCCAAAGGGAGAATAGATAATTATTGCTTATTAAACTCACTTTTATGAAACGAATTTTGTTACTCTTCTGCCTGTTTATCAGTGCTTTGGCAGTGGCTCAGGCACAACGCACCGTCACTGGTGTGGTGACAGAGGCCGACGGCACCCCAATGATTGGTGCAAGCGTACTGGTAAAGGGGACCACCACCGGAACGGTGACGGATCTAGACGGCTCTTATGAAATCGCTGTACCTGCTGATGCCACAGCATTAATTTACAGCTACACTGGTTTTACACCACGCGAAGTTCCACTTGGCGCTAATAGCGTTATGGATGTGGTATTAGATGAAGGTGTTACCCTGGAAACAGCGGTAGTAACCGCCCTGGGTATTGAGCGTGATCGCAAGGCCCTCACCTACGCGGTAGAAGAAGTCGGCGGTGATGCCCTGGCTCAAAACCGAGAAACCAATATTGTAAATGCTATTGGAGGCCGGGTCTCTGGTGTACAGACTACCTCCTCTGGTGGACAGGCTGGTTCTTCAGCTCGTATCATCATTCGTGGTAACTCTTCTTTCCTCGGAAATAACCAACCGTTGTTTGTAATCGACGGTGTACCTGTGGATAACAGCCAGATTTTTGGCGGAGGCCAAAACAACACTAACGGTACCGGTAATGGCGACTCTCCTTTATTCTTCGGTGGTACTACCAACCGTGCGGTAGATATCGACCCGAACAATATTGAGAACATGAGCATCCTGAAGGGTGCAGCAGCGACTGCTCTGTACGGTTCTCGTGCAGCAAATGGTGTAGTACTGATCACTACAAAGAATGGCCGTCAGGGTACTAAGCCACGCATCACCTTCAGTACCAACTATGGTTTTAGCGAAGCTCGTCTGCCAGAACTACAGACACGCTATGCTCAGGGTCTAAACGGAGCCTACCGTAACGGTGCTGATCCTGCTCAGCGTATTTCTACCAGTTGGGGGCCAGCGATCGATACCTTGCGTGTAGACGCTGATGGCAACCTGGATCCAAACGGTAGCCTGGCACAGACCTACAACAACGCGGAAGAGTTCTTCCGTCAGGGTTCTAACTTGGACAATTCACTCTCTGTCTCTGGTGCAAACGAAACCAGCGACTACTACTTGTCTTATTCAAATCGCATTGAAGAAGGTATCGTACGCAACAACGATATGGACCGCCACAGCTTGTTGGCTAAGTTTAATACGCAGTTGAGCGATCGCCTTCAAATTGGAGCTGGTATTACTTATACGAATACCGATATCACTACCGTAACAGAAGGTAATGGACGCCAATCATATATGTGGACGGTATACGCAGCTCCGATCACCTACAACCTTCAGGGTGAAAACCCACAGGATTATCTCAACGACGATGGAACGCAGCGTTTGTATCGTACCAACCGCAACAACCCGTACTTCACGGTAGATAACAACAAGTTGACGAGTAACGTGAACCGTTTCTTGCCGAACTTCAGCTTGAGCTACAAGATTGCCGAAGGCTTGATGTTGAACAACCGTTTTGGTGCGGATGTGTACTTCGATCGCCGCCTCTATCGTGAGGTGATTGGTACCATCGGTACTTTCCCAACGGGCCGTATCTATGAGGACAACATCAACAACCGCCAGTTCAACAATGATATTACGCTGACGTATACCAAGCAGCTGGATAACATCGCGTTGGACTTCTTGGTAGGTAATCAGATTAACGACCGTGCTACGGACCGTATCTTCACCCAAGGTGTGAATCTGGCGGTGCCTGACTTCTTCGACTTGTCGAATGCAGCTACCATTACTACTAACCAGAACAACACGCAGCGCCGTCTGATTGGAGCTTATGCTTCGGCTACCATCGGCTACAAGAGCTTCTTGTACTTGACGCTGACTGGTCGTAATGACTGGTCGAGCACATTGCCGAAAGACAGTCGCAGCTACTTCTACCCAAGTGTATCTGGTAGCTTTGTCTTGACGGATGCGTTTAGTTCATTGCAGAACAGCAGCGTATTGTCATTCTTGAAGGTACGTGCCGGTTATGCTCAGGTTGGTAATGATGCACCAGTGTATGCGACACAAACCGACTTGTACACGCAGTCTAACGTTGGTGATGGTCAGCGAGGTAGTATCCTGTTCCCATTCAATGGTACTAATGGTTTCACAATTAGTAATGTAATCGGTAACCCTGGCTTGAAGCCAGAACGTACGGAGGAACTTGAATTCGGTGTGGAAGCTTACTTCTTCAATAGCCGGATCCACCTTGAGGGTACTTACTACGATCGTACTACGAATGATCAGATTTTCCAGGCGCCAGTAGCGGGTTCTTCCGGTGCGGTTTCTCGCCTTGTAAATGCTGGTTCTATGCAGAACGAAGGTGTTGAGTTCTTGCTAGAAGTAACACCGATTAAGACACGCAACTTCCAGTGGGATATTGGTGGTACGTTCACCAAGAACACTAGTCGCGTTAAAGCACTCACCGACGGGGTCGACAATATCCGCTTGGGTGGTTTCACCAACCCAGGTATCTATATCGTACGTAACGAAGGTTATGGTGTGATTTGGGGCTCTCAATACGAGCGCAATGATCAAGGTCAGGTACTCATCGACGGAGATCCTAACTCCGGTACTTATGGTTTGCCACTACGTGCAGCTCCAAGCCTGGGCGTAATTGGTAATACACAACCTGATTGGTTCGCGGGTATCCGTTCTACGGTAACCTTTGGTAACGACAAGTTGGGTGAATTCACCCTGTTTGGCTTGTTGGATATTCGCCAGGGCGGAGATATCCTGAACCTGGATAACTTCTACCTCAACTTCTACGGTGTTACGAAGCAAACGGAAGATCGTACGGGTGAGAACACCTTCGTATACCCTAACGGTGTATTGCCTGACGGTACTGCTAATAACATTGAAGTACCATACGATGAGGCGTACTGGCGGATCAACTTCGGTCGTGCGATGGAAGACCTCGTAGAGGACGGCAGTTTTGTACGTCTACGTGAGGTGACTCTAGCGTATGCCTTGCCACGATCTGTGCTTGCTAATACAGTATTCGAAGACGTGAGTGTTGCGCTTACTGGTCGTAACCTGTACTTGAATGCACCAAACTTTACGGGTTCTGATCCAGAGTCTAGCTTGTACGGGTCTGCCAACGGTCAAGGTTTCTACAATTTCATTACCCCTGGCACAGTAGGGTACAACTTCTCCTTGAACGTAACATTCTAAAGCTAAATGACTGATGAAGCTTGAGTAAATAAGGTTCGAATAATTAGATCGACAGTTGTCCAAAAACAGACCACGGAGCGCCCAAAGGAAGCGACACAGGAAGTTTTTGGGCAACTAAAATGGCGAATCTAATTTTTGAACAATGCTAAACCGCGCGAATCGGTGAGCAAGGATTGATGCTTGCTCAAGTTTCATCCTCAATCAAAATATAACTATATGCGAAATCTAACCTATTTATTCATCCTGGCTTTGGGGCTTGGCCTGTTTGCCTGTGATGATTATCTGGATATAAATACCAATCCAAACCAACCAGAAAGCCCTGGTGATTTGGATCTGCTTCTAGCTGACATGACTGCTACTACCGCCTACAACCTAGTGGGTGGCGGTAACTGGTCGCGCTACGGAGCACAATGGATGCAGTACATTGCTAACAATGCTGCACCACCAAACAACGATACATACCGGATCAATACTTCCGATTGTAACAACGAATGGGCATTCTACTCTTATGCCGGGGTCTTGATCAACGCTAAGAAGTCGATTGAACTTGGAGAAGAGCTAGGGCAGGAGCACCACGTAGGTGTGGCTAAGGTATTGATGGCACACAACTACGCTTTGCTTGCTGATTTCTGGGGAGATGTTCCGTTCTCTGACGCCCTACAGCGTGAGAATAACGGACGCCCAATATTTGATCAGCAGCAGTTGGTTTATGATGGCATTCAGGATCTATTGGATGAAGGTATCGCGTCACTAGAGAAAGAGTCGCCGATCAGTATTGGTGGGGGTGACCTATTGCTTGGCGGTGATGTATCCGCTTGGGTACGTTTTGCCTACGCTTTGAAAGCACGCTACTATATGCGCCTGACGAATGCACCAGGTCAGGATGCTCAGAATTTGTCGACTTTGGCTTTGTCCGCTATTGAAAAGGCTATGACGAGCCAAGCGGACGAGGCCACTTTCGCCTACAGCAGTGATCCAGGGCAGGAGAATCCTTGGAACCAGTGGGTGGTTAAGTTCGCCAACACTATGCAGATGAGTAACTTCTTCGTGACGAAGCTGCAGAACTTGAATGACCCTCGCTTGCCGATCATTGCTGATACTTCCGGCACCTTTGGTGGCTACATGGGGCATGCAAATGGTGGTACACCATCTAATTTGCTTGCTGATATCTCTAATATCGGTGCCTACTACATGGATGCTGACTTGGACATTCCAATGATGACCTACGTGGAGCAGTTGTTCCTTCAAGCAGAAGCACAATGGCGTTTGGGTCAAACGACTGATGCGGAAGCAACATACGAAACAGCTATCCGCACGCATATGCAGCAGTTGTCTGGTAACGGTGAGCTGAGTACTGTAATCAGCGAGTCTGAGATAGATACCTACATCGCAGCTAACCCACTTACAGGGCTAGGTGATTTGATCAACCAAAAATACATTGCTGGTTTCTTGTTTAGCTCATTTGAAAGCTACAACGATTACCGTCGTACGGGCTTCCCGGATGATATTCAGCCTGCGCTGAACGGTGATGTTCCAAACATTCCAACCCGTATGATCTATACCGATACGGAGATCAATAACAATGGTGCAAATGTACCTGCGGGAATCACACTAGAGTCGAAAGTCTGGTGGGATGGTGATTAGTCGAACGGACTAATCTGTTTGTATGAAGTACTTGGCATTGTAACCAATTAGTCGGTAACATAGTCCAAGTAAGTTAGATAAAGAATTGGGCGCGAAATGCGCTATGGAGCAGTCAGGAATTAGTTTTTGACGAGTTCTAAAGGAGTATGTTTTTGCCATCATGAAATGGCATATGGTGAATAGGATGTCGCCCCGCATTGCGGGGCGACCTTTTTTTTGAAAGTCTATATCAGTGCAAGTTATTTTGGTCCGCAAGTAGCATTCTTGCTAGCGCTTCAGTTCGGCCTCTTCGAGGATGTAGTAGAATTGGTTAGGATCATCATAGTTGAGCTTCATGCGCCCTGAGAAAGTTTCGTAGTCGTCGGTACGTAACCGCCGGTTGGGTTTCACGAATGAGACGGTCATCACCGAAGCTGGGCTGGCCTTGCCACAGAAGAAGCAGGCCGCGTATGGGTTTTGAGAGAGCGCGATTTCTGAGCCATCATCTACTACTGGAATCACGTATCCAGTAATCTCTACCAGTTTGCCATCAAGTTCTTCCAACGCCTTAGTGAAGACAGGTGAATAGAGCTCCATACCCATCTCCTCAAAGTACTCGGAGCGATACTCAATGTTGACTAATGTTTCCCAGGTCAAAACTATCGGTGGTGCATTGCTAATAATGCGCTCCGCTTTCTCCTTAGGTAGATCTGTTTCTGGGTTGAACGGACGAACTGCAAAAAAGTCATAGGATAATTCATTCCAAGCAAACACGGAGTCAGGGTACTCAGGCGCAACAACTGGAGGAGCTGCTTGTACAGTTTCCTCTACGACCTTTTCAACAACTTGCAAATTCCCCAGGGAGTCTGCTGTGTAATCGTAGGGTGTAGGTTCGGTAGTGCCGTTAGAATAAAGTGCTTTGATGCAGAGTGTGACTGCAATAGCTAGTAGCACGATTACCGGATACTTTAGTTTGGTCATAACGGTGATTCTTTGATGAAAGCGGCACTACCGAGGTAGATACAACAATCGCTTACTTGGTTTTTTGAGGTACTCCATCTGTAATTCAGGAGCAAAGATATTGCATAATGGGGTCTGTGATGTACAAGCTGGGAGCTAATTGGCGTAGGTGTCTTTGTACATCTTTCGGGAAAATTACTACAAAAATGCAATATTGTTGCAACTATAAGGAAGAATGTTCTATATTGCAACAATATTGCATTTATGAAATCTGAGTTTCGCAACCGCACCGCGATGTCCGGATCATCCGGTGCGGTTATGCAATAGCAAAATTCGATAGATTTTTATTGTACTTTTTTATACCAGATTTAGAAGGCTCCCATTGTAAAGTGGGAGCCTTTTTAGTTTCTACTTGTCAAATCAGGTATTGACTACTATTGAAAAGCTTTGTTGCGAGAGAGAATAAACATTGCAACAGCGAATATCAAGGTGCTACAAAACATTAGGAGTTGCGAGACATTTTCGACCTCCTGGTCACTGGTGAAATAGGAGTAGCCGAAGAAAATGGCAAGTACAATAAAGAAGGAGCAAAAAATTAAGAAGAGCGTCGATTTTTTCATCTGTTTAAATTTTTTCTGCAGCTACGCCAAAATGCAGAAAAAATTCTGCACATAGGTAAACGCTGCGCTCTCACATAATTTTATTTAATCATTCCTGAGTATAATGTTATGACTAAATAAAATTATGTTCGTTTCATCTGTAAGTGTTTTAGAAAGAGAGAAAAAGGATTGATTGTATTTCTTATGCTGTCCAGTACTCCGTTAAAGCTTGCGCAATCCTAGGCTGGTCAAAGTCAAATTCTGGACCACCATGTTTTTGGATATACTCAAGAAGAGCGCGGACGGCTTGCCGCTGCTCAGAATTTAAGATACTGAAACGGTCTTGGTTGAAATCACTATTGCTGGTTAGGGTAAACATTAGACTTGCCGTTACATCGGCAAAGGTGGGTTCCAGTGCAATCATCAAGTAGGCCGGTAAATGAAAGCGCAGCCCCTCCGCGTCGTAGAAGGATAAGCCGCCGAGGCCATCTACCCTCTTTATCCGGTCGTCCTGCAAGAGCTTTTTCCAGTCCTGTTTCTCATCGCGTTGTCGTGCCTCCTTCCGTTGGGTTTCGCTACCATAGTTATCAATAACGACCGTTTCGTGCAGACTTACACCTTGGCCAAGGACAACATTGGCAAAGGCGGCCTCGATTAGGGCCTGTACTTTTTCTTTAGCCTCAGTAGCCATAGTTAGATGCTCGGTCCATTAGTTGTTTCAGTTGTGGTCGAAAGCGTAAGAATACTTTTTCGCCGCGGGCCAGCGCTTCTCCCACTTCTTTGCGGCCACCCCAAATTCGGCCAACTGTACTATTCGGACCAATTTTGTAAGGGTAGAAATTGCCTATTGTTTCTTCACGCACAAACTCTTCGCCCATTGCTCGGTATACCTTGTAGGTAAACAAGTCCATTGGCCAACCGATTTCGACACCGAAATCTTCGCCCGCGTCAATGAGGATTTTCTTGGGCTTCTTCGCACTGCCATCAATCACTTCCACCAAGTGAATTGCCACAGGAAATAGCTCTGATAGTGCTCGATTCCAGATGTCTGGAAATGCGTCCAAGGATTTCGTCAGTAGTCTGTTCTTTTGCTCTTGCAGAATCTGAGCTTCTGCTTCGGGGCTTGAAGGAAAAGGATATTTGTAGCCACTGAGACTCGAAGTTCGCGAAGCGGCAGCCTTAGAATCTTCTGCGAAATGCATAGATGGAGGACGGAAGAACTTATTGCCGGATGTTCGCTGAACACTCTCTACGTCTCGACTATACTTAAGCTCGCCGGTTACAATATCAGTGACTCTTAGATTTAGACGAATACCAGCTTGCAGAGAGTAGCTTGTGCGGACGAGCACTTTGTTGGAATCCAGCACGTCTCGCTGACTAAGTTCGTCGATCAGCGGTTGTAGACTCAATTGAAAGATGTACTCAGGATCTACCTCGCCCGTATTCTGTTCGGTAGAATGGTTGATTACCTCAAAGTGCCAATGCAATTCAAGGAGCTTATAGGCTGCCAATTGTAGGCGTTCTACCAGGCTTGGTGGAATATCATCCGAGAATTGCATAGGCTCTACTAGAATGGGGATTTTTTCCCGAGTAAAGGTGTCAACCTCAACCGTTTCTTGAGCTATGGCACTGGTTTGCAGTATTGATAGAGCAACGAATATGCCCAGGCACTTTACGTATGTAGGAATGCGACCGATCATAGTTTCAAAATTTCTACTTCAACTTCTTTTCCCTCTGCCAATGCTGTGCTAATAGCCCGACCACCGGAGATTACGCGGCATCGACTGAAAAACTCACCTTCTACCGCCTCGACTACTACTGTACCTACTGCTTCCCCTTGTATCCGCACGCGTAGTTCCTGGTGCAGACGAAAACCTTGACTCTCACCTCCTGCAACTAATATTCGCCTAGCTTTACTAGAACCATTTAGTACTTTAACTATGGGGATTTTGGCCCTGAAAAAATCGGTAAGTAGCAGCTGGAGTCCCTGCTCGACAAGGGTACGCTGGGCTTCCGTAGGAGCCATAAAACCTACCTTGAATGATTGTACTTGTGAAGCTACAATCTGGCGATCACTAAGGCGATGGATTGCCAAGACGAGTTCTTGTCGTCCGGGCGCTACCTGACCAGTAAGGAGGAATTCAGCACCTCTTTGATCCCATTGCTCTACCACATAGCCAGCCAGGAAATCTTCGTCTTTCTGTAGCTCTCGTTCCGCTTCTACGGCTGGTAAAGATTCGGGTACGACTACTTGAACCCGGCGATCTGCATAGAGCGCATCCATGGCCATTCCCTGAATACGCTGGCAAGCGTCTCCGTCATTCTCATAGGTTCGTCCGAGTAGGAAGTCAGATAGGGACAACCGTCGGTTGCCACAATCAAAATCCAAGACAGCCATTGGGGTCTGCCCGTTCAGGAAGTTGGGGGGTATCCCACAGCTAAAGACAAGAAAAAAAACGGCGAATGTGCGGTTGTTGATAAAAGAGAGAAACAAGGGACTGCGTGATTTTGTCGTTACTTTCTACGACCAAATATACCCAAAATCACCAGTATGAGCGCGCCGCCTAACAACCACTTGAGCATGCCTCCTCCCGCTTCGAATGATTTTTCTTGTCCCACCAAAACGAAACCGGCCCAGTAATGAGGATGAGCTGTCAGGCGATCTTGCTGATCTAAAAAGTTGATCTGTGCTTGACGTAATGCTTCTGCAGTAGGTTGCCCTTCGGCTAATTGTTCGTAGAACAGTGGCATCAGTTCTGCCGTAGCAGCATCTGAAACCGGCCACAAACTACCAATAAGCGCCCGGGCACCACCTTGTAAGAAGGCACGGCCAATGCTTAGCACTCCTTCTCCCGCCTGGTAAGGCCCCGATTGTGTCTCGCAGGCACTCAATACGACCAGCTGAAGCTGAAGCGGTAAGCTGGCGATCTGACTGGCAGTGAGTGCTCCATCTTGCAAGAATACTGCCGACTGAGACGGGTCATTTTCGTGCCGGCAAGCATGTGTCGCCAAGTGCCAAACGGTGAAGTCATTGATCGTTTCTTGCAAGGTTTGCAATTGGGCGCTAGGCCCAATAAAGGCAGTACCTTTTGCTCGTTCTACTATGGCCTGTGCTTCAACTGAACTATTGGGTAGCGCAGGCAGTGGGCTGGCGCAGGCCTCCCGCACGGCTACGGCATCTCCGCCAAAGTCTGGTGCCAGAGCAGCTACCTTTAAGGGGGCAGTAACTGTATTTTGTAGTTCGTACCAAGCTTGTACGGATGGGGCGAGCGAGAGACTATGATGATTCAGTAAATAATCTAGTTCGCTGCGGTGGTAAGAAATCGAGCTGCCCGTTGGAGCTCGTGTGATCAAAGCACTAAAGGGGATATCCCATAACGTGGCGTCAGGTAGAAGTAGCAACTTACGAGGCCGGTTTGAATGATGACGAAGTACTGGCCGTAATAGAAGACTTTCATAGAGCCATAGGGAGGATTCCGTGAACTGTTCAAACGCACGGGTTGGCTCCGCCAGAAAAGCGTCGTTACTCATTTGTGCCCGAAGCTGCTGCCAGGCATCACGCGTCTCCTTATTCCAATAAAAATGGTCTACTTGGACCTCCTTACCATCTAGGTGGAATACCACGCCTTCTTCTCCAAGCAGGAAATAACTGACGAGCAGCTGATCTTCAGCGCGCAGTTGATCTTGAATAGCAGTTAGCGAAAGCTGCTCGTTATTTCGAGGAGGCCATTGTCCTAAACCGGGTAATTGCTTTTCTACCAGTTCTCTGAGTCGTTGGGGAGTAGCGAAGAAATCACCGGACTGAGTGGCTAGCTGCCGCGCCAGCCGAAGTTGATCACTGAGTTTTGGCCAATTAAGATCATTACGATCTGCCTCATATCCCTGAAGTTGATCCGCTAGTAAAGTTGCTTTAGCTTGTTCGGCTAGGAGAAAGGCCTGTCCACGCCAGCCAGCCTGAGGTTGCAGACGGTCGAGGTGCAAGGAAATGACCAGTGCGCGATGAGCCAGCGGCGGTACTGTAGCTGCCAGAGCCAGTCGCTCCGATTCTCGGGTGCGAGCTCTGCGAAGCTGGTGGAGGAGCGTTAGGCAATGCTCCAGGCCCAGCAGGCGATCTTGTAGTTCTTCGGGGGTAGCTGAATCCGGCATCGGGCTTCGATACCGACGTAGCAATGCTTCCAGCGCCAAGCTAGGATCAATCCAATCCAGCGGGTCGGCTAGGCGGGTGGTGTCTGGTGCTCCGAGGAGCTCGAAAAAACTGCCATCCAGGACTGCTTCTTCGGACTGGAGGTAGTTGTAATCCAATAGGACACTAGCCAAGAGTCGGTCCTGCGTGTCGGAACGTGGCATACTGCGCAGACGCAGAATGAGCTGCTGCATCTTTGCCAGGGGCCTATACTGCTGTTGCGCTAACTGACTGGCTACCTGTACAATTTCTTGCGGGTTGTCGCTTTCCAGGGCTTGCTCATAGGCCTGGTCGGCTTGCTGTAGTACCTCGTATTCCGGGTAAATATCTCCTAGTATTTCGTAACCCAGAGCCTCGTTGAAACCATCGGACTGCATGATTCTATCGTACAACTCATCTGCTTGTTCTGCACTGTTGGTTTGGCCGTGTAGTGTAGAGGCGTAGAGTACAGCCAATAGGATGATCAAAGCAACGGATATCTGATAATTCGAGAGGTACTTCATTCCAATAATAGCTTCTTTAGACGCGATACGGATAGCTTATTGAGGCCATCAATGGTTTATTGCAAAACGTAGGCAAAGGTAATACCTAGGTAATATGACGGAAATAAATGTGGCTTCTATTAGAGGCCAATGATTAAGGAAGTTACTTTGAATGTATCGTTCTATTCTCTAATTCTTGGCCAGAAATCACATTCGTCTTTTCTCCGTTTCAAGGATAGGTTCATCTTTCCTTACGTTCGATTGTTTACCTTGTAAATAGTAATCTTCATCGCTATGACTAGCCCTGCAAATACCCATGCTGTTCTTCTCTTTGATGGTGTCTGCAACCTTTGCAATGGTTTCGTGCAGTTTATCCTGTTGCGAGATAAAGGTGGTTACTTCCAATTTGCCAGTTTGCAATCGGAAGAAGGGCAGAAATTACTAGAAGAGCACGGCCTGGAGCCGGACGCTTTGGACACGGTGGTACTTATCGAAGATGGTCAAGCTTTCACGCACTCTGAAGTAGCACTGCGTGTCGGGCCAAGACTAGATGGGTTCTGGTCGTGGGTACGAATTTTCCGGATCCTTCCTGCTGGTTTTCGCGACTGGGTTTACAATTGGGTAGCCCGTAACCGTTACCGCTGGTTTGGAAAGAAAGATCAGTGTATGCTCCCACGCCCAGAGTGGAAAGGACGCTTTCTTGGTTAATGCGAGAATTCCTTGATGAAAGGATTGATAAAACTATCCTGTCTGGCATAGATGGCAAATACGATTTGCTCAAACTGTCCCTTAAAGGAGCTCTCTAGCACTTCCCGAAAGTAAACGGCTATATCTTGCGGATCATTTTGGAATACGCCACATCCCCAGGCACCCAGAACAATGTTGCGATGCTGGTTTTCCAACGCAATAGCTAACACTTTACTGATCCGGCGCTTCATGATCTGCTCAATTTCGCCCATTCTTTCAGGTTCCCGATTTTTAACCACTCCTGTGTTTACTGCCGGTGCGGTGATCACAGCACAGGTGACCAGCTCTTCCAGGTTGTTGCCTTCCTCGTCTTTGATAATTGGTACAGCCGGCGAATAGATCATATGATCTGTATACACGCAGGATTTCGTAGCCCGATTCACCTCATAATAGTCTGGTGTTCGGAGCTGGCAATTGTAAAGACCTGTAGAACGGGCAATACTCTCCTCTTGGGCTTGGTTTCCCCCCAGGAATCCTCCTCCTGGATTTCGCGCTGAAGCGAAGTTGAGGCAAAGTACATCCTGCGCACCCTCGGCGACCAGTGCTCGGACGGCATTCAGCGTTGTCTCATTGATAACGGTTATTCGAGTAGCTAGCTCTTCCTGCCGGAGGTAAGCCTGTTCTTGTAGAAGTAGATCCGACTCAGCGGGAGTGTACAGTTTGGTGCCTGTTTCGGCCTGTGCTTGCGCGGAAGCAATATCAATCTTCTTACCAGACGGAGTAGTGTAATGACCGGCTTCCAGAATGGCTAGGGTATCTTCGGCTATTTTCTTTCGTTTGTCTCGATTATTCATTTTTGGGTCTATTTGTATATCTGTTGCGTAAACGCATTTACTTAGTCAATAATTCCAGAGAATGAAATAAAGTCGACTGTTAGTAATCAATCAATTTTCTAGATGCGTCTCAATTTAGACTTTCGTACCACTAAGCCTGAGCGATTACAATAAAGCAGTAATCGCATATACTCCTTCGGCGAATTTGTGGCTACTAACTTGATTTTGCGGTCTCCAAAAACGGCGGACAGCCGGTATACTGGTCCAAAAATTACACCCATATGAGGCTCACTGTAGAGGCAATCAATCTCCGAAAAAGAAATTGTTCGCTCTGGTGCATCCAGTATATCTTCGGTTTTTGATCTATGCGCCCGATCCAAGAGTTGGATCTGCCGGAGGGCAAAATCAAATTCTACCTTCTTGAGCCAGGTAACGGGGTGGTTCTTTAGCAATTGGTAAGTGGCATAGCAAACAAAGACCAGTGCTGACAGTGCTGCAGTACTCCAAAGCACTATATCCAGCATAACCCCTGAGATGATAAAGATAAAGCATAAATAACCTAGCCAGTAGACTATAAACTGGGCTAAGAGTCGAGCCCAAAGCCCAGCGGTGGGTGAGCGTAGGATTAGTGTTTCTTGAGACATAGAGCGCAATGGTGTGTAATACAACCAAAACTAAACCATTTTTTTGCTGTTGCAAAGGCAAGCATTTGTCATTCACCGCTTTAATCCATTTGTCATGAAACGAAGAACCTTCCTCCAATCTGCTGGAATGCTAGCCGGCGCTACTTTGATTCCACAGCAGGCCTGGCTAAGGCCATTGCTTTTTCCTGCCGGGCAAATGACTGCTCTGCGTGGGAATGTTAGTATCTACACAGAGCGAGGCGGAACAATCGCCTGCTTGCTTACACCTGAGCATAGCGTGGTGGTAGATACCCAATTCCCAGATCAGGCCAATAACTTGATTTCACTGCTGAAAGAACAGAATGCGAAGCCGCTGGATTTATTGATCAATACGCACCACCATGGTGATCATACTGGCGGGAATATTGCCTTCAAGGGTATGGTGACGAAACACATAGCCCACGCGAATTCCAAGACTAACCAAGAGCGAGTAGCTCCCGAACGGGAGCAAATGGACAACACCTTGCTACCAGGTACGACCTATACGGAACACCACACGGAGAAAGTGGGCGATGAGACAGTTACGCTACACTATCATGGTGCCGGACATACAAACGGCGACTCTTTGGTGCATTTTGAAGAGGCTAACATCGTTCATATGGGTGACCTGATGTTCAACCGCCGTTTGCCTTACATTGACAAAAGCTCCGGAGCGGATATCAGCAATTGGATAGATATCCTGCGCCACGCTCGCCGTCAATTTGATAAGGATACCCTATTTGTTTTTGGTCATGCAGGAGAAGGGTACGAAGTGACGGGTACCGGCGATGATCTGAAAGCAATGGCTCATTTTCTGAAGATGGCGCTACGTTACGGCAAGAAAGCCAAGAAGAGAGGAGACAGCCTGGAGGATTTGGTAGCGAAGACGACCAGCTTCCCAAGAGCACCTGAGTTTAAGGGCAATGAGCGGGGTGTTCGTCGTGTACTAAGTGCCGTGTACGCGGAGTTAGAGGAAGCCTAAATATGAATTTCCTGCTGACTTCTATAGGAGGTCAGCAGGAAACAATTGTACTTAGTTTTCTGGGGCATTCTCCAGCGCCTGTGCCGCAAGCGGGAATAACTGCACCGATAGTTGTACGGCATCTTTCCAAGCCCGAGCGGTATTTGAAAGTACTACAACCGTGAGCTTTTTATCTGGCATCATCATTATTTGACCTGATACGCCGGTTTGTTCTGCACTATGCCCTATAACGGGACCGAAGCTTGGGTTGTCTCCGTACAGAAATGCTCCCATGCCATATGGGTTGTTCTGGCCGCGATCTACATCTGGTACCTGCTGCATCATCGCCAAACTTTCCGCTGTGATTAAGCGACCATCCATTAGTGCTTGCCCAAACCTGAGTAGATCACCAACGGTGGCATATACTCCGCCTGCTGGAACGCGATTGCTGAGATTATTGGCGGTGCCGGATTTGATTTTCCCTTTTCTGTTTCGGGTAAAAAAGACAGAATAAGCAGCGTACTCTTTACCAAATTCCTCAATACCGGTGTGCTCCATCTCTGCTACGTTCCAGATATGTTCTTGCAAGTATTCACCGTAGGCTTGTCCTGAAGCAGCCTCAATGACGGCTCCCAATACCACATAACCATAGGAGGTGTAAGAATAGCCGCTACCAGGAGTGAAAAGCAGTTCTCGATCCTGAAAGATCGTAAACGCTTCTTGTAGCGTATTGTACTGCTCTTGTGTTTCGGCTTCCTTGCCGCTGGCATATGCAGGAATGCCGGAAGTATGGTGCAAAAGCATCCGGCTGGTGATTTGTGTAGCTGCCGGTTTCGGATAATTTGGAAGGTAAGTTGCTATTGGTTCGTCGAGTAGAAGAGCTCCTCGTTCCACCAACTGCAATGCAGCTACGGCAGTCATGGTTTTGGTAATAGAGGCGATACGATACACGGTTTCATCTGTACAGGGAGTGGAGCGATCTTCATCACAATGGCCGGCACTATCAATCCATCGAGTCTGGCCATCAACAGCGATTGCGGCAGTGATGCCTGCGTACTGATCGGCAGCTATGGCGTTTTGGAGTAGGTCGCTGGCTTGTGTTTGGTAGTCTTGTGCTGTACTTAGTAGTGGTAACAAAAAGAGTACTAGCAGGAACGGGGAAATAAGATTAAAGCGCATAGTAGTCAAGGTGGTTTTATGATTTAGAGAAGCTTTTTCGAATGCTTCAAAACTAGGAGCGTTCCAGGCCTGTGGCAAGTAAAATCAAGGGAAAGGGGCGAAAGTTGCCTATTTAGGGACGAATACTCCTTGGGCTTGTAGCTGCGATTTATAAGTCTTGCTTACCGGGAACTCCAAAGAGCCTAGGCTCAGGGTATTTCCGTCCTTCCATGCGCGAAAATGATCTGGATTTACCAGGTGTGAACGATGAATTTGTACCAACCCTGGCACATCGTTTTGGAGTTTCTTTAGTGTTGTGCGGAGAAGTCGTTTCTGCAATTGTTGATCTTCCAGGTAGTAGACCGTTACATAATTATTAGCAGCTGAAAGCGCGATGAGCTGATCAGCTGAAAGTTGAAGCACATCCAGCTTGTTATCACCACTTAACTGCAAGGTGGTATGACTTTCACGGGGAATAGCACTAGTCTGTGATGCTCGCCTGGCTACTAGCCAACGTGCGAAGATGAGAATCGGAACAATGAGAATTAGCGTAGAAAGAAAGATTTCAATGGCGAAGCGCTGAAATCCCCAGTCACCATTCACCCAGTCGGTGATGTAGTATCTATAGCAGGCGGGTAAGCAAGTGCCGCAAAACAGCAGAATGAAGGCCGCTTCGGCACCCCAAGTCCATTTTTTAGTCCGAGCATACCACCAGTTTTGTACGGGGATACATAGCACGTATACAACACAGAATATCAAGTCGTAACCGCCCATCAAGAACATCCGGATAGTAATGGAGAGTGTGGCTCCATCAAAAGGTCCGATAATGGCAAGGAAGAGGTATAGCCACAGTCCTAAACCTAGACCAATGAGGAGATGATCAAGATAGCTCGTACTGATATGTGGACCGTGCGTACTCAAGAGCCAATTTAGTCTTCTGTATTCGGGAATGCTGGGTTGTAAATGATGCCAATGACATTGCCCCAAGGATCGCGTACACTAGCAACCATTAGAGGGCCACCTACGTTAGTCGGTATCTCATGGGAACTGGCTCCTAAAGCCAACAGATGTTGGTAAGAAGCCTGAATGTCTTCTACACCCCAATAGCTCATAATATTATCGGCGATGGCAGTACTCTCAGATTCTTGCGGGAGCAGACCGAGCTCAAAACCTCCAATATTAAAGCCGACATAAAAGGGCTCGTCAAAGTAAGGGGGCTTTTCAAATGCTTTTTCATACCAGGATTTGGCGGCACCAAGATCAGGAACGCGATAAATGGTGGTTCGAAGGCCAAGTGCTTGCATGACGGGTGGTAATCTGTTGTGTTGGCAAAATACGAAGAGTGGGGATAATGCGGGAGATTTGGGAGAGTAGGAGAGTGGAGGTGTGGAATCTGGGGGTGAGGCAGACCGCCTTCGGCGGGCCCACCCTCTCCAAGACCGGGACATCACCTAGATCCAAACCTCGGATCTAAGCATGGGGTTCACACCTCACCTGATGACAGTTCATCAGATGAGCCAACAACAACCCTAAGTGAGCTCAGAAGCAAGGGAATGGAAACGCTGATTTGTGGGCGCTGTCTTGCCACATTGACAAGCCGCGGAACGCCCGGGAATGATATACTCTGATTAGTATGCTTTCCTTAAAAGCTCTTTTCAAATTTAGCGGCTAGTGATTCTACAAGCAAGTTTTTGACTCGAAAATGTGTGCCAGTCTCAAAAATTGACACCGACGTCACTGACGCTCACCAGCCTGGTGATCAGTTCAATACAGCTAAATTCTTTATCTTTCGTATCTCTTTTATAATCCCATGAATACACTTAATTATGCGCTTTACTCAACTATTTACACTTGTAATTCTATTTCTTCTCCTGATCACTTCTTCTACTTTTAGTCAGGATTGCGAACCCACCCTCTACGAGTTTCAAAATGAACAATATTCTGGCGATTTCCACATCGCGGCACGCCCCGGGGGCGGGTATTTCCTTGCCGGGCAATTTGATAATTCTGCTGCAGGCTCCGGTGATGATATTCACTTGATTTGCTCCGACGCCTTCGGAAACGAAGTTTGGTCTTCTACTTTTGTTTGGTCTGGTGACGAATCTGCCACCGCAGTTCGCGCATTGCCAGATGGGAGTGCGGTCATAGTCGGTACAATTGAAGATCCTGCTATCGTCAATGCGGCTAGAGAAATTCTGCTGTTAAAGGTAGACCCCGATGGCAACATGGCTTGGTATCGAACCTACGGTAATGGGGGTTCTCTAGAATACTATGGTACCGATGTCGAGCTGCTTCCCAATGGCGGCTTTGTCGTTTCGGGTTATTCCATTTGGCCTGGTTGGGGGCAGGGGCCTGGTGATGCTATTATGCTGCTGGCTGGCCCGAACGGGGAGGAGCAACTTTGGCGAACTCGTGGCTTTGAACTACCACACGAGCAGACTGATTTTCCTGAGCCCGCTCAACCGGAAATATACAACGTGACCGTTCTAGCTAATGGAGATTACCTCTTCTCTGGTATCACGTTTGCACCCTCAGATGTTTTTCCTTTCGGGGGCTATTTTACCGCCTTTCGGACCGATGCTGACCTTAATGTCCTATGGGAAGTGACAGATTTATATGGATTTTGCCTAACTCCTGCTGGCTGGGATGCTGTAGAAAGCGAATCGGGCGATCTGTTTTTTGCGGCTGATATGCGAATCTCTATTTGTTTTGATGTCAACAGTTACACGGCAATGGTCAAAGTGTCTGGTGATGGAGAAGATGTCGAGTTTTTCCCCATCGATTACACCGCGCCCAATGGAAAGAGTATACTGGCTACTAACGATGGAAATTTAGTTATAGGGAAAGGAACCAGCATCATGAAAGTCCGTACTGACGGAGTCGTACTCTGGGAGAGCCCCAATGTAGGACGCTTTGGAAGTAATGAAGGCAATGTACTTGCTCCTGGGCCCAATGGTGGTTATATGCTCTCCATACACCAATACGACGCCGTTCGCCTAGTAGAATTTGATTCCTTAGGCAACAACTGCCGCGCTCAATTAGGGGGGCAAGTTTTCTATGATCGTGATAACGATTGTGAGCAAGATCCAGACGAAATACTTCTATCAAACATCGTCGTGGACCTCAATGGCGAGGAGTTTACGAATACCAGTGCTGAAGGATTTTACAACTTTCAGACGGAGGATGCTGGTAACTTCGTAATTACGGCCAACTCACCAAGTGAGCTGTGGCAGTTGGGCTGCCCTCCTTCTGGAAACCACTCTTTGGAGGTTTTTGGTCCGGTGAGCTCTACAGAAAGCCTGGATTTCGGGTTTCAAGCGACGGAACAGTGCGTACTCCTGGATGTGGACGTAAGATTGAGTTGGGCCCGTGCCTGCACTAACCAATTCTTGTCCATCCAGTACTGCAACTTAGGTACCGTTGATATCTCTGGGGTATATGTTGTTCTGGAACTTGATTCTGATCTTTCTTTTATCGATGCTGATGTGCCTACCACAATAATCAACGATGAACTGCGTCTGCTCATTGGTGATGTTGCAATAGGGGAGTGCGGCTCCATTAAGGTGGAAGTAGCTGTTGCTTGTGATGCTGAATTGGGAACACAGACCTGTAGCACCGTTCAAATTTTCCCAGCGGCTACTTGTAGTACCGTGATGGTAGATGATACCGATGTCGATTGTCGAGAAATCCGCAATTCTTACGATCCGAATGATAAGCTGGTGGTGGCTCAGGATACCGTCGACTGTTGGAATACGGCATTGGATGAGCTAGAGTATACAATCCGTTTTCAGAATACTGGAAATGATACGGCCTTCCAGGTTGTCATCATCGACACACTGTCCGAGGATCTAGACCTCTCTACTTTTCGGCCAGGGCCAAGTACTCACAGCTATGACGTTAGAGTGTTGCATGATCGTCAAGTAATGTTCTCCTTTCCGAATATCAACCTGTTGGATAGTACCAGTAACCTCTTAGAAAGTCAAGGGTCCGTTCAATTCTCGATTCATCCATCTATTGATATTCCAGATGGTACCATTATTCAAAATCGAGCAGGAATCTACTTCGATTATAATCCACCCATCATTACACCTTATTCGGAACTGGAGCATTGCGCAGGTGTACCACTTACCTTAGTTGCAGTAGAAGTCAATGATATTTCAGATTGTGAGACTCAAAACGGGCAAATCCGGATCATTGGCTCCGGTGGTGAAGGAACTTATGAATATAGTATTGATGGTGGTGAAAGCTGGCAGCTAGATTCACTCTTTACTAATGTGTCAGCGGGTGAGTACTCCATTTTACTACGTGACGAAATGGGGACCACCATTAACTATGATGAGAATCCAGCTACGGTGGTGGAGCTAACACCTACTATCGTCAGTCTTAACCCAGTCCGGCCAAGTTCTTGTGGTGGTAATACTGGACGCATTGTAATGGAAATAGAAAGTGATGTAGCGTTCCAATACAGTATTGATGGCGGGATGACGTGGCTGTCTGGTACTACTATATTTGGTTTGGAAGCGGGTACTTACGAAGTGATGGTGGCTAACCCCTGTGGCAATGGTGAAACGCAGATGGTCGAGGTGCCTGCACTTCTTCCTCCTACTCTGATGGAGGTTAGCAGCGTTGATCCAGATTGTAACGAGATGAACGGAAGTATCACGATTACTGCTACTGGAGAACAATCGCTTCGTTTTAGTATTAATGGCGGCGAGACTTGGAGTTTCAATAATATATTCAATGGCTTAGGTATGGGGAGTTACCAACCCGTAGTAAGCTATGGCCCAACCAACTGCGAAGTACCTGCGGATGAGACCGTAGAGTTAATGGCCGGAGAACTGCTTCCAATGGATGTGGAGGTGACGACTACTGATCTCACTTCTTGTAATGAGGTCAACGGTCAAATCGCTTTTGCTGGGGGATTGTCATCCACACTGTACAGCGTTGATGGTGGAACAAGTTATCAGGCGAATGCCACCTTTGATCAACTTCCTAGTGGCACCTATAGCCTTGCCATCAGTAATGGTTGTGGGCTAGCGGATACATTAATGAGTGTAGAGCTTTTTGATGCTACACCTCCAATGATTTCTGATGTATTAAGCGGAGGCGCTGATTGCCAAGCCTCAACTGGCTTTCTGCAAGTTCTTGCGGGGACAGGCACTGGCCTTACCTACAGTATTGATGCCTGGATGACCAATCAGGAATCCTCAATGTTCACAGACTTGGCACCAGGTACCTACACAGCGCTGGTACGTGATAGTGTAGGTTGTGAGGCGGATCCATTTATGGTAGAAATCTTGGGTACCCCCCAACCAGAAATTCTCGATGTCATTACTGGTGGCGCGGAATGTCAAGAAGCAACGGGCTTTCTTCAGGTTGCTGCCGGAAGTGGTACCGCCCTCAGCTATAGTATTGATGGTTGGCTCACGAGTCAGACGTCTCCAGAGTTTACCGGGCTACCACCCAATGTCTACATGGTGCAAATGCGGGGTGATGGCACTGGCTGTGAGGCCGAGACTTATACCGTCGGCCTATTAGGTACACCAAGGCCAGAGTTTGATGACTGGAATGCAACTACCCCGGCCTGCGGTGCCGCTGATGGCTCAATTACGCTTTCAGCGATTGGAGGAGATACTTTGTCCTTTAGTATCGATGGTGGGATGACCATCCAAAATAGTGGTGAATTTATCGGACTGGCAGCAGGTAATTACAGTTTAGTCGTTTTTAATGAGGAAGGGTGTAGTTCAAATGTTTTAGGTGTTCAATTGATTGAACCTGCTCCACCGGAGATCCAAATGATAGATGTCATTCAACCAAGCTGTGAGGATACTTTAGGAGCAGTGACAATCTTGGCCAGCAGCGAAGAAGAATTGACCTACTCCATTAGTGGACCGGATGGTCCTTGGTTGTCGGATTCCATATTTATGGATTTACCAGCAGGAAGCTATGAGGTAGTAGTAGCTAACGAACAGCAGTTGTGTCAGGTGGCTTTCCCTGATAATCCAATAGTACTCGAGGAAGTAGTCTTTCCTGTAGTCGACTCTGTACAAACAGTTGATGCTACCGGTGGTTCCATTGCTGATGGCCAGGTGGAGGTTTTCGCTTCCGGGTCAGATGATTTGCAGTACAGCATTGATGGTGGAGAGACTTGGCAGGATGCCAGCACCTTTGAGAATCTGCTTCCAGGTATCTATTCGATTAGCGTAGCCTTTGGCGATCTAAGTTGTATCGTAGAGTGGGGCGAAGTGGAAGTGTCTTTTACCAATTCTATTCAAGACCTCTATTCACTTGGAATTAGCGAGTTACAACTGTTCCCGAACCCAACGATGGGCAATTCATTCCTTCAGCTGAAGTTGACTGCAAAACAGTGGGTGCAGGGACAACTGTATTCTCCAACGGGGCAATTATTGACTCAATACCAGCTATTGTATACCGATAATTACGGACAGCAGCTTGACCTTAGTGCATTACCCGCCGGCTTGTACTATTTGAAAATTCAAGTAGATGGGCAGGTGTTTTATCGAAAACTAATTAAGCAGTAAGCCTAATGAGTATGGGCCTGTACATCACAAATGTACAGGCCCATTTCAGTTCGTTGTCTTTCGACCTTTATTAGAACATATCTAGTAGTAGCTGAGCTTCTTCACTCATTTTACTCTTGTCCCACGGTGGATCAAACACCACGCGAAGGTCCACATCGTTCACGCCTTCTACGGCAATCACCTTTTCCTGTACCTCCATTGGCATAGAGTCGGCCACTGGGCACATGGGGCTGGTGAGCGTCATTTCGATATATAGTTTACCCTCATCATCTAATTCTACCTTGTAGATCAGTCCCAACTCGTAGATGTCAGCGGGGATTTCAGGGTCCATCACCGTCTTGATCGCGGCAATGATGTTAGCCATGATCGTATCCTTATCCATGCTTTTGTTCGTTTTGTGCGGCCATCGCTAAGCCGTAGAGTTTCATTTGCTTTACCATACTCCTTAGTCCGTTAGAACGGGTAGGGGAGAGGTGCTCATGTAAGCCAATCTTATCCACAAAATAGAGATCAGCATGTGCCACATCACCAGATGGTTGTCCGGAAAGTACGCGAATCAACAAGGCAATTATACCCTTAGTAATAATGGCATCACTATCAGCCGTGAAGTTAACCTTGTCTAGCTCAGATCCAGCATGTAGCCAAACCCGACTCTGGCAACCCTTAATCAGGTGTTGCTCATCCTTATACTTCTCATCAATCAGGGGTAGGTCTTTGCCTAGGCTGATGAGGTATTCGTATTTATCCATCCAATCATCAAAAAAGCCAAACTCATCGATGATCTCGTCCTGGATTTCGTTAATTGTCATGTTCGATTCAACTCTTCTGCTGCAAAAATAGCAAATCCGCTGTTTGATAGCGATGCGGTGCTGGCCCTTGCGTTTTCTGTGCCCAACACTGCCGTGCTTCTTGCATACTTAAATTAGGGTTCGCTTCGAAAAAGTCGCGCAGGTACTGATTGAATTGATTTCCTGCGGGAATCTTTGTCTTAAAACCTGGGGCCTTTTCTGCTTCTTGCAAATCCTGCCATGCAATCACTGCATCAGCTAAGGTTTTGCCCGTATTTGCTTTCATCCATTGCATGAATGAGATAGTAAAACGAAAGCTAGGGCCAATATGTTCGATGAAGAAGCGTCTAACGTTTGGTCCGTTCCGATAGCTATCCGTAATGATGGTCCCTGGATGCAAAACCTCCTTTGCCCAATTGAACTTACTCGTTCTTTTGGTGGCTTTGGGCTTCACTATTTTACCGGTGTCCATGAAGGTTGCTAGTCGCTCGCAAATCTCGGCCTTGCTACCTGTATACGGGATGTCCAATGCTTGGCAATGTGCCACGAGTTCGGCTTTCAGCCAATACCATCGCTTCAGTTCACTGCCGGTTTCGATAGACATTATGTCGGGGCGCTCTTCTTGTGGCATTTCTATGATGTCTTAAAGGATACGAGCTCACAACGGTTCTGCCCATACAATGGTTCAGACCTGCGAGCTGTGGTGCGCTAAGGTGCCTTAGGTGGTTCAATAGTAAATGGCTTTAACCGAATCCATTACTCACTAACCGGTACCCGCAATTCAATCTCGAATTCTTCAGCTACTGTAAAGGAAAACAATGGCCCTTCGATCCCATATTCTTCTCGGTTGACGTTGAACTTACCTTCAAAAAGTCCGCCATTCGTTCGCTCGGAAAAAGTGAAGGGAATACGCACTTCTTTGGTTGTGCCATGGAGTGTCAAGTCACCAGTGACAACATAGCCGGAGCTAGAGCGGGCAAAACGCTTAGAGCGGAATTTGATTAGTGGATATTTTGCTGCATCAAACCAGCTGTCGCCCTTGGCGTGCCGGTTCTTCGTGCTGTTACCGGTGTCGATGGTCTTTACGTCTACCTGGACATCCATTCGAGCGTTGCTCAGGTTCTGGGGATCAAAATCTACGGTGCCCTGCAAGCCTTTAAAAGTGCCTTCCGCACCACGCCCAGAAAAGCGAATATTGTAGTCATCACTGATGTTCCAGTTGCTCATATAATAGGGGCTAAGAGCAATAGTCAAGCTACTGGCTACTAATATTCCGATGAATGATAATACCTTTTGCATGTTGAGTTGGTTTGAGGTTTTTGCGCACTAAGCGCTATTGATTTAGGAGTTTAACAGTGACGACGGGACTACTCGTCCCATGTTGGAAAGCACATCTGCTAAAATTTGGACGGCCTAAACGAGTATGGTTTGAGGCACCAACGGGTTCTTTCGGTATTCCTAAGAAATTGGAGTCCACGGTACCATTTTCATTTTCGTCCTGAAACACTGCCACAGCATACCTTCCAACGGGAACATCCTCGAAAGTATAATTAGCCCTAGCGGAATTTGCAGTGACGGTTCCTTTACGAATGGCCTGTGCTGGATCTATCGGAAAACCATCTGCACTGGCAAATAGCATAATGACTAAAGGCCCACTAGCACTGGATTCAATGTCTTGAACCTGAACGCGTACGCTGGCGCTTTCTTGCGCATGTCCTAAATGAACATTCCCAAAGGTCAGGAGGAGTACGAAGAATAGAATTTTCATAAAATCAAAGATTGCTTTGCTAGGTAAACTATTCTCTTAACTAAATTGTTTAACCTAAAAATTAAACTATAAAGTTAGTGTAGTAGGAGCCCATCTGTAGACCTGTTTGGTAACCGCTGTAAGTCTTCGAACTAGTCTTTATAAATGCGAGGCAAATACAACCGAATCAGGTACTTATATAGTTGTTTTTATAAGGGGGATCGCCTTCTCAGGTCATCCTCCTTACGACAAGACCAATTTGAAAAACGCAAAAGACCACGATCATGAAATCCACCTCAAACGTCAGGTCTGATAGTTCACCAGACCTATTCAAACATCCGTTTCTCAACAAACTTACTCGTACTCACATTGCTTTTCCGGTTGCTATTTTCTTTCTGTACGCCGGAGGCTTATTGTACTACACGGTAGCACAGGTACACTTGCCGGTAGCAACTATTGTTGGCTTGTTTTTCTCGGGGCTACTGCTCTTTACTTTCGCCGAATACGTTGTTCACCGTTGGGTATACCATCCACCGGAGGGTGCCTCACAGGGCTTTGTTGATTTTACCTACAAAGTCCATGGTATTCATCACGATTACCCCAAGGACAAGCAACGTCTGGCCATGCCACCTTGGCTTTCGCTGATAGTGGCCACCGTTCTGCTATTGATATTCGAATTTTTACTGGGGCGCTATGGATTTAGCTTACTGGCCGGCTTCTTGGCCGGATACGCGTCCTATTTATTGGTGCATTACATCGTGCACATTTTTCCGATGCCCAAGAATTTCTTCCGAGCGCTTTGGATCAATCATGCGATCCATCATTACTCCACGGACGAGATCTTATTCGGGGTGTCAAGTCCACTCTGGGATTACGTCTTCAGAACCTTGCCGGAGAAGGATTGGAAACAAGAAATAAGTGTTAAAAGAAACAGAGTTTAGTTTGTCAACCAACGCAGTGGCCGTTTTGAGCGTCTTTCGGATGCATTACAGATCAGAAGGACATCAAGGCGGACCACTGCCTTTTTAAAAAAGGACGATTATCGACTAGATACTTACCTATTTCAACGCCAAATCATTAATCATCCGCCGGCACTAGTCGGTCAGTCCTTCATTGTATGCAACCCGAGCTCCAAATGATCATTTCTGTCCTGACAGCAGGGCAGCCTGAAGAAGTCAATGAAACCTATTTGCGCCGTAAGCTAGGCTTAAGCCCAGCTGAATTTCGAGAGCAGTACCTGTCTTACAGTCAATTGCTGAAAGCCTGTACACACTATTGCGTCTATCTACTGCAAACGGAACTCGAAATCATCTGGCAACTATCCGTTAATGCCATCCAGAAATTGTACTACAGCCTTGTGGTACTCCAGCGCCCGGAAAACCAAAAACGCAGAGCCTATCTGCGGTTGGTCGATGAGCAGTATCCTTTGCTTACCGCTGAGGTGCGGCCAGTTATCTCCTCCAATATTCAAACTCACTTTCAACAGCTACTACTCAAGGGCAAAGCAGAAGGACTAATTCTGCCTGACATCAAAGTACCTGTGACCGCCAATCGGCTTTGGTACCTCAATGGGGTTGCACTACAGCACAGTATGCAAGCACAAGAGCGCCAATACTGGTTGGAAGAAGTGGTCCATGTACTTTGGCCCTTAGTAGGACAACTCTTTACGCCTGCTGGCCATGATGCAATGGAAGTTTCGCTAGCGACGCACCCGCAAACTCTCAATCAGTACAGCAAGTAGGATAATTCCGCCACCAACGTAGGTAGACCAGCCCGGGTACTCCCGCAAAAAGAGTGCACCCAGGGCGATACCATAAATGGGCTGCACGCAACTCATAATACTAGCGGTAGTGATGGAAAAATGCCGGAAGCTACCCAGGAATAGGGTATGTCCCAGAGCAGTGGTGATGATAGCTAGGGCAAGAAGATAGGGCCATTGACCCGCCACATCTCCCGGGCCATACCAGTAGATAGCAGGTAGCAACACCACAAATACAGCTAGCATATGGTAAAACATAATCAAGGTGCCGCTGTACTTGCTCACCTGCCGTTTCATAAAGATATTTCTAAAGGCATAGGCTAAGGCGGAAACCAACCCCCAACCAATGGCTTGGAATTCCTGGTTGGCCACATCGATTTCGGGAACGAGAAAGTATATCCCTAATATAGTGAGCGCACCTAGTAGTAGATGCGCCCACTGAAAGCGCGTTTTCAGAATGAGGGGTTCTAGAATAGCCGTCAGCACGGGATAGGTGAATAGGGACAGCATCCCGATGGCTACACTTGATAATTGCAGGGCAATGAAATAGGTAACCCAATGAATGGCAATTAATACGCCACCCCCTAATAAAATCCAGCTGTCTTTGCTGTTCTTGGTGCGCAAAGACACACCCTGCCACTTCAGTAAGCCCACAAAAAAGAGAATGGCAAGCCCCGCCCGCCAAAGGATGACCAATACTGGAGTCATGTCAATGGCTCGCCCTAGTGGCCCAGAAGTAGCAATACAAAGCATCGCCAGATTGAGGAGTAGAATGTGGCGAATACTGCTGGATGATTGACTCATAAACGCGATTATAGTGGTAATCGCCGCAAGGTACGATGACCGCTATGGATGGATAGCAAATCGGGTAATTTTTGGTAGGCCTACCAATCTATCCGCCTCCCATCCCGAAAGAATCCACCGTTGGGACCACCGGCATTTAGTGTTGCAGCCCAGATGATCCCGCTGGCGCCTTCTGCTACCGAGCGCGTAGCGGCACTTCCGCCCATATCGGTTCTTACCCAACCGGGGCATACGGCATTGATAAGGATATCGCCTCGCACTTCAGCTGCCAACTTGATGGTCAAAACATTGAGAGCTGCCTTGGAGATAGAATAGGCAGGTGTACCTCCCCCCATACCCGTAAGCGCCCCAGCACCGCTAGATACATTGACGACCCGGCCAAAGCCATTTGATTGCATGATCGGCAGAAAGGCTTGACACATGTTCCAAGGGCCAAACAGGTTAGCTTCAATGGTCTCGTGGCATTCCACCAGATTTGCATTCAAAGCCTGATGCCAGGTGTCATAGTTAACGCCTGCATTGTTGACCAGGATGTCGAGCCTGCCATATTGATTGAGAATCCAGTTCTTGATACGCTCAACGCTTTCCGCATCAGTTACATCCAACTGGTGATAACTAAGCAAGTCCTGGTTCTGCTGAATAGAGGCCAGGGCAGCCCGCCCTTTTTCTTCATCGCGACTACTAAGGATCACCTGGTGCCCAAGGGCAGCAAGCTGACGTGCGACCTCTAGTCCGATTCCTCGATTGGCACCAGTTATCAGGGCGATTTTGGGGTTCGACATTTGATGGTTTTTATATGCTTACAAGATAGTACGGAAATAGATCAGATTACAGTTCGAAACTACATTCGCGACTGGAACTTGATCGCTCTAGATCGATGAGTGAAATTTGGTTTCGGCACGTTCTGTCCTGACTTGGACAATACCTAATCATTAGGTAATGTCTAGGTAAGATGATGACAACATTTTGTTATGATCATAAAACTGTCTTATTTTGGAAGATTTGCGCACTTTGACTGCTTCTAAATCACTTCCTTCTATCTTCCTTTTTTATCTTTGCGGCACGAAATGGAAAAATTCCGCTCTTGGAGCTGAACTTTCCAACTAAGATTTTGTCTTCTCAGTACGAGAACTTATTTAGATTTAGTCTAAATTTTAAAGCATAGCCTAGTATGAGTGATTCGATGCAGACTTTGGAACAACACACCCAAAGTGAATATAAGTACGGATTTACCAGCGACATTGAGACGGAAGTATTTCCGAAAGGCCTCAATGAAGAGGTGGTCCGCATGATTTCTGCAAAGAAGAATGAGCCTGAATTCTTGACGGAGTGGCGCCTGGAGGCTTTCCGCCATTGGCAGACGTTGAAAGAACCACGTTGGCCAAATGTGAAGTACGACCCGATCGATTATCAGGACATTAGTTACTACGCCGCACCCAAGACGAAGCCTCAATATGAGAGCCTTGATGAGGTAGATCCAGAACTAATAGCGACCTTTAATAAACTCGGTATTCCATTGGACGAGCAGAAGGTACTGGCTGGTGTAGCGGTAGATGCCGTAATTGACAGTGTATCTGTTAAGACCACTTATAAGGAGAAGTTGGCAGAGTTGGGTATTGTCTTTTGCTCATTCAGCGAAGCGGTACACGATCACCCAGAGCTTATTCGTAAGTACTTAGGTACCGTAGTGCCTTATACTGATAACTATTTCGCTGCCTTGAACTCGGCGGTATTTAGTGACGGTTCGTTTGTATACATCCCGAAGGGCGTTCGTTGCCCAATGGAATTGTCTACTTACTTCCGGATCAACACGGCTAATACAGGTCAGTTTGAGCGTACCTTGATTGTTGCTGAAGACAGCAGCTATGTAAGCTACCTCGAAGGCTGTACCGCTCCAATGCGCGATGAGAACCAGCTACATGCTGCTGTAGTAGAGTTGATCGCGCTGGATGATGCGGAGATCAAGTACTCAACTGTCCAGAACTGGTACCCTGGTGATAGCGAGGGTAAAGGTGGTATCTACAACTTCGTAACGAAGCGTGGAATCTGCCAGGGTAAGAACTCTAAAATCTGCTGGACGCAGGTAGAGACGGGTTCTGCCGTAACCTGGAAATACCCAAGCTGCGTACTGAAGGGAGATAACTCTGTCGGTGAGTTCTACTCTGTAGCGGTAACCAACAACTTCCAGCAAGCAGATACTGGCACCAAGATGATCCACATTGGTAAGAACACGCGTTCTACCATTATCTCTAAGGGTATCTCGGCGGGTCGTTCTGACAATTCTTACCGTGGATTGGTAAAGATTGGCAAGCGGGCAGAAAATGCACACAACTTCTCACAGTGTGATTCTCTACTGATGGGTGACCGTTGTGGTGCGCACACTTTCCCTTACCTGGAAATTGAGAACAATACTGCGAAAGTAGAGCACGAGGCAACAACCTCTAAGATTGGTGAAGACCAGTTGTTCTACCTACAGCAACGTGGTCTGAGTGAAGAAGACTCTATCAATATGATCGTTAACGGCTACTGCAAAGAGGTATTCAACGAACTACCTATGGAGTTTGCCGCTGAAGCTCAGAAGCTGCTGGCTATTAGCCTGGAAGGCAGCGTAGGATAATCAAAGTAATAGTCGAATAATTAATTCCCGACTTCAGTATTTTAATGAAGATATAAACGATTGATAATGAGTTTATTCAAGTTAAGATACTGAACAAAAAGAGGGGAGATAATTTTTGACGAGCACTAAATATAATACAACCTTATAAATACAGCATTCATGCTTACTATCAAGGATCTCCAAGCATCCGTAGAAGAGAAAGCCATTTTGCAAGGCCTTAGCCTGGAAGTTAAGCCAGGTGAAGTACACGCTATCATGGGCCCTAACGGCTCTGGTAAGAGTACATTGGCAAACGTCCTAGCTGGCCGCGAAGAATACGAAGTAACTGGTGGTTCAGTAGAATTCGGTGGTGAAGACCTCCTAGACATGGAAGTAGATGAGCGCGCCCACGCTGGCGTTTTCATGGCATTCCAGTACCCTGTAGAAATTCCAGGTGTGAGTAACGCTACCTTCCTGAAGAGTTCTGTAAACGCGATCCGCGAAGCTCGTGGTGAGGAAGAGCTAAAGCCAGTGGAAGTACTTAAGCTGCTACGCGAAAAGGCGAAGATGCTGGGCATCGACGAGAAGTTCTTGAAGCGTTCTTTGAACGAAGGTTTCTCTGGTGGTGAAAAGAAGCGTAACGAAATGCTTCAGATGGCACTGCTAGAGCCAAAACTGGCTGTCCTGGACGAAACCGATAGTGGTTTGGACATCGACGCACTTAAGGTTGTAGCTGATGCTGTAAACCAACTGCGTAGCGAAGATCGCGCCTTTATCGTGATCACTCACTATCAGCGCCTACTGGACTATATCGTTCCAGATTATGTGCACGTATTGCACGAAGGTCGCATCGTGAAGACCGGTGACAAGAACCTTGCGCTAGAACTAGAGGAGAAAGGTTACGATTGGATTAAGGCGGAGCAGGGCGCTACAGTATAAGCTGTAAGCAAAACAGTATCAATTTTTTGAAAAGCAACTGCCTGTAATTAACGCAGGCAGCAACAATAGACTAACATGTCGGCAAGTTTGCAGGATCAAGATACAGCAACCAAAGACTGGTTCAAGCAATTGTTCCAAACCTATCGACAAGGTTTGAACGGCCACAGCAATCATCCAATGGCGCAGTTTCGTCTGGCTGCCTATGAGCAGTTGGATGCTACGGCTTTCCCTACCCGCCGCGATGAGGACTGGAAGTACTCTGGTGCTCCGATCGCACGGATGATGGATACGCAGTTCCATAATGTAGCAGCTTCAAACTTGAACGAAGAAGGATTGGCTCCTTTCCGTATTCCTGGATTGGAGGCAGCAACTTTCGTTTTTGTAAACGGCAATCTGCAGGAGCAGTGGACAGCATTCGATCAGTTGCCAGAAGGCGTTCAAGTCATTCCCGTTGCTACCGCAATGGAAGATGAGGAGAAGCGTGCCTGGATGGAGAGCCAGGTAGGTGAAGCTGGAGGTACCGCTCAGAATACCTTCTTGCCATTGAATCGTGCCTTCGCACAAAATGGCTTTTATATAGAGGTTGCGGCTAACACCCAAGCTTCTTTCCCAATTCACTTCTTGCACTTGAGCACTGCTTCGGAGCATGCGCACAAGAGCCATCCACAGCTCTTTGTACGTAGCCGTAAAGGCAGTAACCTTTCTATCATTGAAAGCTATCAAGCTGCAGATGATGCGGGAACGTACTTTACCAACAGTGCCAACTGGATCAGCGTAGAGGGCAATGCTCACTTGCACCATTACCAGTTGCAATTGGAAGGCCTTAAAGCATTGCAGGTAAACAACACCTTGGTTCGCCAGGATCGCGATAGCGTATACAGTTCATATCGCCTGGATTTGGGTGGTAAAGTGGTACGTAACAACCTGAGCACTACCTTGCTTAACTCTAATACGGAGACGAATTACTACGGTGTATACTTCGGTAATAAGCAGCAGCATATCGATAACCAAACCTTTATCGATCACGCGGTGCCACACTGCCAGAGTAATGAGCTGTACAAAGGAATCCTCTCTGACTACGCTCGTGGCGTATTCAATGGTAAGGTAATGGTTCGCCAGGATGCACAAAAGACCAATGCCTTCCAGCAAAACAGTAGTTTGGTGCTTTCGCCAAATGCTATCATGGATGCCAAGCCGCAGCTTGAAATTTATGCAGACGACGTACGTTGTAGCCACGGTGCTACCATCGGTCAGCTGGATGAAAAGAGTGTGTTTTACCTGCGTAGCCGCGGTATTCCAGAAGCACAAGCTCGCCAATTGCTACAGCAAGCATTCATTGGCGAAGTGATTGAGGAAATGCCAAATGACGCTATTCGCGAGTGGGCCCAAGGTAAACTTGCGGAGAAGTTCAGCGCATAAGAGAGATTAGAATAGTAGGGTGGGCTAGCAGCCCAATTGATTAAGTAGAGCAACAATAACCTCATGTCCAATTCCATCATTACATCAGCCTTCGATATCGATACCATCCGGGCGGATTTCCCGCTTTTAGGTGAACAGATGCGTGGTAAGCCTATTGTTTTTCTCGATAGTGCGGCTTCTAGCCAGAAACCACAGCAGGTGCTAGATGCATTGGACTACTACTATAAGCATCAAAATGCTAATGTACACCGTGGTGTGTATGAGCTTAGCCAACAGGCTACTGATGCTTATGAACAGGGGCGTGAAAGCGCTCGCCGTTTTCTTAATGCTGCAAGTACCGAAGAAATCATCCTGGTGAAGGGTACTACCGATGGTATCAACCTGGTAGCTTCTTCCTTTGGACGAAAGTATTTACGCGAAGGCGATGAAGTGGTGATCTCAGCAATGGAACATCACTCTAATATTGTGCCTTGGCAGCTGGCTTGCGAGCAAAGTGGCGCGACCTTGAAGGTTATTCCAGTTAATGATAAGGGAGAGCTCCTCATGGATGAATATGAGAAGCTTCTTACTGATCGTACCAAGATTGTAGCACTTGTACATGTGTCTAATGCTTTGGGTACTATCAATCCGGTAGAGGAAGTGATAGCTAAGGCGCACGAAAGAGGCATTCCGGTATTACTGGACGGCGCACAGGCTACCCCTCACATGAAGGTGGATGTGCAGGCGCTGGATGTCGACTTCTATACCTTCTCTGGCCACAAGGTATTTGGCCCTACCGGAATAGGAATTCTCTATGGTAAGAAGAAGTGGTTGGAAGATCTGCCTCCTTACCAGGGTGGTGGTGAGATGATTGCGACTGTTACTTTCGAGAAAACGACTTACAACGAGCTGCCTCATAAATTTGAGGCGGGTACGCCTGATATTTCTGGTGCTGTAGGGCTGGGCGTTGCCCTGGACTATATCGAAAAGATTGGCCAGGACAATATCGCAGCTCACGAAAATGCACTATTGCAATCAGCTACTGAGCAGCTGCTGGCTATCGATGGCCTGCGGATCATTGGTACTGCTGATAACAAAGCTAGCGTGATCAGCTTCCTGATTGATGGCGCACACCCATATGATGTGGGAACCATCCTGGATAAGCTTGGTATAGCCGTTCGTACCGGACACCACTGTACACAGCCATTGATGGATCGTTTTGGTATCCCAGGTACCGTACGGGCATCCTTTGCGGCTTATAACAATGAAGACGATGTAGAGCAGCTCATAGCTGGCGTACAACGTGCAGCGCGGATGCTACTGTAGCAGATTCATACTAGTTCTCAGGTGTAAAACATGAGTCATCCCGAATTTTAGGGAAATGG
>CAJXOS010000041.1 GCA_913057725.1 uncultured Lewinella sp.
AAGAGTGAGGGAAAAAGATGTTTTAGACTCATACGAAATCCGTTTTAATAAACTCTATTATCCCCATTATTTTTCCTCCAGTAACTGAATGATGTTCGGTGGAAGATCGGCCAAGTTAAGGATCATCAGACCGTCTAGTGCATCAGAAAAGTTGGGGTCGAGATTGAAGCTGATGAAGCGCGCATTGAGCTTGGTATATTGCTTGAGCAAAACAGGTAGTTTCAGGTGTACAGGTTCAATGGTCGCTAGAAATGATTCGAGGTCCTTCAAGCCTTGTCCTTCAATCTTATCCACCTCTACCTCCTCTACCTGCGGAATAAATGGCGTCCTGGGATGGAAATGCTGAGCTAGCTGATGATCGAAATAGTAGCGTTTTACAAACTGAACGATCATCCCCTTGCAGTTGTCAGAGTAGAATTTGCTGATACTGACCGGTCCAATAAGGTAACGGTACTGCGGGTTGCGCATGAGCGTAAGGAGTATTCCCCGCCACAATAAGAAAAAGGGGAGGTATCCTTTCTGGTATTCGGGTACTACATAGGAACGGCCCAGTTCGATCGATTGCCGCAAAACGGGATAGGCTTCCGCTTCGATATCAAATAAGGTGCTGATATAATGGCCAGCCACTCCATAAGCATCATAGAGCTCTTGACCGAAACCAACGCGGTATCCTCCTACGATCTGCTCCGCCTCACGATCCCAAATGAAAAGATTGTGGAAGAAATGATCGAAGGCGTCAATGTCTCGCTCTTTGCCAGTGCCTTCACCAACCGCACGAAAGGTGATCTCGCGCAACCGTCCGATTTCTTGTAAAGTATAGGGAATAGCCGATGCTGGAGCAAGATAGACATCAAAGTGGTGTCTAGACGTCAGCTTGTAGCGTCCTGCTAAGGCATTGATTTCAGAAATGATTTGCCTTTTGTCCAAGCTCGGGGCAATGGCTTGCATATATGCTTAAGGATTGATGTTAGGTGCTAAATTAGGGTGTCCAATTATCAGATAATGTTACGATCGGAACACTTAGGTAGCTTTTATGGTCTTAAAATACGAAATCCATCCTATCGGACCTTTATTTGTGCAGATGTAGGGAGACACGGAATAGTGGGAAAAAGGAATTTGCTATCTTCCTAATCTGTTAAACGCCTATTTAATACATGGAAACCATCGTTAATGCCTGCCTGCAAGTCCTGAGTCTCTATCTTCTTATTGGACTCATCTTCGCTGGGCTTTTCATTTGGAAAGGGGCAGCAAAAATTGATGAAGGAGTCTCGGGAAGTACCCGGGGCTTTAAGCTCATCATTCTACCGGGAGTCATTTTTCTATGGCCCCTGCTATTACCAAAATGGATTAAAAAACGCAATTCATGACTCCGCAACTTCGTCGGCGCCACCTTGTGATGTGGAGCCTGATCCTGATCATTATTTTCCTAGTACTCCTACAATCCTTTTAGATGGCTGTTACTTATGAGGCGGTCTTGTGGAATCGTCAAAAGAAAATATACGACCGTATTCTCTGGCTGGGAATCGGCCTGATCCTGATAAGCTTCAGTGTGCTGGAGTTTGTGCTTCATCCAGAGATAACTGCCGAAACGATGATTATCCGTGCTACGGCGTTTACCGGGGTGGTCCTCTTGCATATCATTTTGTTGATTGGACCCTTAAGTCGATTGGATACTCGCTTCTTGCCCTTACTCTATAATCGTAGACACATGGGAGTGTCGATGTTTATATTGGTGCTAGTGCACGGACTTTTCTCTATTATTCAATTCCATGCCCTGGGAGATATTAACCCACTGGCGAGTGTGTTTCTGTCGAATCAGCACTACGAATCCATTAGTGCTTTTCCCTTTCAAATATTGGGCTTCTTTGCCCTGCTGATCTTTTTGCTCATGGCTGTTACTAGCCATGATTTCTGGCTCAAGAACCTAGGGCCACGTTTCTGGAAGGCTATGCACATGCTGGTTTATGTGGCCTATGGCTTAGTGATAGCACACGTAGCATTAGGTACTTTACAATACGAGCAGGATGTCTTTTATCAGATACTGCTTTGGGGTGGGTTCCTTTTAATCAGTGGCCTACACCTCTATGTTGGCATTAAAGAAAACCGTCAACTGCAGGCGCAAAAAACAGCCTTGATGAAGGATGGTTTTTACGAGGTAGCACGTGTAGACGAAATCGAAGATAGCTGCGGGAAGAGCGTTTTTGTCGATGGGCAAAACATAGCCATCTTCAAGTATGATGGCAAGCTATCAGCTGTCCATAATGTTTGTAAGCACCAGATGGGGCCACTTGGAGAAGGAAGAGTAGTGGATGGATGCATCACCTGCCCCTGGCACGGCTACCAATATCTGCCTGAAAATGGTCAGGCGCCGGCTCCGTTCAAAGAGAAACTTCATACTTATCAATTACGCGTCATCAAGGATACCGTTTGGGTAAATCCGAATGCACTACCGGAGGGGACAGCGGTGGAACCTGTTCAACTTTAAAGTCGACCAATACTATGGCTGATAAAACACCTTTCTATATCGGCTGGCAAGATGAAATGCCGGCCTCAACTCGGAGTTTCTTGAAGACGCGAGTGACAATAATTCTAGTCCTACTGCTACTTTTGGTAGCGTCTGTGGTCTACTGGCAAAAACCATTCAACGACCATTACTTCGAGTTTGGCCAATTAACGGAGATTAGCGGTACTTACTACGCGGAGCCCTATCCGATCTTAGTTACAGAAGCTACCTCTCTAGCCAAAGGGCGCTCGCCGAACATTCTTCTAGTCGGATACGGCAAATTTGGTGCCGAGGGCATCATCGCTGAGATGGAAGAAGCGCAAGGAGAATCCTTGAACGGCAAAAACGTCACCATGCGCGGATCGTTGATCTACGGAGATGGTAAAACACTCTTGGAGTTGACGGAGCAGGCGGACGCCTTGGTTGAACTCGAACCAGGTACTTCTGCTACCGCACTTTCCATGCAATCACTTTCAGAAGCCGTGATAAACGGAGAAGTCATTGACCCTAAGTGCTACTTTGGTGTCATGAAGCCAGGAGAAGGAAAAACGCACAAGAGTTGTGCCATCCGCTGCATCAGTGGTGGTATTCCACCGGTGTTGAAGAGCCCTTCGGAAAGAGATGCGGGAGTATTCGAATACTATTTGATTCAAGATAGTCAAGGCCGCCCGGTTCATCAGAAAATCCTTTCGATGGTGGGAGAGCGTGTCCGTCTTACCGGGCAGTCTTCAGAGGCACATGGTTGGAAAGTACTGTATATCGATATTGATAATCTACCGCTGTATATGATGACAGAAGAACACCTCTGCAGTGGTCATCTACTAACGGATAACTCCTAGCATGTACGAGTCCTTTAGCGTCGTCTTTACCTTAGCTGCCCTTTTTAGTTTCATCAACTATAAATGGCTCAAATTACCGAGTACGATCGGACAAATGGTTTTGGCCTTGGGTTTAGCGATAGTTGTCATCATACTGGAACCACTCCTTCCGAAAGCCTACCAATTCTTCTGCGATATCGTCCTCAGTACCGATTTTCGACGGGTATTGCTTGATATTATGTTGGGCTTCCTGCTGTTTGCGGGTGCTTTGCATGTTGATGTTACCGGCCTTCGCAAAGAACGCTGGTCAGTCATGTTATTTGCTACCTTCAGCGTACTGCTGGCTACCTTCCTCGTTGGTACTGCTTGCTACTATCTCAGTGGGCTATTTGGTTTGGAGATTCCCTATTTGCACTGCTTGTTGTTTGGAGCATTGATCTCACCAACAGATCCTATCGCTGTTTTGGCCCTGCTGAAGACGGCCAATGTGAGTCCTTCTTTGCAGCTAAAAATCGAGGGTGAATCACTCTTTAATGATGGTATCGGTGTGATTGTTTTCTCAGCTCTATTGCTACTAACAGGAATGGATATGCACCCCGCAGAAGGTGGTCTAGCACAAGAGATACTAGTCTTGTTTGCTGAGGAGGTATTGCTGGGCCTTGCACTCGGGGCTGCACTTGGAGTAGCGGGCTTTCGATTAATCAAGCTGAGCGAAGACAACCACTTCTTGGCTACGATGATCAGTCTGGCTATCGTTTTTGGCGGTTACACCTTGGCGCAGCTCTTGCACACCTCTGGTCCTCTGGCAATGGTAGTAGCAGGTTTGTATCTAGGCTACCATATCAAGCTGGGAGATATTGAGAAAGAAACAGAAAAGACACTGGTGGGCTTCTGGCATATACTGGATGAAAGCCTAAATGGTGTGTTGTTCGTGTTGATTGGTTTAGCCCTACACCTGGTTAGTATGAAGCCCATCTACATCGGTTTGGTTGCCGTCATGATTTTGGTGTCCTTGCTGGCACGTTGGGTTTCGGTCACGGTACCGTATTCGTTGCTTAAACATGAGGAGGGAAATTGGTTGAAGACGACCTATACACTGACCTGGGGCGGCCTCAAGGGAGGGATTTCCCTGGCCTTGGCTTTTTCGCTGACTCCAGCGCTTTCCGGTGATACACTTTTGCCGTTAACTTATGGCATTGTCATATTCTCGATACTCGTTCAGGGACTCACCATTCCGGCATTAATCAAAAAACTCTACCCTTAGATACATGGAACAGAAAATCGTTTGGCACAAAGTACTCGATAGCAAGGATGCCCTGGCAGAAGGGCGTGTAATGACCGTCACAACCGGCCACAAAAGTGTTTGTCTTACCCATTACGAGGGTAAAATCAATGCACTAGATAATCACTGCCCGCACCAAGGTGGTCCGCTAGGGGAGGGGAGTATCGAAAATGGTTGGCTCCGCTGCCCTTGGCATGGTTGGGACTTTCATCCGTGTACCGGTAAACCACCAGGGGGCTACGATGATGGTGTACCGACCTATCAAGTAGAGGAAAGAGCGGACGGTGTCTACGTGGGTATGCCGGTAGAGGCGGAGCATGAGCCCACTGTTTCTGATATCATAGCAGAGACGATGGTCAATTGGGGAGTCAATCGAGTCTTCGGAATGGTTGGGCACTCAAACCTTGGCTTTGCGGATGCTATGCGTCGTCAAGAAGAGAAGGGAAAGCTCAAGTTCTTTGGCATTCGCCATGAAGGAGCTGCGTCCTTTGCCGCTTCTGCTTATGGGAAATTGACGGGAAAACCGGCCGGCTGTTTTGCCATCGCGGGACCGGGGGCTACCAATATGTTTACCGGACTCTGGGACGCAAAGGTGGATCGTGCTCCTATCTTGGCACTAACAGGACAAGTAGCTACCCAAGTGGTCGGTACTGGAAACTTCCAGGAGTTAGATCTGGTACGGGCCTTCCAAACCGTTGCCGAATTTAACCATCGGGTACAGCATACTAGCAAGCATGCGGAGTTGATGAGTTTGGCAGTTAAGCACGCCATTTTAAAGCGCGATGTTTCTCACCTTACCTTCCCGGATGAAGTTCAGGAATTACCCGCCCCAGAAGGCGCAAAAGCACAAACTTCTGATGGTCGGATTACAAGTATGACCATTGCACCTCCTGCGGAGGCCTTCGGCGAAGCGCTTGAGTTGCTCAACAAAGCAGAACGCCCAGTAATAGTGATGGGGCATGGTTCACGCTTCCATCGAGAGGCGGTGATTGCGCTAGCGGAAAAACTCAATTGCCCAGTAGTCACTACCTTTAAGGGCAAGGGGCTTATCTCCGATCAACACCCATTGGGTTGTGGTGTGCTCGGGCGTAGCGGTACGCCAATTGCTTCCTATTTTATGAATGAATGCGACCTGCTATTGGTAGTTGGTGCTTCCTTTTCTAAGCATACAGGCATTACGCCCAAGAAGCCAACCATCCAGATCGATTTTGATCCGCTAGCCCTCAGTAAGTTTCACGCGATTGATGTAGCCCTGTGGGGAGAAATATCCGTGACTATCAAGATGCTAGATGAGCAAGTAAGCGGCTTGGATAATAAGCATAAACACCAGGATGAAATTGCTGATCGTTGGTCGATTTGGCGGGCAGAAAAGCAGAAGCGATTGCTTGAAGATAATGGTAAAGGCGTGAGCTCAATTGCCGTGTTTGATAGCTTGACGCGTAAGGCACCAGCGGATGCAGTCATGTGTGTTGATGTAGGTAACAACGCTTATTCCTTCGGCCGCTATTTTGAGACGCAGGATCATAGTTTCTTGATGTCCGGTTACCTTGGATCCATTGGATTTGCCTTACCAGCTGCCATGGGAGCCTACGCGGCGGTGGAGAATAGCCGTCCGATTATTGCGGTAGCAGGTGACGGTGGTCTTTGTCAATACCTGGCGGAAATGACTACACTGGTGAAGTACAAAATGCCGGTGAAGGTTATTGTGCTGAACAACAATGAGCTCGGCAAGATCTCCAAGGAACAACGAGCTGGCCAATTTGAGGTATGGGCCACTGGATTAGTCAATCCGAGTTTTGCCGCCTACGCGGAAAGTTGTGGCGCCTTAGGTCTACAGGTGACCGAAGAAGGAGCGCTTGACATGGCGATGGATCAATTATTAAAACATGATGGACCGGCGCTGCTGGAGGTGAAAACCGATGTTGCTTTGATCTAGATGATACGCATAACCTCACCCCAATCGTTGAGGTAGCTCATGTTTTCTTTCACAACGATATCTAAGGGCAATAAGGTGTCGGGAGCGGCTTTGACTTTCTTCAGTAAGAAGTTAGACAAGGCCACCATTCCTAAGTAACCTTGAGCCTTTGGGTGCTGATTGATGAGGTATTGAATAGTACCATGTTTTAGGCATTCCAGATTGGCAGGTATTGGATCAAAGCCGAGTACGGCAGGCGCCTCCATTTCGTTCAACTGTAGGGCCTCGATCAGGTGGTGAGCACGTGAGTTCGTAACAAATACACAAGCCGGCATTCCATACATCAAAACCTCCCTGGACCATTGCTTTGCCAGCGTCTCTGGATTGTCGTATGCTGCAATGTTTAATGTTCGGACGGCTTGATCTTGTAGTCCTTCCTCTTTAAAGTACGTTTGGAAACCATGCGCTTTCGCTAGTAAGTGCGGCGCATTATCTACTCCCTTTTCCAGGTGCAGAATCCAAGTCTCCTTACTTTCCTGAAGCAGGGTGCTGGCCAACTTGCCCGCCAAGTAACCTGCCTGGTAAGCGTCCTGTCCAATGAAGCACAGCGCGTTGGCCTCTGCCAAGCGCGTATTGATCATAACATAAGGAATGGCTCTGGCCTGGAGTTGCCGACAAAGATCCGCGCCTTCCAATTGGAATACAGGAGCAAAAAGGAAGCCCGCAGGAGATTCAGCAAGTAAGCGGTTAGCACATTCGGAGAAGTGTCTTGGGCTCGCCAGCTCAAAGTAGATTGGCCTTAGGTTCAAACCGAAGTGCTGCAAAGCTTGTCCTGCTTTTCTGATACCCTGGTTGATAGCCTGCCAGTAATCATCCGCATCAGGGAAAGGGAGCAGGACCGCAATCGTAAGCGTGCGGTTGTACGCCAATGCGCTTGCTAAGGCATTAGGCTCATATCCCAATTCCTCCATCGCCGCTTCAACCTTAGTTCGGGCTTTCGCCGAAACGTCCCCACGTTGATGTAATACACGGTCAACAGTACCGGTAGAGACACCGGCCCGTTCTGCTATATCCTTAATGCGAATGCGTTTCATGGTCTATTGCTCCGGGAGTTTCCAACGTTGGAAAGCTTCCATGGCTTCGTATTCGGCAAAGCCTAATTTGCGGTACAAGTTAGCAGTTTCTCGGTTACGATCTTCTGCGCGTTCCCAGAACTCTCGCTCATCATTGCCAGGGAAGGGCGGACGATCCTTCTGCGACTGGTGCATATAGATGGCTTTGCGCTTTTTGGTCACTTCCTCTGGACTCAGCGGTACGGCCATCTCAATTTCTTGGATAGGCCATTCCTGCCAGGCTCCACGGTAGAGCCACAGCCAACAGTCTTTCATCCACTTTTCTGAAGAAAGTTGCGTGAATGCCGCCGTTATGATATCCAAGCAAACGCGGTGGGTGCCGTTCGGGTCGGCGAGGTCACCGGCAGCGAACACCTGGTGAGGTTTGATTTGCTCTAAGAGCTCTTTGGTGATTTCTACATCCTTGGGCCCCATTGGACTCTTACGAACGGAACCGGTTTCGTAGAACGGCAAATCCATAAAGTGGATCTGCTTATCCGGAACACCACAGAAGCGCGCACCAGCGCGAGCTTCTCCGCGTCGGATCATACCTTTGATCGTTCTTACTTCTGGGCTGTCTACAGCGCCTTCTTTTTTGCGAAGCAATCCGCGACGAGCCTTTTTCAGCAGCTCCTTGCTTTCATCTCCGTTTAGATTGTAGGCATCACCAAATTCTTCCATGAATTCGATAAAGCGGATGGCATCATGATCATGGACAGCAATGTTGCCACTGGTTTGGTAGGCTACGTGTACTTCATGCCCTTGCTCCACCAATCGTAAGAAGGTACCACCCATGCTGATTACATCGTCATCAGGATGCGGACTGAAAAGTATGACACGCTTGCGTGCGGGTGTACTCCGCTCGGGGCGATTGGTGTCATCTACATTAGGTTTGCCTCCTGGCCAACCGCTAATGGTACGCTGCAGGCGATTGAAAATCTTGATGTTGAGACTATACGCCGAGTCATAGGCCAAGATCAACTCGCTCAAATGGTTTTCGGTGTAGTCCTCATTGGTCAACTTAAGGATTGGTTTATCGAGTCGCTGCGATAACCAGATTACAGCCTTAGCAGCCAGCTTATCATCCCAATTACAACTACCAATTAACCAGGGGCGGTTGATACGTGTAAGTTCTTCCGCAGCGGCCTCATCGACAAAAAATCGAACATTGGGGTGCTTTTGCAAGAAGGATGATGGAATATTTGGGGTGATTTCTCCTTCTACGGCTTCTTTTACAATCGGGGCTTTGTGTTGACCCCAAGCCAATAGATAAACCGTACGTGCCTGCATGATGGACTGGACCCCCATGGTTATAGCGCGATACGGAACCTCATCAATGGTGCCAAAGTCCTTGGCAGCGTCTTTACGTGTAAGGTTGTCTAGCCGAACCATGCGAGTTATGGAAGTCTCCCAAGAACCCGGCTCGTTGAAACCGATGTGCCCCGTACGCCCGATACCTAACAACTGGATGTCAATCCCACCTGCCAGCTTTATCTTCTTTTCGTAAGACTCACAGTACGCTCCGACTTCCTCCAGAGGAATGGTGCCATCAGGGATATTGACGTTTTCAGGTCGGATATCTACATGGTCGAATAAATACTCATTCATAAAACGCACGTAGCTCTGTTGGGCCGTGGGTTCAAGTGGGTAGTATTCGTCGAGGTTGAAGGTGATGACATTTTGGAAGGACAAACCTTCTTCCTGATGCAACCGGATGAGCTCTTTGTACACCCGAATAGGGGAGGAGCCGGTGGCAAGACCAAGGACAATGTTCTCACCCTCTTGCTGTTTCTGGCGAATGGCCAGTGCAATGGACTGCGCCACATGCCGAGATGCAGCTTCGGGCGAAGCCCAGATTTTTACAGGGATACGCTCCAGTGACCGGAAGGTGAACTGGAGTTTGTTTTGGCTTTTGGGGGTGATGTTTTGGATGGTCATACGGGCAGATTTTGATGTTGACTGGTACAAAGGTAAGGGATTTTGTGTAAAACCGTGTGCGCACACGGTTTTTATGAAAAAACACACAGAAACGCACAAAGTTTGACCTTTGAGTAGGAGACGCTAGGTTTGATCTGAATTTGTGATTAGTGCAGGCAGCTCCGAAGTGCTACCTAAGCTTACGTGAGAGGCTTGAGGTTAACTAGGTTAGTTACCACGGTAATGGTCTAAAATATTGTTCGTTGCTTCCCAATCAAATCCGCGAATGCCGGCATCGGTTGTCCACAAGATGAGGAGATCTTGTTCTTCTAGTTGAGAGAGGTAATCCTTGATGTTCCCTGGTGCATATTGCTTGTTCTCCGCGGCATTAACGATGCTATTGTTGTAGTAGAAGAAAGTGGTCGTAGGATCGAAAAATTGCTGCGGTACCTGGTAAGTTTCCATGGTGCCATAAAAGCTGTCACCAACCACCCAGACCTTCGGACGGTACTTGTTTTCGTACACTAGAGATGCTGGAATAATATCTCGATAGGCAAAGGTGTCTTGAAGCTTGGTCCAGTATAAATTTAGGGAAGCAAAAATACCTTTTTCCGTGTAGTAGCTTGGTTCATAGGCCAGGCGTATGGCTTCGCGCTTGTATTCCGGTAGGTCTACTCCTAGCTGTTGCTCAATTGTACTTACCAGTGTATCAGTTATAAAGGAGATGGCGTAAAAGCTCCAATGGATATTTCCACGGGTGAATAGGGGATAGGAAGCTGTGTCTTTCATAGACAACAGATACTGCTGCAAATCCAAAACCGGAATCTCCGCTGCTGCCAAGCCCGCAGAAAATAACTCATAGTCATTAGGGCGTTTGACGATGGTGTCATAACGAGCTGAGATATTCTCTGGCATGAATTGTCCCTTTCCAGCGGCAAGTACAACCAGCAATTCGATATCGTGTGCGCTGAGTGAGTCTTTTAACTCAGATATATTTTCAATTTTCTCAGATAAAATTTTCTCACCAGTAAAACGTGTTCCAAGATAAGTGCGCGCATAGCGGCTTTCAAAATAATAATCATTCTTCCCACGCTCCACATCATTGGCGTTGAGGTGGTCGAAAAGTGAATACTTCAGCTGATTGTTGAGGCGGATAAAGAAGTGCTTACTCTGCAAGTGATCTTTGGCGTAAGCCTCTACATAATTTTGATAACTCCCATTCTTAATGCTCTCCCTACTGAAATCCACCTCTTTTGCCTTGGGCTGATACCCCTTTAGGGGCAAGGTTATGGTGCCACTGGCCAGTTGAAAACACAGTGGGAAGAGCAGTACTGCTACTATTATTCCAAACCATAACCGTTTTGTCGTAGACGCTTTCATAGGTTTAGAATCTGAAGTAAATGAAAGGATTGTAGCCAGCCACGACCACTTCGGAAAAACACAATACCAGCAATATGATCGTCAGGATAGCTTTGATGCTTAAGGTCCTATTCTCCATCTTATGTAACCAATTGTTCAAGTGCTTGTCTACGCCAAAGGAGATGGGTAGTAGCGCTATTCCACTGCCCAGTAGAAGCATCGCCCAGAAATGAATGGAATAGGTCAGTGCTTGTTTCCCTCCTGAAAACAGAACGCCATAGTACTCCAGCGCTAGATTAAGGCTCTCTGCCCTAAATAGTACCCAACCCAGCAAAGTGACAAAAAAGGTAAACAATAGAGCCGGTAGGGTGCCAACCGCTGCTAGTACACGACTTAGGAAGAGTCGGTCCAGAATGAGGAAAAGACCATGGAATAATCCCCATAAGACAAAACTCCAGGCCGCTCCGTGCCACAATCCCGAAAGGAGAAAGACAACCACCAGGTTGAGGTAAGTGCGCTGGGTGCTTCTGCGGTTACCACCTAGTGGGATGTACAGGTAGTCACGCATCCAGTTGCTCAGTGTAATATGCCAGCGCCGCCAGAACTCAGTGATACTTCTTGATATATATGGGAAGTTGAAGTTTTCAGGCAAGCGGAAACCTAGCATTAGCCCTATTCCGATGGCCATGTCGGAGTAGCCTGAAAAGTCATAGTATATCTGCATCGCATAGGCCAATATCGCAATCCAGGCATCAAATGCGCCCAGCGTGGCGATAGATTCACTGAAGGCCAAGTCAACCTGTTGCCCCAGGGTATCAGCAATGAGTACTTTTTTCGCCAAACCCATAGAAAAACGAAACAGTCCGTTCAGCCGATGATCCATTGTCAACTGCGCCCTTCGGTCTCGAATCTGATCGGCAATTTCCTTGAATCGAACAATGGGACCGGCGATGAGCTGAGGGAAAAGCAAGATGTACAGAGCGTAGTCTGCCAAGCGCTCCAATGGTTTGGCCTTTCCATAGTATAAGTCAATCAAGTAACTCAACTTCTGAAAGGTGAAGAAGGAGATACCAATGGGTAAGGCTATCGCTGCCCAGCTAACGGCCTCGAACCCCAATTCCGCGAGCAGTGCATTAGCATTCTCAACAAAAAAATTGGCGTATTTGAAGTAAGCCAGCATGCCTACATTAGCTACGACGCCAAGTCCTAGTAATTGTCGCTTCGCCGTTTTATTAGTGCTGTGGTACATCCCATTGCCGAGGTAGAAGTCAAAAGCTACAGCAGTGAGCAGCAAAAGGAAAAAGGTAGGAGCTCCCCAGAGATAGAATAACAGACTACCAAGCAGTGCAACGGCATTCTTGAACCGAACCGGGCTAAGCCAATAGGCCAGCAAAAACACAGGTAGAAAATAGAAGAGGAAGATGGCGCTGCTGAAAACCATGCCGGCAAGGTAGGGGATAATGTCAGTATCCGGAAATCAGAATAGAGAGATGTGCGGAACGTTGCCAAGACGATCCGAGCTCAAGTCTTGATCCTGTGTTTATTAGGTCGCGAATGACTATATCAATTTACACAATTGTTCTCTGAAAAATCTTTAGAAACCTCCGGCATTATCTGTACCTTTGCCCGCCTTGCCTGATTCGGAGGTTTTGTAATCATAGAAGGGAATAGATAAGGCAAGTTTGTACAAAAGAGAAGCATGGGAAATATTGTAGCCATTGTTGGAAGACCTAATGTGGGCAAATCGACACTGTTCAACCGCTTGATCGGGGAACGGCAGGCGATTATTGATGACGAGAGCGGCGTGACGCGCGACCGGCAGTATGGCAATAGCTTCTGGAACGGAAAGAACTTCACCGTCGTGGATACAGGTGGTTTCGTTCGCAATTCTGATGACATCTTCGAGGCGGCTATTCGCTCTCAAGTTCGTATTGCTATTGAAGAAGCTACCATCCTTATTTTCATGGTAGATGTTTCTACTGGGCTCACGGATCTCGACGAACAGGTGGCAGGTATGCTCCGTCGTACCGAGAAACCCGTCTTATTGGCGGTTAACAAGGTAGATAACAGCCAGCGCCAATTAGAAGCCAATGAATTCTGGAGTCTGGGCTTTGAACAGACCTTCTTCCTCTCTTCTATCACCGGAGGGGGAACCGGCGACCTATTGGATGCGGCAGTTGAGTACATCGAAGAGGAAGAAGAGGATGATTCTGATATTCCTAGATTGGCGATTGTTGGCCAACCTAACGTTGGAAAGTCTAGTCTGACGAATGCCCTGCTTGGAGAAGAACGAAATATCGTAACAGACATCGCCGGCACCACCCGCGATTCTATCCATACGCACTACAACAAGTTCGGTAAAGAGTTCCTCCTTGTAGATACGGCAGGTATCCGCAAGAAGAGCAAGGTGCACGAAGACCTGGAGTTCTACTCGGTTATGCGTGCCATCAAGGCGATCGATGAATCCGATGTGGTTATCCTTATGATTGACGCCACTTTGGGCGTAGAATCGCAGGATATGGCCATCTTCCGCTTGATTCAAAAGCGGAACAAGGGTGTAGTAATCCTCATTAATAAATGGGATTTGATGGAGAAGGAGACCAACACTGCTCGTGATTACGAGAAAGAGGTCCGCCGTCGTATTGAACCATTTGACGATGTACCTATCGTCTTCGTATCGGCTGTAGAAAAGCAACGTATATTCAAGGCTGTTGAGACCGCATTGGAAGTGTACTCAAACCGCAGTCGCCGCATTTCTACTTCGGAGTTGAACGATAAGATGTTGACCTCTATTGATCGCTACGGACCTCCCGCACACCGTGGTCGCCTACCGAAGATCAAGTACGTGACACAGCTACCTATTGCTTATCCGGCTTTTGCGTTCTTCTGCAACAACCCGAAGCACATCAAGGACAGCTACAAGCAATACCTGGAGAATCAACTGCGCTATCACTTTGATTTTAGCGGTATCCCGATCAGTATCTTCTTCCGTAAGAAATAAGGAATGGCTATAGGTTAGATGGTTAGTTAGTTTGATGGTTGGGTAGTGGTTCTACCTTACTAGTTGTCTTGCTTTTTCCAGACCAGTACTTCTTGTTCTTCCTCGATATCACGAGTCCAACGCATTTCGTTCTCGGAGAAGCTGATCTCCCATGATTCGCGGGAAGCACATTCTTCATTTGGTGCTATTTCCAGAGTAGGACGATGAGCATTAATTCGCCATAGTGCCGACCAGTTGCTGCCATCTTGTTGCTGCCAGTTGAACAGTACAAGGTTATCCCAACGGAAGAATGCAGTCTGGAAGCCGTAAGCCTTTGTAATGATGGTGGATTTAGCAGCGTCTAAGGCCCATAGTCCGCTTACTTTGTCCCAAGGGGCAGTGGGCCAGTTCGCTGGATTGTAGGTGGTGAGGCTTACTTGTACCAGCTGGCCTTCCTCCATGCGCTCCAAGGTCATTTGCTCGCCATCAAGCTTCATTGCGAACGGACCCGCTGGGTCTTCTATTCCGGCAGCAGTAGTAAAGAGTAGGCCACCATCATCTAGTATTTGCCAGGTGCCGAGGAGATTGATATTGCCGCCATTGCCTCCTTGCAAATCACCATCTGTGCCGAGGTGAAACCATTTAGAAACGGGTGTCATAGTGTTTTCGCCCACCGTTACCAGTGTTACGGTCCAATAGCCTGCTGGTGAGTTCTTTTGACTAAATAGGTTTAGGGTACTGAAGAATAGGAGTAGGAAAAGTGAAAAACGCATGTGTGCTTTTTTAAGGATTCGCCGGGACAGATGCAGTGATCAGTAGTTATGGTGTTTGATGCGGTAAACAGTACCCCTTAAACTCGATCTTAATTAAAAAAGTCAGCAACAATAGCCCACAACAAGAATTCTAGTCTATATTTATCACTCACCAAGGTCAGAACAGCACAATGTTCCGCTTTTTGCGTAGTCCGAAACAGGAGGAGTCCGATGAGGTCTTGCTGGCACGTTTCCAGCAAGAAGAGGACGCGACTGCGTTGGCCATGCTATTCGATCGTTACCTGGAACTCATTTATGGACTTTGCCTACAGTACCTAAAGACTGGAACTAGGGCGGAGGATGCCTCCATGGCGATCTACGCAGAATTGCAGGAAAAACTGGGGCAGCATGAAGTACGAAACTTCAAAAATTGGTTGTACACCTTTGTTCGCAACCACTGCTTGATGCAGCTTCGCAAAGAAAAGAAGGACCTTAGTGTAAATATTGACCCTGCATTTATGCATTCTGCCGAAGATTGGCATCCAATAGAGGAAGAGCAGGAGGAGGATAGCCGCCAACCCGCCTTGGAGTATTGCCTCGGACAGCTCAACGAACAACAAAAGACCTGTGTGCACTTGTTCTACTACGAGGGCCACAGTTATAAAGAAATTGCAGAGATGCGTCAAGAGGAAGTCGGTCGGGTGCGTTCCAACATCCAGAATGGTCGACGGAACTTGAAGAACTGTATTGAAGAACAGCAAGCACGTAATGGTGTCGTATAGTGGATCGTAAAGAACAACATACACGGGATTTACTTCGTCGCTGGATCAGTGGCGAAATAACGGCTCGGGAAGAGTCCGAACTCCGGCGTGCAGCTCAGGAGGATAAGGCGCTGCGCGATGCTTTTGCCGGTTACGAAGCGAATGCTGACGAGGATCATAATGCCCGATTGGCACGGATCCGTGCACGCAGTAGCAACAAGAGGGCTGGTGGCCGAGTACGATCATTAGTTGCTTGGCGTGTAGCAGCGGCCGTCCTATTATTATTGGCAGTAGCCTGGTGGTTGGTTCCGATCTCTCAGGACAATGCCATGTCGGCTCCGTTAGCTGTAGAGGAAACTACCTCAGCTAAGGATGAAGCTATTGCTGAAACAGACTACGCACTTCCGCCTGAAACGCAAGGTGATGCTGTAGTTGCTGAGCTTGACGATTTTCCTGAAGTTTCATCGGGTACTTCCAGTCCGGATCGGGCTAGAGATGAGACACCTGTCGTTATTGAAGGTGATGGTGAGTTGATATTGGCAATGGAAGAATCAGAACCTGGAGCCGGACTTACCTCTGAATCTGATATGGTTGTCAGCGAACCTGCTGCCTTTAGTGATGTGTCCATATCTGCCGGAGCAGAGGATTTAGGACGATTAGATAGTGACTCCGCCTTGGCCGATGTTGTAGCACTTGAGGTAGAAGAGGTTCCTCAGGATCCTTTAGTGGTCAGTCCATCAGCACCACCTCCACCGGCCGCCGCCGAAAAGCGGAGTTTTCCAACTCAAAATCAAGGCTATCCAACACGTTTGGATGAGCGCTATCGAGTCAGCAATGTTGGCCCGCCAGTAGCAAATGAAGGTTACCGGATAATCGAAGGGAAGGTCCTAGATAGTGAGGGTTATCCCTTGATCGGGGCTAGTGTGATCGAAGAAGGTACGGCTAATGGTACGGTCACGGATTTCGACGGTTTCTACCGACTTGCAGTAGATCAGGATAAGGCTAGTTTGAAGGCTACTTATACGGGCTATGAGGCTCAACTCATCGCTATCGCCCAAGAGAACGAAGTAGACATCATCATGGAAGAAAGTGGAATGCTTCTGGATGAGGTAGTCGTAACCGGCTTAGGTGTAAGGCAGCAAGAAGAACGAGCCAATGCTGCGGGCAGTGTGGCTCCTCTAGATGGCTTCCGTGCGCTCCGCCGTTACATCAATGAGCAGACTCCTGTCAATACACCGCGCGTCCGCATCATGGTGCAGTTTGTGGTAGAGGCTGATGGCACTTTGCGTGATTTTGAGGTGCTCAATAGTACCAATACTGCCTACAATGACTTTGCTATACAGCTATTGCAGAATGGCCCTGCCTGGCAAATTGAAGAGGGTGATCCGCCCATCACTGCGGTTTATGTCGTACGCCTAAAAGGGTAGGGTAGGTGCTAAGATTCCTAGTTAACGCAACCAATCCAATTAACTAAATTAACCACCCAAGTCACCTTAGTGCACCTAAGTTTTTTGAACCATATAAGGCATGTAAGGGCATTGAAGGTAGGGAAGGGAAACTCAACTAACCCAACTAACCCAACTAACTAAGCTAACCCACCCAAGCCACCTTAGTTCTTTTGAACCATTTAAGGCATATAAGAGCATATAAGCTCAATCTTTCAACTACCCCAACTAGTTCCCAAGTGTTCCCGAGCGTCTCCCGACGCGAGGATAATCAACCTTCAAACCTTCAAACTTTCAAACCAACTAACCTTCAAACCATTCTAAGCCATCAACTGGTACACTACCAAACTTGCCAGATAAGCCAAGCCGGTCATGAGGACAAATTGGAAAATAGGCCACTTCCAACTGTTGGTCTCCCGCTTTACAACGGCTAGTGTACTCATACACATCATTGCAAAGACATAGAAGATGAGAAGGGACATCGATCGTGCAGGGGTGTAAACGGAAGCTCCGGTTATCGGGTCTTTTTCGCTGGCAAGTCGTTCAATAATACCGGCCTCTTCATCAACGCTACCTACACTATATATTGTGGCCATGGTTCCTACAAAGACTTCACGAGCGGCGAAACTGCAAATAATGGCTACGCCCATTTTCCAATCGAAACCTAGCGGCGCGATAACGGGTTCAATCCATTTGCCCATGTGGCCAGCATAACTAGCCTCAAGTTGCAAGGATGCGGTAAGGTCTTCTTGTTCAGCCTCCGATAATGCTTGTTCGGTAGCTATCGAAGCAGCCTGTTCTTCGGCAGCGAGCATGTCTTGTTTCGGGCCGTAACTAGCTAGCGCCCAGAGAATAACACTAATAACCAGGATAACCTTACCGGCCTCAATGACGAAGGTCTTTACCTTTTCCCAAACGTTGTAAGCAACGTTGCGAAGGAGGGGACGACGATATTCCGGTAACGCCAGCATGAGCATGCTGCGCTCATTGGTCTTCAGTACGTATTTAAATAGCAAGGCTGTACCAAGCGCCGCAACAATCCCCAGTAGATACAAGCCCATAAAGGCAAGCCCTTGGCGATTGAAGAAGCCATCATTAGCACCTGCGGGAACCGCAAATCCGATGAGTACTACATAAACCGGTAAGCGAGCAGAACAGGAAATGAACGGGGCGACTAGTATTGTGATTAGTCGCTCCTTCCAGTTGGCGATGGTACGCGTACTCATCACAGCAGGAATAGCACAGGCTCCGCTGGAGATCAAAGCGACCAGGCTACGGCCATTAAGTCCGAAGAAGTTCATGACGGAATCGAACATGTAAGCAGCTCGAGCCATGTAGCCGACTTCCTCTAGCAGGTTGATTAAGAAGAATAGGATGGCAATCTGAGGGATGAAGATGACCACTCCACCAAGGCCAGCGAGAATACCATCAGTCAATAGATCTGTCAGCCAACCAGCAGGCAGAATCGCTTTTACAGCCTCATTCAATTGACCGAAGACCCAATCGATTCCGTCCATTGGATATCCTGCCCAGGCATAGATGGCCTGGAAAACCAGGAACATAAGGGCGAAAAAGATGATCGGACCAAAAACGCGGTGCGTCAGGATACGATCAATGCCCTCCGAAAACGAATTCGGTTCTTCTTTTTTTCTTTGGATCGCTTGCTGTACCATTGGCGTAAAGCGATCGAACCGAGCCATGGTTTCTTCTACCTGATGGTGTAGACTCTGAAAGCCATTGATATTACTTGCAATTACCTTGCGGTCCTCCTCAGCGAGGTGGGGAAGCCATTTGTAATGGTGGGCCAGTAGAAGATTTTGGTAGGCGTTATTGGCTGGGAAGTGACCGGCAATTTTCGTCGCTAACTCACTTTCCTCCTGTGATAACGAATGGAAAGAAGTATTGGATCCGTTTTCCCCTTTCTGTACTAGTTTACTCAGTTCCTGATTGAGAGTGTCAAATCCTTCTCCTGTATGACTGCTTAGTAAAACAGCTGGGGCTTGGAGCTTCTTTGATAGCTTCTCGATATCCACATGAAGACCTTGCTCCTCTGCCATGTCGGCCATGTTAAGAGCCAAAATAACGGGAAGGCCCAAGTCTCGGATTTGGGTGAATAGAAGAAGGTGTTTTTCCAGTAATGTAAGGTCCGCAATATACAGGACGGCATCGGGATAGTTTTCGTCCAGCGGGTTCGCCAGGGTCTGTACGACGATGCGTTCATCTTGCGAACTGGGATAAAAACTGTAAGCACCGGGGAAGTCAATCAGGTCAACATTGCTACCGCCTTCCAATTCGTACTGGCCGACTTTTTTATCGACAGTTACACCAGGGAAGTTGCCCACCTTCTGCTGAAGGCCGGTCAGGCGGTTAAATACACTTGATTTTCCACTATTGGGATTCCCAATTAGGGCTAAACGGAAGTTGCGGTCAGGGGACAAATGGACACTCATTTATGGATTACTATCGCCTCTAGTTCTTGTTGGCGCAAAGCCAGATTTTGTTGATCAACAGCTACGTACACCGTTCGGCCGAAAGGAGCCTTGCGGATTACGCGGATTTTACTGCCTGGCAGTACACCCATAGCTAACAGGCTTGTAGCTAAATCAGCTTGCGTGAAGCCGGCAATAATGCCTGACTCACCTACACCTAGTGGCGTAGTTTGCGGCTTTATAATGCTCGGAGAAGGGCTAGCGGTCATGTACTTGCTTTTGGTTGCCAGATAAATACTGAACAACAGATCCTATACTTAAATCACTCTGTAGCGGAGCAACAGCTGCGAAGTTAAGTAAAGTTTGCTATTTAGACTGAGTCTAATTAATGGAGGCAAATTTATTACTTAAGCTTGACTATATTTGATGACTTTAATCAGCCTTAAATTTCAAATAGCTCATGTACTTCCTGCGTTCTGTATTTCCCCTCTTCATCGGACTCATCTTCTTCACTAGCCTAAGCGCTCAAGAACTCATCAGCATCGAATACAAGGGGCAACGTTCCCAAGAACAACTCGCCGCTGACTACGGTTTTCTGATTCAGAATGGAGTAGAACGTTATAAGATAACTTATACAACTCCTGATGTGTTCGGACAGTTGGATACTGCCTCAGGCCTTATCGTATTGCCAGTTCGAGAGGAAACGACCATTTACCCTCTTCTTGTTTACCAACACGGTACGGTTGATGGCCCTCAGGATGTGCCTTCTAATTTGCAAGGAGGATATCAGTTGGCAGAAGTATTTGGTGGCTTAGGCTATGTTTCATTAGCACCTGATTACCTGGGCGCTGGAGAGGCCCGTGGCTTCCACCCTTATGTGCATCGTGAATCAGAGGCCTCTGCAGCAGTAGATATGATTCGTGCTGTGAGAGGGTATGCGCCGGACATGGACTTACTCTTGAACGATCAGCTCTTTATCACCGGCTATTCTCAAGGCGGACACGCGAGTATGGCACTTCATCAGACGGTTGAGTTGGAACTTGCAGATGAAATGGAAGTGACTGCTGCTAGTCACTTGTCTGGACCATACAGTATCAGTGGTGTAATGCGTAACGTCATGATTAGCGATGAGCCATATAACTTCCTCGCTTACTTGCCAAATACCTACCTGTCTTACAATTATGTGTATGACTTCTACGATGATATTGAGCAATTCTTTAAGCCAGCCTACGTAACTGCGATTCGCAATTTCTACGAAGGCAATATCGGTTTAGGTAACCTAAATAACTTCTTAATCAACTCCATTACACAGGAACATGGGGCACCCATTGCACGCTATATGTTGCAAGACAGTATCGTAGCTATTTTGGAAGCTGGGGATCCAAACCATCCTGTGATCCAAGCCTTGGAAGACAATGATACTTACGAATGGGCGCCACAAAAGCCTACCCGCATCTTTTACTGTATGGCCGATGATCAGGTCTTTTTCCGCAATAGCGTAGTGGCCGATTCGGTAATGCAGGAATTAGGTGCTGTAGATCTAGTAACCACAGATGTGCTGTCTGAGGCGGATCATGGTGGTTGCGTAGAGCCAGCGGTTATCAACACGGCCTTGTTCTTTAATAATTTTGCCGACTGGACTGTGAACACAGATGACTTAGCTAACAGTCTACCACTAAAGGTTTACCCAAACCCGGTTGAAGGTTGGATGCAGATTGAAGGTATCGAAAGTGATGCTGATGTTCAATTGTTTAACCAACAAGGTAAGCTGGTCTGGAACGCCCGTCTAGGAGTGGGAGCACAGCAATTGAATTTGCCAAGCTTGCCTGCGGGTGTCTATCTGCTTCGGGTTGAAGCAGCTGAAGGCAGGGCTACACGTAAGTTGATAATTCAGTAGAAAAACTACGTATCCGTTTATGTATTTCTAAACTTGGTTCCATCTATTGAGTGGCAAGTTTAGCCTCACTCTTTATTGCATTTTGAATGTACTAAGGGCTGAAACTTCTTGTTTTCTATTTACAAACAACCCCTAATTGGCGCGCTTATGTTACGCACTTTGATTTTTATAATTGGCTTCCTTCTCTCTTCGAGTTTTGCATTTGGACAGGAGAAGGTCGACCTCACAAGTTATCCCTGGCAAGTCAGTTCAGATTCTCAGCAATCAGACGAGCTTGTCGGTATGCTTGGTAATAAGTTCTATTTCTATTCAAATGGAAGCTTACTCATTAGTACCCCAAAGGGATCGCTCCTCACTAAGTATGCCCTAGCCGATGGAGTACTCGAAATTGCTGGGCAGCGTCATAATTTGGAAATGGATGGCGAAGTACTAAACCTAGCTAGTCAGAATGGGAACAGAAACTGGCAGTTGGAGCGAGCTCAAGTGGGCATAGTCGTGCAGGAAGCTTCGCCTACGAAGCTAGGAGATTTCCGCCTGGATGGTTTCTATTATCGTATGGAGGAGTCTGATCCGGTTTCTTATCACTACTACCGTTTTTATGAAGATGGGGAGATGCTCTACTTCCACTCCATAATACCACCTTCAGAGATCGAGACATTTCTTAACAAGGCCTACGTGAGTAATGAACAGGAAGCTCGTGGCTATATGGTCATGCCCGCAACCCAGTTGGACTCCGCTGCTACCTACGAATTTGTAGCTGTTAGCCTCTCCACTTCAGAGCCTGAAGGGGAGAAAAGGGAACTCTTGCGTGTTTCCACATTTCTGGTAAGAGAGGATTCGATTTATCTTTCGCAGACGAGTCAGTGGAACTATTCCGATAGAAGCTTTACGCAAGAGTATGCCTTAGCCTTCGCTGCTTTTGAAAATACGACTAGCTGGACGGGGCAATCATTGACACCAGGAGAAGCAGGAGCTGCACATGAGCTATTGCCATTGCCACAGATACCCGAACCCGAGGTAATTCTGTTATCCGTTGATGAGATGCCACGTTACCCGGGTTGTGAGGATATTGTAGATATGGAAGAACGAAGACAATGTGCAATGAATAAGATGCTCGTCTTCTTGTATTCTAATATCAAGTATCCAGCCATCGCTCGTGAAAATGGAGTAGAAGGGACCTGTGTTATCAGGTTCATCGTTGAGAAGGATGGTCGAGTTAGCAATGCTCGCATTGTTCGAGATATTGGTGCGGGATGTGGTAACGAGTCACTTCGTGTTGTACGAATAATGCAGGATCAGGATACTCGCTGGATACCAGGGATGTTATATGAAAGGCCAGTGCGGGTGGAGTTCAGCTTACCAATTTCCTTTCGCCTGGAAAGTCGCACTCGCGAGAAGAAGTCACGCCGCAGAAGGAACTAGGTGCGGAGTTTGGGTGACTTAGAGGTAAATGCTTAAATTATTGTTAAAAGCCCAACCCCGGCAGAGGAGCTTTTCGTCTATACCTGGTAAATCACAGCGCCGATGATGCTTCGTAATTGCATATTATCTCTGATCCTGTTAGGATTTGCTTGCCTGGGGCAAGCGCAAGCTATCTATAACGGACATGTGCAAGATGTGGCTACCCAAGAGCCCATCCGCGATGTAAGCGTTGAGTTGCTGCATACTGATCAAGTCGTTTACTCCAACTATTTCGGCGACTTCTTGGTCAAGAATACCGCCTTGGATTCCGTTTTTCCACTCCCCATGAGTTACCGTTTCCAGAACAATGCGTTGATCTGGGAAGGAGACTTCGGCTTGTCACTGAGGCTGTTCGCTGTAGATGGCCGTCTGATGCGGGCAGAAAACAACCTTGGTAGTTCTGGAAGCTATCTGTTGCCGACGCTACCGTTCGGGGTTTATCTCATTCAGCTGAATGTGGCTGGCCGAAAGGCGACCTTCAAAGGGTTTTCTGATGGGCAACGGTTGAGTGTCGCGGATCGGGATGCAGTGTGGCATCGATCATCCGTTCGCCCCCAAGCGGATACTTTACTTTTTAAGAAGGAAGGATATTATAATCGATTGATACCGCTTCGTGGTGTGGATACGCTCATGCGTGTAAACCTACTTAAGCGCGAGAATGATGACCTGCATTACTTTAATGAACTGGTGAATGAAGTAGCCTTTGACTTGCTGAGTAACCTTCCTTCGCGCTCCAATGATGGTGAGGTGTCTTCTGTGAAAATCATGTACAGTACGCGAGATGGGCTGATGTACTACATGAATACGAAACGATATGAGTTGCACTATCTTTTTGCCCGAAATATTTTGGATTTCAATCAAGGCAACAACCTGTTCAACCTAACGCAGTATCGCGAAAATGAAGATCGCTACCTCTATCCAGCGAGCATTAACTACTACCGCAATCAGGACGTTTATGTCCTCCACTTCGTTTCGGCCAATGAGATGAGCTGCGAAAATGTAAAGTTGCTCTACGACAAAATCATTGAGACTTCCTACCTGGAAGGAAAACTCTTCTTGCTAGCTAATCGCCTGGAATTTAATGATTGTGATGTCCCTGTGATTACTACTGAAGAATTGTACGAAGGACAAAATTACCAGGCACTCAATCTCGCTGAAAACTATGGCTACCTACGAAAGGTACCATTGCCAGACCTGGAGGAGACGTACTTGAGTAGGCGCGATATCCTTTTGATGGATGGTGTTCCAAATGATGTCTCGGTGGTAGCGGGTATTATCACTACAGAGTTCCAGACGCCACTGAGCCATATCAATGTCCTTAGCCATAACCGGGGTACGCCCAATATGGCTTTGCGTGATGGATGGACCAATCCACGCCTGGATACTCTCCTGGATGAATTAGTTTACCTGAGCGTAGAATCAGACTCCTTCATAATACGTCGAGCTACGCTGGCAGAGGCTAATGCCTTTTGGTCCTTGACGGAGCCGCGTGATACAATAGTCTTAGATAAAGATCTTAGTGTGCAGGGCCTAGTGGAACTGCCCCCAGTAGACCATACCGCGGTGCCTTTCATCGGCGGGAAGGCCGCTAATTTTGCAGAAATGCTCAAGGTTCGAGTCAATGGGCAGCCGATTCCAGTACCAGAGAACTTCTTTGCGATACCATTCTACTATTACGACCAACACCTCAAGCAAGCAGGCTTAGAAGGCTTTATTGAGCAAATGCTAGCAGATGAGGCCTTCAACAGTAATCCTGCGGTGCGTAGAGCCCGCTTAGCGGACTTACAGGAACGAATTGAGGCACACCCCATCGACCAAGGCCTGGTTGACCTGGTACGAGCTCGTATCCGAAATTTCGCAGACTTCGACGCTTTCCGCTTTCGATCCTCCACGAATGCTGAGGATCTTGAATTGTTTTCTGGTGCAGGGCTTTACAATTCTTATTCAGCGAAGAAAGACCATCCGACTAAGACGATCGAGCGCGCCATCAAAAGGGTATGGGCGAGCCTATGGAATTGGCGTGCGTTTGAGGAACGGAGCTACTACAAGATTGACCATCTATCTTGTGCGATGGGCATACTGGTACATCGTTCTTTTCCAGATGAGGATGCCAACGGCGTAGTTATTACCAAGAACCTCTACAATAGCAATCCTGGCTTCATCATCAATGTGCAGTTTAAGGAATACAGTATCGTTTTTCCTGAACCCGGTATCCTGCACGATCAAATCATGTTACTGACATGGTCTATCATTCCCGGACAAGACTTTATGATTGAATACCTGACCTTTTCTAACGTACCCGAATTGGAAGGAGAACCGGTGATGACTGATGAAGAGCTGCTTGAGCTAGGAGCTTATTGTCAGGCCTTAAAACGGCATTACTACCAAAATGTCCCTCATAACTGTGAATGCAGCGAGACAGACTTTGGCCTGGATATTGAGTTTAAGGTAGACTCGCAGGTGAGTGATCGCAAGGTTTATATCAAGCAAGCACGGTTGTATAGGTAGTACTTTTGGTAGAAGGTAGAAGGTAGAAGGTACCGAGTACCACCCACCTCAAAAGAACTTACCAATTTGCTGCAGTGCTTGTAAAAAACCTTCCTTTTGGCGTTTACTGATGATTAACTGCTTACCGGCAACCTGCACTTGATTTCCACTGATCTCCTGTACCAATTCCATATTGATTAAGTAGGTGCGATGAATGCGATAAAACTGAGCGGAGGGTAGATGCTCCTCGAAGTGGGTCATCGTTTGCGATGAAAGTAGCATGCCGTTCTTGGTATGAACCTTGACATACTCGCCATAGCTTTCTAAGTAATGCAGGTCGGCAAACTCTACTTTGACGACACGCTGGTCACTTTTGATAAATAGCGCCTGTGGAGAAGTACTGGTTTCGGTAGTAACTGAGGAAGAACTGGAATTGGTGCTGGCGTTCGCTTTCGCTTTATTGATCGCGCGGAAAAAGCGGTCGAATGTGATGGGTTTTACCAGGTAATCCACGACATCCAGCTCGTAGCCATCAAGCGCGTATTCTGAATAAGCAGTTGTAAGAATGGTAGCGGGTGGAGCAGGAAGGCTTTTTAGTAATTCCAGACCAGTGAGCAGCTCCATCTGAATATCCAGTAAGAGTATATCGATTTGCTGCTGCTGTAGCGCCCCGTTGGCCTCAATCGCACTCGTACAACAGGCGGCCAATTCGAGCTCCGGTACTTGCTCTACGTATTTCTGAAGGAGCAGACGTGCTGGTTCTTCATCATCGACGATCATAACCCGGTATGGCATAGGCTTCTTTTTGGTCTAAGTGAATTTCTAGGTGTACCTGATAGTAGTCCTCTTTCGTAGTTACTTCAAGCTGATGACGTTTGGGGTATTGGAGTTCCAATTGTCGACTAATATTTTCTAGTCCTACTCCGGCTTCGGCTCTACCCTTATGAATTTCTTTACTGAAAGAATTCTCTACGCTAAAGTACAGTCGATTTTCTTCCACCTCAATGGCCGTGCGTACAAATCCTGATGGGTTAGACAATGCATCACCATGCTTAAAGGCATTTTCCAGCAAGTTGATGAGTAGCAGAGGGGCAATCATGTGCCGACTCTTGACTCCGGTGTGCGTCAGGGTAATATGCTGCTGCTTGCTGTTTTTGATCTGATATAGATCGAGGAGGTTCTCCAGGTTTGTAATTTCTTTTTCCAGCGGTACCAGGGTTGACGTACCGTCATAGATCAGGTACCGCAAGATCTCTGCTAGCTTGGCGATCATCGGTGCCGTGTTTTCGTGCCCAATGATGGCAAAGGCATAGATGTTATTGAGGGTGTTGAATAAGAAATGAGGATTGACCTGGGCCTTCAGGAAGTTAAGCTCCGCCTCTAGTTTCTGATTGAGAATCTCAGTCTGCACTTGTTTCTCATTGAGGCGCTTCCAAGAGAGTCGATAGTAAGTGGTAAAGCCCAGGATGAGGAAGTAGTACGGGATAGAACTCACAACATAGTAGGACCAACTAGCTTCCTCTTCGTATTCTTCGTAATAGAAGCAGGTGACGATGTAATCTAGAGAAGAGCAGACCACACCAGTCGCAATTACAGCCGCTACATACCAGAAGTATCGCTTGGCGTCGAATAGCTTAGGAGCGAGTACATGTAAATTAAAGTAAGCTCCTATTGCAATCCAAGTCACCATCATAACGGCATCGAAGAAAGCATCACCCGCATCACTGTACCATAGCTGGTCTAAAAGGAAGACCAGAAATAGCAACAACCAGAAGCCCGATTGTATCAATGCATTCTTTTGTCCAGTGGTGAGGCTTTTCATAATTGGAAGGATGGTACTCGTATCATGGCCTCAAAAATAGCTAATTCGGGCGCAGCCCTCCAATGATTATCTGCTAGTGTTCAATTGCACCCTATCGGCGGGCAGAATTTAAGGATAAGCGATTCGGTGCCCGTTAATCTTGCATCAATGACCGCTCGTAGGGTGTTTCTATGCACTCAAAGATCATTCCAGCAGCGCCTGCTCTAGCCGACTACATTTGCTGCTGTAAACCTAAAAGACATGAAGCAACTCACTCTTATTTCACTAATTCTCGGCTTGGGGTTACATGCTGGGCTGTTTGCACAAAGCAATTCACTTCAGAATACTTTAACGGCAGGTTATTTCAGTCAGCTTGGTATTGAGCCCGGTGTAAGCCTAGGAGCTGATATTTATGTTTCTACAGATCTTTTTTCTAGTAGTACTAGCGCTCAGCATCATTTGGTCTTTCAGCCCCAGCTGGCAGCATTTACCAATCCTGAGAATTTCCAGTCGGCCCTAGTACGGGGAGGAATAGCCCTGCGGCGAACAACAGAACGGAAAGGGCGCCTACGCTTTCGTCAACTTGGAGTGGGCCTGGGATATATGTTCCACTCAGAAATAACAGGCTTACGCGTTAATCTGGCTGATGGTAGCATAACCAGTAAAGAACGAGATAACCGTCAATACGTAGTACCAACAATCAATGCTTCGATGGGGCGTATGCTAAATGACCGCCTGGGCTATTATCTAAGTGCTTCCTATGGCCCGAAACTACATGCTGAACGAAAACCAGATGGTGCGGTCTTCCTCGAACTCGGGTTGTCCTACTCACTCTCTCCTTCAAAATAACTGACCTCAAAAAAACGTGAACCATGGATAGAAAAACATTTCTTCGTCAAGCTGCCGCCTTGGGATTGGGCGCTGGATTCTTCACCACACTATTGAGTGGTTGTTCAAAGGAATATCTCACTACACTTGGAGACTTTGATGTGAATTTTGATGGTAAAGTTTTGATTATTGGGGCAGGTGCAGCAGGCCTTACAGCTGGCCACTTACTGAGACAATACGGCGTTGATTTTGAGATTTTGGAAGCATCCGGCAATTTTGGAGGTCGCGTCAAGGAGATTTCTGATTTTGCGGAATTCCCAATTGATTTAGGAGCAGAGTGGATCCATACCGATCCTGCAGTACTTTCGCGCCTTATTAATGACCCCCAGGTCAATGCAGATGTAGATCTGATCACCTATCAACCAGAGACGATCTCTCTGTGGAAGGACGGGGAGTTAAAGCGCCGAAATATATTCTCTCATTTCTATAGCGAGTACAAGTTCAAGCGCACGACCTGGTACAGCTTTTTTGCCGACTATATCGTACCAAATATTGCGGACAACATCCGTTACAATAGCCCGGTAGAGACCATCGATTACAGTGGCACAGGCGTTACTGTGCGAACCAATAATGGTTATGTATACACGGCCGACAAAGTACTAGTAACGGTACCCGTGAGTATTCTGCAAAAAGGACTAATCGATTTCATTCCAGGTCTGCCCACCAATAAGACAGATGCTTTGGATCGTATCGACTTTCCAGACGGCATTAAGGTTTTTATCTCCTTTGCCGAACGCTTCTACCCAGATTTAACTTACATCGGTGGACTCGGCGATATTGTTTCTGGTGATGATAAGATCTTTTACGATGCCGCCTTCCGAAAGGATAGTCCGGACCATGTTTTGGCGCTATTCAATGTAGGCGAGTCTGCTGCCGAGTATACCAGCTTAGGATCAGATGAGGCTATCATTAATCGCGTCATGGAACAGCTAGATGAGATTTTTGATGGTAAGGCTTCGCAGCACTACCAAAATCACGTCATCCAAAACTGGTCGGCAGAGCCTTATATTCAAGGTTCTTACTCTCACCATGGAAGTGGGATGGACGATATCATCAGTACGTTGCTCGAACCGCTAGATGGTAAAGTGTTTTTTTCTGGGGAAGCCCTGAATGAAGAGGGGAATACCTCTACTGTGCATGGCGCAGGGGAGTCTTCTTTTCCAGTTGTGAAAAGGATGTTACAGGAGGTTTAAGAGGGAGATGGTTTGAAGGTTAGAGGGTTTGAAGGTTGGGGAGGTGAATTTAGTTGAGTTAGTTCGTGCTTAGTTCAAACCCTTAGGTGCACTGAGGTGCCTTGGGTGGTTAACCGACGTTAGGTAGATTGGTTGAGTTTACCCAAACCTTCTACTTCACGAAATACTAGCAAAATGGTATACGGGAGGAGGAATTTATAGTGAGTTCCTCCTTTTATCATTTACAATAAGCGTGTTACTTGTGTCTGTGCGCCGAAGCGGAAATTATCCGGTTGGTCGCCAGCTAAACCGGTTAGGAGGTTAAGACCTGGGCGTTTACCTACTTCAAGACTGCCGAGCTCGTCATCAAACTGCAGTGCTTCCGCACCATTGAGCGTGGCCCAGCGTAGGAGTGTAGCAAAGGGCACGTAGCTCTGGTACTTACTGATAGTCTGCAACTCATTGAGGATGGAGAGCTGCCAGTTGGAGGTAAGGCTATCCGTACCGATGGTCATCTTAGCATCAGCATCCAAGAAGTACTGGTAATTTGGTAGACGGTTCTCGATATACAGATTTGCATTGGCGCAGGTGGCCCAATAAATACCATTTTGGCCCCAGGCATGGGCCGCCGCAATATCTTCTGGTGTGCTCAGGGTGTTGTGCACAAAGAGGTGGCGACAGCGAGGATCCATATGTGCTAATGCGTAGTGGATAGCTGTTTGGCCGGTAGCCTTAAACTCATCAAGTGGGATGTTGAACCCACCGTAGAAATTGAGAAAGTCACCGCTTTTGCTCAAGAACAGCTCATTCTCTGGCGGCGTCTCCTGGTTGTGGATACTCACGGTGCCCTGTCCCTGGTTCAGTTCATTGATGTTCTGAAAGAGCTTCTTCGATACGGAATAAGGAGCGTGCGGAACAGCGGTGCGAGCATTGCCATTACCTTGCGCTTGGCCCTCATAAACCGGTAAGTTGTCTGCGACACATTTATCGGCTCCAGCTTCCTGCAGGAAGTCGAACATTTCTACGAAAGTATAGTAGCGAATGGGGCTTTTTTCTTTCTGCGCAGCGGTATCTAGTTTATTGGATATATCACCGACTGCAACAATCCCACCATCATACATCTCTTGATCTGCCCGCGCAATAGCGTCCATGATCTCCTCCTCACTTGCATCTCGAAACTGTACAACATTGGTAATAAATGGGATCAATTTAGTACCCGTGTCTACTTTGCCGATCATATGAGAAAGCTCCAGATGACAATGGGTATTAATCAAGCCAGGTATGAGTACACCTTCGTGATGCTCTACGCTGGCAGCATCATGCTCATCGATGCTCTCAATAGCAAAGATTTTGCCATTATCATCGCAGATAATGACTTGATTTTGTAACGGTTGTGTGGAAATCGGGTAAATATAGTCGGCAGTGATTTTGCGCATAGCGGACAAATTTTAGGTCCGCAAGATAGAAATCCTGGATTTTGCTAACAAAAGATAACGACAATGCCCTTTAATTTAACGTGGCCTTAAGGACCTGCCTAGCGCAAATAGCGTTGTTTATTTATCTTGTCGCTTGTATGCGATCTGAAAGGATGGCATCACAGCTACAAGCGGATTTCGCGATAGAAAACAAAGGGGGTAGCGTAACACTACTTCCGTACCCTGAAACTGTATACCAAAAGCTTAGAGTTACTGTAGGTAGTACCTCTTATTTAATCCAACGTAGAATGGACCTACAATCCACCCTGACCGATGTACGAAGACTCATAACGGAGGCGAAGAACGAACAAGCCGCCGAACGACTACTGGCGTACCTCAATACGGCAGAAGAACCACAACGTAGCTGGCGTGATACTGTGAGCAACTTACTGGCACAGTACAAAAGGCTTCGTCAACAGCAAGAACGAGGAGTAGTGAGTTTCGACGACTCCCGACTCGCAATTAATCAAATTACAGATGGCTTGCTGGCTGCCTTAGCTGGCATAGAAGAAGGAACTCCTGCTCCTGAGGATGCAGAAGTTATACCAGCTGCGACTGCTCCGGCGAAGACGCCCTGGCTGGCCATTGGCGTAATAGTCGCCTTAGTATTGGCGGGAGCTTCATTCTTGATGCTGCGCAATATGTTTGGCGGTGGTAACGACAAAGAGGACGACGGAGTGACTACCCATGTGACTGAAGGAGAAGTAGAACAGGGTAAGTGTCCAACTTATGAAGAAGCATCTGAGTTCAATATCCTGGTTTTACCTTTTCTGCCCTTAGACAATAAGCCAGCAGGGGTGGGGCGGTCGATCCGAATCAATTTGGCGACGACAATGGAAGAATATGGGATTTACGGAAACGTCTTTTCCCAGAATATTGATACCAACTCTGACGCATACCCCATCACAAATCGACAAGCTCAGCGCCTAGCCAGACCTTGTGGTGCCCAGCTGATTATCTGGGGAACTACCGAACAGATCCTGAAGGCTGGTGCCCCGGAAATTGTAACTACCACAAAGTTCCAATTTGTAGAAAGTGAGCACTTTTCGCTGGCGAATCTAGAACTGACCAGTAATGTTGAAGTGGACACCGTAAGTAGCCTGTCAAGTATAGCCACCAATGGTGAATTGACTGAGGATCTAAAGATGAGTCTGCGCCTAATATTTGGTTTAGTAGCTCACGAAACGGATAACCACGCGCTCGCCGCGGAGCTCTTGGATAGTGTTATCACTGAACGGGGTGGGGTAGAGGCAGTACCCAAATGGGGACTTATCCAAGCGGATAGCTACATCAAATCTGGCCAGGAAGAGAAAGCTATTCGAATCTATGAACAGGTGCTAAGAAAAGATAGCACCAATGTACAGGCCTGGGTGCAAAAGGGACTGTTAGAATATAGAACAGGGCAAACCATGGCGGCCAATAAGGATTTTGATAGAGCCTTGCAGCAAGACCCTGATAATGAAACGGCGCTAGCAGCCAGAGCTGCCATAAGTGTGGAACGAAACGATCTATATCAAGCAGATATGGATCTTAGTCGCTTAGAGCAAATGCAGGCCAAAACACCGGTGACCGGTCAGATTCGGGAAAGTTATCGAGCGAAACATCAGATGGAAACGAAGAAAATGGAAGAGGCGGATGATCGAATAGAACAGAACCCGAATGATACTGCGGCCTGGCGTATTAAAGCGGAGGCCGCTCAGCAGTTAGGTGATTTTCGTACTGCAGAGACAGCGGCAAATCAACTATTGAATATCGATCCCAAGAGTGTGCCGGCATTAAGCACGCTGCAAGCGATTACACAGTTCTTACCCGATAGCGTGCAGATTAAGCGTCGTATCCAGCAGACCTTACCTACATTGAGCCCGCAGCAGCTGCGGAACTTTCAGGTGAAGGGAAGACAGTAGGGAAAGAAGTTACGCATTGCCTTTCCGGTTTTCTAAAGTAATAAACGATAAGCCCCTGGCTCCAACTATGGAGCCAGGGGCTTATCGTTTCATCAAAATTTTTTCTCAGAGCTATCGGTGAATCACCAATCGTTCGGTAATGAGCTCGTCTTCGGTTTGAACGCTAATCATGTATACACCAGTAGCTAGTGCACTCACATCAAGGTTCACGCGGTCAGTGCCTTCATTGTAGTCGCGGCGGAACATTTGTTGGCCTTGTACATTGAAGACAGTTACCTGCTGAATCTCGTCGTCAACACGAACAGAAACCATCTCTGATGCTGGATTCGGGAAGATCTTCATATCTACTTCGAGATCGTCAGTGATATCGAATGTTCTGATAGTAGGAATCTCCTCGATCGTTACGATTGGTCCAACCGCGTTTCCAGAGGCAGATGATCCAGTTACTACAACTTCGTCGATGTATACCCGGTCGGCATTACCACTGGCATCACACTGGAAGCGGAATTGTGCACCATCAGTGAGGTTATAAGAGGCTGCATCAAGCGTTACAGAGGCGCTGTAGAAGGAGTTGTTGTTAAAGCTGGTTCCACTAGCATAGGTAGCTACCGTCTGCCAACCTGATCCATCATTATACCGTACCCAGAAGTCTTCACCAGTCTCCATACTGTTAGGGTAGAAGTAGAAGCTAATTTCCACACTACCTAAACCATCAAGATCGTAGGTCGGAGAAGTCATAGCAGAAGCTGTGCCACTGTTGTCGCGAATACGGATAGAATAAGATCCTTCCCAAGAGCGTGTTCCTGTATATCGGAAGCAGTCAGAGCCACCGTCAGCCCAGCCATCCCAGCCAGACTCGAAATAGTAGGCTTCGGTAAATGGTGTCCCACCACCACCAGAACAACCAGTTGTAGACCCTACTGCTGTATCTTGGCCAGAAGCATTACCTGCAGCATCCAAGGCGCGAACGCCAAAGTTATAGCTCGTACAAGCGGTAAGGCCGGTGATGTTAACAGAAGTTCCTGCAGTAGTTCCCAGAGAAGAACCGTCTACGAATACTTCGTATCCTGTTACACCTACATTGTCTGTAGAAGCATTCCATGACAATGTCACCTGCGTATCTTGCTCGTTACTTACAGTGAGGTTTGTAGGGTCAGTAGGAGGTGTGGTATCTGGACCTGGCCCACCAGAGTTTTCGACACAGAAACTCGTAGACTCAGAGGAGCCAAAGGCACCACCCGAAACGATATTATCCGAACCGCTATCTAGCGAGTAAGATCCATTTCCGAAACCACAGCAAATACCATCACCATAGCTGTCATTGATGATGAAGGTATAATCACCATCAGCTAGCAACGGTACTGCCACCGCTGTCCTGAAGTACCCAAGAGGTTTCACTTGCGTAGTTGTCGGTAGTAAGCGTCAAGGTAACATCACCTTCGTAGCAAACTACTGGACATGCAGGACAGGTAGGACCACCACAGTCAACACCTGTTTCTTGGCCATTTTGTACACCGTCTGTACAGGTTGGTGGGTTGCCACTAGCTGATTGTAGGGCGCCTAGCGCATTAACTCGGCCATTTGCGTACTCGTTATCTGGACCAGAAGGACCCATGTCGATAGCAGTAGAGTACAGGATGCTCTTCACCTGGTTAGAAGTCAAGTTTGCGTCGTAACCTAATAGAAGTGTAGCTACACCTGCTACTACCGGACAAGCAGAAGATGTTCCACCAAAAGTATTAGTGTAGTTGGTGCTGTTGTAACCAGGACCACCCATACGGTCTGTTGTACGAACGCCTGCACCAGGACCACCAACGTTGTTAGATGGTGCCATGATATCAAGAGCAGGACCATAGTTGGAGTAAGCGGAGCGGATACCTGTGTTGGCAAAGGCACCTACGGCGATTACATTAGGGTTGTTGGCCGGAAAGTCAACACAGCTCTTGTAGCCGTTACCTGAAGCAAATACGATTACACAGCCCAGGCCGCCACGGCCATTTGAGTTAGCATCAGCTATCGCATTATTAATGTTCGAGAAGTTGGCAGTACAAGAAGTATATCCCCAGCTATTACTCATAACATCAGCGCCGGCGTTTTTCGCCCAGGTGATACCATCAGCAATATCTTGTGTAGACTCGCCACCTACGAAGATATTGACAGAGATCATGTTAGCCAGTGGAGCTACACCGCGAACGCCAATATTGTTGTGGCTGGCAGCGATAGAACCGGCACAAGCTACACCGTGATCACTACCACTAATAGCATCTCCATTACCATTGTTGGCAGGGCTGAAACCATTCGTGTAACGGCTCTGACCAGAAGAGTTATTGAAGTCTTCGTGATCCTCCATACCGTCATCAATAACGGCAACGGTGGTACCCGAAGAACCTAGAGAAATACCCCAGGCTTCAAGTGCATTACAGTCTGCATCGTTGGCGCCAGTAACACCATCAATCGTCTGTCCGGTATTGTTCATTTGAAACTGCTCGCCAAAGAGAGGATCATTGATCTGATACCGCTCAATTGGAGCGTAGAAGTCAGGTTGTACGAATTCGAATAAACCACTTTCTTTCAAGCTGTTAGCAGCTGTCAAGGCGTCGTTTACATCCTCCAATACGATACGAATAGTTCCGTGCTTTTCGCTAACGGATTTTACACCAAATCGTTTGGCCATATCCATCAGCAAACCTTTGTCTTCCTTGTTGAAAAGCTTGGCAACAATGGTGCGCGTTGGATAAATAATAAAGCCGTCAGATAAGGCGTATCCTGGGCTGATTTGTACTTCGTCAGTATCAAAACCCAAAGCTACAGTAAGCTCAAAAGGAGTGATTTGACTTTCTGATTCGGCAACGGCGTAAGGCTTGTGAGCCCAACTCTCATACCGTTTAACATTGTCTGGTTTTGCACTGGTTAGCGTGGAAGCCGCATCAGCGGTAATAAGGAAGTGTGTGGTACTGGCAGTAAGTTCTAAACGATCATTGTCTGCCCAGTAGTAATCAGTGGATTGAGCGATCACACTAGAGGCCCATAGGAGGCAGATTGCTCCTAAAAGTAATGTTCTAAACATTTAGATAGTTGTTTTACAAAAAATTAGAAATAGATGATGTGGGGTGAGTCTCTAATTTAATATTACATTCTATCTGAGCCTTGAACTAAAGATAGGAAATATTGTGATTTGACCAAAGGAAAAGTTAAAAATAAGCAGTATGAGCCATAGGATATTCTTCCTATTTAAGGTCCGTTGAGTTTTGACGTTCAAATCAACTTAAAAAGACCCTTCCTTCAGCTCAAAAAGAGGATCAAATTCTTGATTGACTTGGTTTCCGAGAATTCGCTGTGCGGCATACTCACCAATGGCCGGACCATGCTTAAATCCATGTCCAGAGCCTGCTCCAATGATCCAGGTGTTTTCGGAGGTGGGGTGCTGATCTACGATGAAATTACTATCCACGGAATAAGTTACCTGGCAGACGCGGCTTTCCGTAATAGGTTGATCTCTCAGTGCTGGAAATCGATGTTTCACGAAATCATGGGCTCTTTTGACCTCATAGTGGTTCACCAGTCGCTCATCTGTGTCAGGGTCAAAAGAATTATAGTCTGGATAAGGAGCTACCTTTAGTCCTCTGCCTTCAATGTCAGGAAAACCATAGTATCCACTACCTGTGACGCTCCATTCCGGCATGTTAGGATGCGAAAATTGACTGTTGCCGGCAGGTGTTCCAACGAACAGTACATCTCTTCTTTGAACCTTTAGCTTTGGCGGCAGAAGTTCTGGGAATATCTTAGATAGCCAAGGTCCGCAAGCGAATACATAGTATTGAGCCGTAAGGATTTCATTGCCGGTGTTGATGCCTTCAACGACGCCATTGTTCAGAACCGGCATTCCGTGAGCAATGCGCAAGCTGCCGCCCTGCTTCTCAAACTCGCCTGCGACCACTTGACATCCTTTTCGGGCCATTAGTGTACTGCCCGCAGGACCACCATCGTTCCACATCGCATAGGCAATGTCGTCAGAATAGATTTGTGGCCATCGATACCTGATTTCATCTTGAGTCAGCAACTCTGTGTTGTCAATGCCTTGTGATCGGTGCTGTTTCTGCCTGCTGAGCACCTGTTCCCGATAGCTTTCCTGCTTCGACATGGATAGACGACCAGTCGATAGCACTACTTGATGGCCAGACATTTCCTCAATCTGTTTCCACCAGTAATAGGATCGTATAGCTGTTTGTACATAAACTGGATTATCATTATCAGCTTGTATCAATCTGGTTTCTCCACCGGAGCTCGCTCTAGAGTTACCAGGGCCATAGGCGTCTAATAGTGTGACATTTGCCCCCATTTGACGGAGATGAAAAGCCGTCCAAACACCAAAAGTGCCGGCACCAACCACAATAACCTCGGCGGAGTTGAGAAAAGAAGAATTTGATTTTGCAGAGAATTTAGCTAAGGGCGTTGCAAATACCCCCAAGCTAGACAGTTGTACAAATTTCCTCCTTTTCATAGTATATAAATTTAGATAGATGCCGACGCGAGGCGGTCGAAATTAGGCAGCAAAAAACCAGCTCTAAAGATAGACTTTCAATTTAAGGCAAAGCTTTCCATACAAACTGAATCAAAGTAGATTTCACTGAATCTACGTTCCCGCCTGTCATATATCCAACCGTCTATAGTTAGGGGAAGGTGAGTCAGATTTCTCAGTCCCTTTCGGAGTTCTCTAATCTTGTTGTTCAGGTGATACGAAAGTAGGAGGAAACGGTAGTCGTAGGTCTGCCACGATACCTCAGCGTGATTTTTTTGTCTTAGGATCTGGCTGTAGAAACTGCGTAGACCTTCTACCTCCAAAAAGTTCTGTTTCTCCAATGCATCTGATACAATGCGATTGTCACTTGCTAGAATAAATGACATCTTCTCTATGTTTTTTGATTCTAGCAAGAGGCCCAACTGTCCTAAGGTATCGGTATCCAATGCTATAGAGTTGCCCAAGGAGGTGCAATAGTAGTTCTCCTGCTTAGATTCACCATCGATAATGTTCTCTAGATTATCGGTTGGGCAAACAAAGTATAGATGCTTACGCATGATTAATGTCCTAAGTAGCTGCTAGGAAAGGAGGAAAGTGGTGTCGACTGGTCGATTCCTACCAACATTTACTTTCCTCCTTTGTCCCTCTGCTAATAGCTAAGATTAGAGGCTTTTCATATCGATTACCTCAAAGTTTCTCGCGTCGAAATAGTCATCAAGACCGTAGTCGGTATTGATAATGATTCCGCCCAGCAGTGTCACGTGATCTGCATGGAATTCACCCTTGCATGACTTTAGGTGATCATGGATCTTTTTGTCGATGATCTCGTAAGTGGCTTCAGTGATTGCCTTCTGAGGGTTGTCACTATTCAGGATGTCTTCTCTGTACGGGAGTAGACTTTCCTCCAGCTTCATTTGCTGGTAGTCATCATCATTGATGACAGGGCTGTAATTACCGTCTTGGAAGCGATCCAGGGCAAGCATTAGCGCTCCGCACGAATTCCCTGTGTCCTCTTGGCGTGGACGATACATCTTTCCTAGGTCACCATCGAGCGTAATACCGATGTGTGGTCCATAGAAGATAAATGCACTACCTCCATCAGGAATATGGTGGGCAAATGCGGTCATACCTGTTTGACCAGCAAATGGCAATCCACCTAGGCCGCCCATAATGAAGGGGCCAAATAGTACATTGAAGAATGTGGTAGATGGGATATTGATATCGTCCGAGCATACGGAGGTTGCCATCAACACTTTGGAGATGTCGATTTTGTGCTCAATTTGCATTTTTCCGAGGTACTGGATCGAGGTGTCCTTAGCATCCGTAGCATTTGGAAAATGGCCTTTCACGACCTGATCGAATTTTCTTTGTAGCATGGCTAGAAGAATTGAGGTTTAAATATTGGTTATGATTTTAGCTTTCTGATAATATTGCTGATACGTCCATCCGCATGGCCTGCCAAGCGGGCAAAAGGGCTGATAGAACACCAATCAAAAAGGTGATTAATAGTAACCAGCCTTCACCCTGTACCCAACTGGCATCGAAGTGGAGATCAAAATCATTTTGGGCTTGTTGTCGGATGAGGCTTATGCCGACCCTACTTAGGATCCAACCTAGGGCATATCCTAAACCCGCTAGAAATAAGCCTTCTAGGACGAGGAGACCAAAGAGCTGCCGAGGGCGATAGCCTACTGTGCGCATCAGTGCCAACTCGTATCTACGATCGCGGAGTCTGCTGTACAGCACAAAAAACATGCTAAACCCAGCCATTAGCATAATACCTCCCGTAATGAGCTTAATGGTTGTGACTCCAACCCCCAGGAGATAGAAAAAGCGGTTTACCTCGAAAGCGGGTAGGACCGCTTGCATATTCGTTTGTCCATTCACCAATGGGGGCATATCCAAGGCCGCCTGCTTAGTTTTTAGCTTCAATAGAACTGCCGTGACCTCCATGCTGTCCGCTGTGATGGCCTGTTCGGATCGTTTGTTGTTGAAAGCCCGTCCAAAATCTAGTTCTGTAGCCTGGACAGGATCAATGGATGGTTGGTTATCAGTATGATCTACATGAACCTGCCATACGCTTTCCAAATCAGTTAATATCAGGCGATCAACTACGGTATTGGTTCTTTCCAAAATGCCTACTACCGTATAAGGGTGGTGCTCATGAGCCTGCCCATGTGGTAATTCACCGTGGTTCCCTTCAAATTTATCACCTAACTGCAAACCAATTTTCTCTGCGACTTCGGCCCCTATACTCACTTCCATAGACTTGGTAAAACCTCGTCCCTGAGCCAGTTGAGCATCGTATTTTTTTAAGTAGTCGGAGGTAGTACCCAAGATGCGATAACTGCGGTAGGAATCACCATAGGCTAGGGGAGTGGCTTCTTCCACTAGCGGGTGTTCCATGAAGCTCCGAGCCTCCGCTAGTTTGATGTTTCCGGTAGGCGTATCCAGGTGATAAATGGAGGAAAGAACCAGTTGTAGCGGGCTGCCTTTGGCACCAATAACTAAATCAATATCCTGGAAATCTTGCTCAAACTTTTGCTCTAAGTGATGCTGGATCAGGAGCAGTAGCGAGATGATCCCAACACCGAAGAGCAGCAGCCCAATGCATAAGGCTGAGTTCAGTGGTTTGTACAAGATGTTCTTCCAGGCTATTTTCCCTAGCATTCGAGTTTAGTTAATTAATGGTGGTACTGAGATCAATTTGGTTAGCGATCTCCGAGCGTAATCGGTCATCATGACTTACGATTATCAGAGCTGCATCATTGACTACAGCTTCCTCTAGTAGGAGGTCAATTACATAAGAGCAGTTCTTATTGTCCAAGGCACTGGTAGGCTCGTCTGCTAAGATGACCCGAGGCCCATTCATGACAGAACGGGCGATGGTAGCCCGCTGTTTCTGCCCCATGCTTAATTGGTTGGGATACCGGTTTAGAACATCCCTTATGTTAAGTCGATTAGCTACCGCTATTGCCTTGTTCTTGCCAGCGGAATAAGGGGATAGAAGTAGGTTGTCCAGTATAGACAAAGACTCGATGAAGTACGGCCGTTGATGGATAATGCCAATGTGATGACCTCGGTATTGATCCAGTTTCGGGCTAGACAGTTCAGACACTTGCTCACCTCCTATGGAGACGGATCCGGTAGTAGGTTTTCGCAGACCAGCGAGCAGATGCAACAGCGTGGTTTTTCCGCAACCAGATTCGCCATGAATCAGTAGTCCGTGCCCGGCCTCCACTTGGAGATCAGGAAATTCCATCTGTTTGATGGCTGGATACTGATAGCTAAGGTCGCTGGTCTGAACCATCCGTAATTGATGTTTGAGCCTTAATATGATGGTGGCCTATTGAGCCACCATTCTGGTACCTTACTGATTCTCGCAGCTGAATTCGACAATCGGCAAAATGGGTTATGATCGAGCAGGATAAGCTCTTGGGACAGGCCATGAGTCCTCATAGCCTCTTGTCCATCGTCCATCACTTAATTCTCTATCCTTGGCTAAGCAGGCATCCAATTCCTTACGGATCTTTTCTTCGTCCATATCTTGGCCAATGAATACGATTTCCGTCTTGCGATCGCCAAAGTCACTATCCCAATCAGATTCAATGAGCTTTTGATTATCTACAAAACTGGCATAGCGAGAACGCTCGCTAAAAGGCATACTGCACCACCAAACACCAGCACTATCGGCCCGTAATGAACCACCGGCCTGGCCCCATACTAATGCTTGACCCGGGCGAGAAGCTAACCAAAACAACCCCTTACTACGAATCACCGTGTGTGGGAACTTATGCTGCACGTAGTGCCAGAATCGAACTGGCTCAAAGGGCCTCCTAGTACGGTAGACAAACGAACCAATACCATACTCCTCTGTCTCTGGGGTATGTTCTTCTTTGTTCAATTCTTCTAGCCAGCCGGCACTTTGTTCGGCTTCTTCGAAATCGAATAAACCCGTATTTAGGATAGCTTCAGGAGGTACCTTGCTAAAGCTGGATTCGATAATTTTGGCGGAAGGATTTAGCTTCTTAATCGCTGCTTTTAATACCCCCAGATGCGTCTCTTCAACAAGGTCAGTCTTGTTCACAATGATGACATTAGCAAACTCGATCTGATCAGTCAGTAAGTTTACGATGGTCCGGTAATCTCCGTCCATGTCCGTCAGGTTCCGATCCATCAAAGTCTCCGGGCTACCGAAGTCCTTGAAGAAATTGAAGGCGTCAACCACGGTTACCATGGTGTCAACATAGCTGAAGCGAGAAAGGTCAATTCCGCTTTCTTCATCCACGAAGGAGAAGGTTTGTGCTACTGGGATTGGCTCACTAATACCGGTACTTTCAATGAGTAAGTAGTCAAAGCGATCTTCTTTAGCTAAGCGCTCCACCTCAATCATCAGATCCTCGCGGAGGGTACAGCAAATACAACCGTTGCTCATTTCTACCAACTTCTCCTCCGTACGGGAAAGCGTATTCTCACTTTTTACCAGTTCGGCATCCACATTCACCTCGCTCATGTCATTGACGATTACGGCTACTTTAAGGCCTACTTTATTGTGCAGAACATGGTTGAGTAAGGTGGTTTTTCCGGCACCTAAAAAACCGCTTAAGACGGTTACTGGTAGCTTCTTGCTTATGGTAGCTGTCATGTTGAACTTTCTTCTTGTCTATTTGGATATTATTGGAGTCATTAAGAATCATCGCTATATGATCTTAATAAAGTAAATGCAACTCTATTGCAAATATAATCAACTCTAATTCAAATGCAATATTGTTGCATTTTTGATAGGATAACCGTTCTCTACCGTCCGTTTACTACAGTTAAGTGAGAATGGCACTAGTAGGAAAGTGCCACCTTGTCTAACTCATTATTTTTTCTTCGTGTATGGTAGACCAAGTATGAAGTTCCTTGGTCTCAGAACTCTTCTTCAGTCATTTCGTTATTCAACGCTGCTCCCGCTATGGTGCCCGTTGCAACCGCATGGGAAACAGCTCTTAGTGGACTTGAATTATCGCCACAAGCGAAGATGCCGTCTACTGTCGTTTTTTGAAACATGTTGACGGTTAAGAAGCCTTGCTCAGTCAATTCACAGCCCAGTTGTTGTGGAATTTTGCAATGCTGTTCAAAATCCGGACGGGCATAAACTGCTTTAAGAGCAATGGCTGATTTATCGTTGAAAACAACTTGCTCAAGCGCACCTTCTTTGTGTTTTATATGGCTGATCTCTGTTTCAACTACCGGAATTTGGTGCTCGGCAAGTTTTTCCAGTTGCTCTTTCGATAGGGTCGACTTACCGTTTGTGAAAATCGTAAGATCCTTTGTCCAATTGCGAATAAGTTGAGCATAGTGAAAGGCAATATCTCCATTGGCCAGAATGCCCGTTTTTTCATTCCGTACTTCATAGCCGTGGCAATACGGACAATGGATAACTGATATACCCCAGCATGCCGAAAAGCCTTCAATGGCGGGCATTATATCCTTTATGCCAGTTGCAAAAATGAGCTTCTTTGTAGTAAAGACTTCATCATTTTGCGTGGTAATGGAAAAAACATTTTCAGTTCTCGTTCCACGCTTCGCCAGGCCGTTTACGAAGCTTACTGTATCGTACTGAAGTAGTTGTTCTCTAGCTTTTTTTGCAATTACACCTGGTTCTTCACCATCTTGCGTAATGAAGTTGTGCGAGTGTGGTGTTTGTCGATTACATGGTAATCCACTGTCGATAATTAGAACCTTCCTCAAGGCTCGTCCTAATGCCATGGCTGCGGAAAGCCCTGCGTAACTACCACCGATAATTATTACCTCAAAATCATTCTTTGCCATTCGGTCTTCTTATGTGCGTGCTGCGAAAGGGTATAGAAAAGTGAGCGTAGCGAAAGCTAGTAAACCCGAGTATTTGGAGGTATAGGTTAAGCCGATCGACTGACTTCAACTCGCTTTAGCCACATAATGACGTTTCTCAGGTGTGCCTTACCGTAAAGCTTCACAAATTGCTGGGTCTCTTTGCTTTTAGCGTTTTCGTAGACTGCCAGGCGTTTTTGTGCAAACTCTGCGGTTAGTTTAATTCTGCAGTCGTTGACAATGCAGTCTCTCCATTCTTCAAAAGTCATCGGAATCATGTATTCTGTTTTTTGGGGTCTATTGGTCTACGACCAGAGATTATGAGATTCGTTGTTGTCAATTCTGAGAAGGAGTCTTTTCCCTTGCGTCTGCTCGATACTAGGGCTACGATGTAATACAGGATTAGCGTCAGGGTAGAGTGCACCTTTCAGAATGACCACATCTCCAGTCTGGGCTTGTTGAATTAAGCCTTCATTCGCAACAATGTCCATATTGCTACGTCCGCCTTGATAGGCTTTCTGGTTTACCGCTTCATTCGGGAGCCAAAGCGTCCCTGGGCCAGCATAGGTGCAAAGTAGGCGTAGGTCATTAATATCGGTATGAAACCGACGGCACATATTCGTGCTTACAGTGGCTAGGAGGAGACGAAAAGAGGATATCTCTGTTGATTTTTCAAACAGCTGAAGCACTTCTAGTATATCGTCTAGTAGCGCTTGCTGTTCGGGGATTGTCTCCGCAAAATAGGTGCGCAGCGTTGCCGTGACTTCTGCAATTGACCCACTAGCTCGACATTCGATTGACTGTTCCAGAATGTGATCGAGTTCCGTTTGAGTTGGTAATATTTCGCGTTCGTAGATGGCAATGTTTACCGGCTGCAAATGGATATCGCGAAGTATTTCAGGATCGTTTCCAATAGCAGCATTGGTGAACGGCGTTTTTGTCAGGTTCATATCTTCAACACTAATTCAATGTGATTGTAAATATAAGCCATTTAATCACAAATGCAATAATGTTGCATTTGTAAAACGTGACCTGAATTGCTAATACAGGTTATTCGTATGACTTGGAGGTTGAAATAAGGAGTTGTTACTTGATCAAGTGTCTACTTAACAGCTTTTCGATGGATTGTTTTTTTACATCTTTTCCGATAAAAACGATTTGGCTGATCCGCTCAGAGTCTGGTCCCCAGGGTGGGCCGTCTGTTAACACGAAGCTATCTCGTACAGATTGGATGACAACTCGAGTTGGGGTGTTGTTTACAGCGATTATTCCTTTGATTCGGTAGACTTGATGCCGGTAAAGTCGCGCTAGCCTCACTAATTCGTTGGCCAAGGTGTCTAGTCGGAATGGACGATCAAAAGACAAGGTAAAGGTTGTGATGTCATTGTGTCGATGTGAGCCAGTGGGAGCTTCTGCGGTCATTTGACTCGTTCGTTCATCGTGGAAAGGTCTAACCTCAAATATCTTATCTGTCGGAAATACACCATGATCTCCACAAAGTATAGTAGCAGTTGGATGTATGCCCTTTAGCGTTTGAACCAGCCGATCAACCTCC
>CAJXOS010000042.1 GCA_913057725.1 uncultured Lewinella sp.
CGTTTGCTGCCCATGATCATGGGCAGCAAACGGTGCTATTATTCCTGAACAATAGAAAAGTAACTATGCAAATTTCATTCACTATAAACGGTCAGGCCCAATCGGTTGATGTAGACGGACAGACGCCGCTCCTTTGGGTTATTCGAGACTTACTTGATTTGAAAGGCACCAAATTTGGCTGTGGTAAAGCCGCTTGTGGCGCCTGTACAATACACGTTGACGGCGAAGCGGTTCGCTCCTGCTCTTACGCTGTAAAATTTGCCGGAGGCAAAGACATCACCACGATTGAAGGTCTAGTAGATAACGGCGCCCTTCATCCAGTACAGCAAGCCTGGAAAGAAGAAGTTGTACCCCAATGCGGGTACTGCCAGCCAGGTTTCATGATGGCTACAGCAGCCTTGCTCGAAAAGATTCCACAACCTACGGATGAAGACATCGATGCCAACATCGTCAATGTCTGCCGCTGCGGAACCTACTACCGTATGCGCAAAGCTATTCATCGGGCAGCCGAGATCAAAAACACGCTTTCCTAAAAGTCAACAGTCATGTCAACAAATAATAAAAAGGGTATGAAACGGCGGAAATTCCTGAAATACGCCGGTGCCGGTATCGGACTAATCGTCGGTGGGGTGTATTTAACGCGCCACTCCTGGCGTAGAGCCATCTTCGAGATGGGCGAAAGTGCTATCCTTCCATACCAGGGAGACTTGTCTCCGCAGATCTGGTTCCAGATCACTCCAGAAAACCAAATCATTTTGCACAGCTCCAAGGTAGAAATGGGGCAAGGGTCCTTCACTTCTCTTGCGCAGCTCGCTGCAGAAGAATTAGAAGTTGAGGTGGAAAACATCAAAGTTATTCACGCGGAAACAGCCTCCGGCAATGTCGATGGTATGAGCACAGGAGGTAGTCTCACCATTCCTTCCCTTTTCCAACCCATTCGAGAAATGGCAGCTACTACGCGTGAGATGTTAAGGCAAAAAGCTGCCGACAAACTAGGGGTTACCGCTTCTGCCATTACGCTTTCTAACGGTGTAGCCTCAGCTGGCAATGAATCGCTCACCTACGGTGAAATTGTGCAGGACGTAACCGAGTGGGAACTTCCTGAAACACCACCACTGAAGGACGCAAAGGATTTCAAATACATCGGCAAGCCTGTACCAAGAGTGGACTTGCATGATAAAGTAGTAGGTGCACCAATGTTCGGTATCGACGTTGAAGTACCGGATATGCTACATGGCTCTGTAGTTCGCCCAGACCGGGTAGACGCCAAACTAAAAAGCTGTGACAGTTCTGCTGCTGAAAACATGCCGGGCGTAATCAAGATTGTCAAGGAAGATGATTTTGTAGGCGTAATTGCCGAAACGCATTTCCAGGCCGAGATGGCGCGTAAAGCCCTCAAAGTAGAATGGGATGTCAACCAGACCTGGAATCTGGCGGATGTGGTAGCAATGACCAAAGTGGGCCAGGGTGATGCTGTCGTTATCCAAAAAGAAGGTAATACCGATAATGTATTCGACGATGGCGAAGCGGATGATGTAATCACCATGGAGTTTGATAGCCCGATCGGCGCCCACGCCCAGATCGAACCTAACGGTGCCACCGCTCTGGTAAAGGACGGAAAGGCGACGGTATGGTTGTCAACTCAGGTACCAGCAGTAACCCTGAACGAGGTCTCTGCACGCCTGGGCATGGACAAAGAGAACGTCAATGTCATTCCAAAGTATTTAGGTGGTGGCTTTGGTCGTCGCTTACATACGCCTAATGCTGTGCAAGCAGCTGTAATGTCGCAAGCGGTAGGCAGACCTGTCAAGAGCTTCTTTGACCGCAAGCAGGAGTTTCAAAATGACACGTTCCGGCCACCTACCCACCACGTCATGAGAGGGAAGTTGGACGCTGATGGCAATATTGCTGCAATCGAGCACAGCTTTAGTAGTGGCGATGTGGCCTTCAACTCGGCTATCTTTCCTGCTGCAGCACGCCCGATCATTGGTGCCGACGTAGGCGCGATCCGAGGTGGTGCTATTCAGTACCGAGGCGTACCTAATGTCAAGGCTACTTCCTGGCACGTGGACCTGCCGTTTGCTACCAGCTGGTGGCGAAGCCTAGGTTTATTGGCGAACACTTTTGCCATTGAGAGCTTCATGGATGAGTTGGCTATAAAAGCAGAGCGTAATGCTGTTGACTTTCGCATTGCTCATTTAGGCGAAGGTGAAGCCAGCACCCGTATGGTAAATGTGATGAAAGCGTGTGCCGAAAAAGCAGGGTACAGCGAAGAGGTTGTCAATGGACGAGGAATGGGCTTTGCTGCTTCTGTAGATGCCGGTTCACCTTGTGCGCACGTAGTCGAAGTTTCGGTAGAAGACAATGAAATCAAAGTTCACAAAGTGACGGTCGGCTTTGATTGCGGTATCGCCGTCAATCCAGACCAGGTGAAAGCACAGGTAGAGGGTTGTGTGATTATGGGAATGAGTGCGTCTATGTTTGAGAAAATGGACCTCAGAGATAATCAACTCTTCCCTACTATTTATGGCCCATACCAAATGGCATTGATGCGAGATGCACCGAAGGAGATTGATACCGTTTTGATACAAGGAGCAGACTTCGCGGGGCCAGTTGGTGAGCCTCCGCTAGGGCCTATTGGTGCGGCTATTGGCAATGCCGTTCGTCGGATTACCGGACAGCGGCTAACGTCATTACCGCTGAAGCTCGCTTAAGGCCAGCACTTGCAAAAATGACCTATCGCCCCGATTTTTGGCTTACACCGAAAATCGGGGCTTTGTTATTAAATAGGCACGCTATCGGATTTGTCTAGTTATTTGTCAAATGAGTCCAGATCGAGATGCCTTTTTCCAACGTACCTTTAGGGTAAGCCAGAAGCCCGTATTCAGATTTAAAAATGCCTACACCAATTCAGCCTAGGATATTTGCCCTACTTGTGGGAATAGACACCTACCCTAGCCCTATTCCTAGCCTAAACGGCTGTGTTAAGGATGTAGACCGTATTACGAACTATTTGGAAGGCCTCGCCCAAACCCAACAGGTAGACTTGCAGCTTCAAAGTATTAAAAATGAGCAGGCAACCTATCGGGCCATTGTGCAGGGTTTTCGTCAGCATCTGACGAAAGCTGGACCAAAAGATGTAGTATGGTTTCACTTTAGCGGCCATGGCATGGAAGATTTTACCGCTAAGGAGTTCAAAACAACAATAGAACCCAACGGTAAAGACCAAAACCTGGTATGCTACCAAACAGAAGGTGAGCCAGGTCCTTATCTCCTGGCCGATAAAGAGCTGGGAGTATTGCTACATGAGGTGGCCACAGCTAACACTAGCGGTGGCGCCCCTCATATGGTAGTCTCTCTCGACTGCTGCCACGCTGGCTCAGGCACTCGTTTTGAAGAGTGGGAGCCTACGGGCATCCAGCCACGGACCATCACTCGACGGTCTATCAAGAGCTATCAAGAAGCTCTGCAAAGTGGGAAAACGCGCTCTCTCGAAAGTTACCTGGATGGGTATTTTCAGGGAGGTGATTTATCAATTCCTTTAGCAGAACACATTTTGCTCTCCGCTTGCACCAGCATCCAAACCGCTGGCGATACTAAAAACGGCGGCATCTTTACTGCTGGCTTGGTAGATGCCTTAGAGTCTAGTACCGGCCCGATGAACTATGCCGACCTCTTCGCACGCACCCGGGCCTATGTACAACGTAAACGGCTGGAGCAGCTTCCTCAATTTGAAACCATTGGTGGCTTCGACCCCTACCGACAATTCCTAAGTGGTGCTCCATTGGGCCAACCGGAGCTATACGAACTCGTAGAAGAAAATGACCAATGGCTGATTCGATGTGGTGCCATTCACGGACTCCCCGTAAAAACGAAACAGGCTATAGAGATAGAGGTCATTGGTGTTGACCCACCATATAACAAGGCAACTGTTATTGCTGTAGGTGCACAGAAAAGTAAACTGCAGCTGGCCGAGGGCGTATCATTATCTGCTAATGCATTTTATCAAGCTCGAATCACCTACCTCCCACAACCTCCTATGGAAGTGTTGCTCAGCGGAGACCCAACAGCGATAGAGGGCATCACGAAAAGCTGGAATAATACCAATGGGCTACGTTGGTTAACTGCTGAAAAAGCCCAGTCCAAGCAAGTCGACTTGGAGGTACAAGCAGATGACCTCGCCTATAGGGCTCAGTGTCTTAGAAGTGGTCGCGAGCTTTTTGCGCTTCAGCGCCAAGCTGAAATGGAACAACTGGTTGTAAACAACCTGGCAAAGATCATGCGTTGGGAACGCACACTTGCCTTAGCAAATCCCAAGTCTGAAATCATTGATCGCCTGGAATTGGAGATGGAAATATTGCTCGCGCAGAATCGCAAGCAAACCCTTCAGGGAGATCACTTGGCATTAAATACCAGGGACCTTCCCTTCATCCAGCATCAGGGCAATCAGCTACTAGGTTTCCTTCCCAAAGTAAAAATCAAGGATACATCTCAACAACTGCATTGCTACCTCTTCCATTTGCGGAGTGATTACAGCATACAGTCGTATGAAGGTGAGTACGTATTTCGTCCCTTTGAACATCCTGGCCAAAACGAAATCAGCATCCCGCTACTCAAAACGCACAAGGGGTGGGGGCTGGGCCCCAAAGACCAAGAAGCCATCTCCTACTTTAAATTATTTGTCACTACAGAGGAGTTGGACTACCAGCAACTATTGCAAAGTGGACTTGGAGGTGAGCGAGATGCAGCTTGGGCATGGGCACCGGTAGGCGTAAGCGATGACTGGTGCAGCCTGATGATGAAGGTGCAGTTACAGCAGGCATAATTGCCACTTATCCTGTATTTTTAACATACTACCCGCTTCATCAGGCCAAAGGCCCGCCTCTTCTTGTAGAATCTCCCCTAAACGACCAGCTTTACAAGGTGGTGACCTACACTACGTAGGGCGCGACCCATCGTGTACGAGGCAACACCACACCTAAATATAGAACTATCTAAAACCCATAAATATGAGCACTGAGGCAAATTCGAACAGTCAACAGACGGTACAACTTCCGTTTACAACCAGCCATGCTTTTATTATTGGCATCAATGCCTATGAGCACCTCACTCCATTGAGCACTGCAGTTAATGATGCCAATGAACTAGCGCGCCGCTTATCGCAGCAACACGGATTTCAGGTACATCCTCCACTGTTGGACGGTAATCACAAGGCAATTACAAAACTCCTTACCAAAGACATTCCAAATCTAGTTGGTGAGGATGATCGCGTCCTTTTCTACTTTGCGGGACATGGAATTGCACTAGATGGTGAAGGCGGCCCAAATGGCTATTTGGTAGCAGCAGACACACGCCCGGGTGAGGAAGATACCCTCGTTCCGATGAAGCTGTTACACGATTCTCTAACAGACCTTCCTTGCCGACACGGCTTGCTGATTCTGGACTGCTGTTTTTCTGGTGCTTTCAAATGGTCGTCGGGGTTCCGGGATGTACTATTTGATTTACCAAAAGTCATTTACGAAGAGCGTTTCTGGCGCTACTGTAAGGATCAAGCCTGGCAGGTGATCACCTCAGCAGCGCATGACCAAAAAGCCGTGGATATTATCACGAATCAGAGCTTAGGACTAAGAGAAGAAGGTAGTGGCAAACACTCTCCTTTCGCCGCCTCCCTGTTCGAGGCACTTGATGGTGCTGGGGACGTCATTCCTGCAGGCCATGGTGATGGTGTCATGACCGCTACCGAAATATACACCTATCTCCGGGACACGGTAGAAAGCACAACTACAGAAAATGCCAAACGCCAGAGCCCGTCTATGGTGAGCTTGCAGCGACATGATAAGGGGGAGTTTATTTTCCTTCATCCGAGTCACAGATTTAATCTACCACCTACCCCAGATCGTAACCCCTTCATGGGGCTATCCTCTTATAATGAGGACGATACTAGTCTGTTCTTCGGGCGCGACCGAGTCGTAGAAGCGCTTCTGGAAAAAATTGAAACACAGCAATTAACTGTAGTGAGTGGTGCTTCGGGCACAGGCAAAAGTTCTGTCATCAAAGCCGGTGTACTTCCACGACTGAGAAATGCAGGGCGCACCATCCTACCGATTATTCGTCCTGGAAAAGAACCCTTACAAACCCTGGCCACGGAGCTCCCTGATTTTGATGAACAGGCCTCCACAGGACAGCCCGTCCTGGTCATTGATCAATATGAGGAGCTGATCACGCAGTGCTTACACCCTGAAGAAAGAGTAGCTTTCGAACGGAAGATTGCCCAATGGCTAAAGAAATATCCCGAGGTAGACATTATCCTGAGTGTCCGAGCGGATTTTGAGCCGCAATTCGAAAGTGAGACCCTCAAATCCTGGTGGCCAGAAGGGCGTTTCGTTGTGCCTTCCTTTAGCCTGGACGAAGTTCGGGAGGTAATTACCCGTCCAGCCGCTCAGGTAGTGCTTTTCTACGAACCAGAAGACCTCGTTGACCAAATTAGCGAGGAAGTGAGTCAGGCGCCAGGTGCCTTACCATTGCTATCGTTCACCCTCAGTGAATTGTATCACAGCTACCTCAAAAGTGGCCGAGAAGATCGAGCACTCACCGAGGCTGATTATCAAAAGCTGGGCGGCGTAATTGGAGCCTTGCGGACCCGCGCCGATGCGGAGTACGACAGCCTTTCGGAAGTCGAGCAAGCCAGCATGAGAAAGCTGATGCTACGCATGGTCTCCTTGGAGGGGGGAGAATTAGCTGGAAAAAGAGTGTATAGCGAAGACCTCCATTTCACCGATATCGGCGAAAGCATGAGAATACGTGATATCGCCAACCGCTTGGTAGAAGCGCGCTTATTATTGAAAGGTAAAGACTTACAGGGACGCACTTACATTGAACCAGCCCATGATGCCTTAGTACGTGCTTGGAGACGATTGTATGAATGGATAAAAGAGCTTGGCGAAGATAAAATACACCTACAAGCCAAACTAACACTCGCAGTAACAGACTACAATCAGCTACTGGCAACTGCCCCTAAAAAGGCGGCTAACCTACTCTGGAATAACAATCCGAACCTTAATCTACTGGAGCCCAGGCTTACTGATAAAAGCCATACCCTAAATGCCCTCGAAGAAACCTTTGTAACAACTAGTGTTCTTCGCAGGAAAAAACTAAAACGACGAAATTGGAGCATCGCAGCAGCAGTAGTTTTAGGCCTCGGTGCACTCAGTATTTTCGGGGTACTCCAAATGAAGCAGGCCGCAGCCAACGACCTAGATGCCACGATACAGAAGATGACAATTGATGCTAGAAGGCTAACCAATGAAGACCCTATCCGTGCCTTGCGAGTGATTGAGCTGGGCTATAATACCGCAAAAGCCCACGAGCTAAACACACAACAATTCACCGAAATGTTGATCAATCTTGTGTACAAAGGAACACGCTTCCAACTACACCCAAACCAAAACTATACGCAAGACAAGCTAAAACAGGCCCGAGGGCTAAGGAATAATACGCTTAGAGTATCTGGAAGCTATATCTACGAATATACTAGTAATGGTAATCTAATCAATAGTTACTATCCTGTGACACCAGATGATCCAGACGCACTAAGTGGTCCGCTTCCAGAATTGTTGGACAAGGCTTATTACAGCCCGGAAGGAAGATACATTATCGCCGAAGAGGACCCCGAAGCTATTGATGAGAACGTAAGTGGTTCACCCAACCTATATATCTACTCAAGGGATGGTAGTTTACTCCTTCGTGCATACGGCGAGGACGACAGGAATGATATGGGGTTCTTTGGCTTTCCTTTCTTTTTCGATCAGAATGGCTATGTATATCGCTACAGTACAGGCAAGGTTCAGAAATACACTCGAATATACAGAATGATGGATCTGGATGGGCAACTTAGACGCTTTGAGGTTCTAGCACCTCATGACGACCTAGTGCTGTTTGCCAACTTGGACCTTGGTAATGAGAGTCATCCATCTGCTTTTAGCCTCAGTCCATCAGGTGATTTTATTGCAGTCGGAACCTCGACAGGAATGGTTAAGGTATATAGCTTCGATAAGAACAAAGAAATACTATCCTTACCTTCTAATGCCAGCGGCAGGATTACGGAGCTTGCGTTCTTTGACAACGAAACCATCCTAGGCGTAAATGGCAGTCGATATTACCCTATGGAACAGTCATTGACGTATAACAGAAACAGTTATTCTCATCCAGACGAACCGGAGGTGAATCCTATCAACCAGGAGTCCATTTCTTTTTCCGGCATCCAGCCTAGCCATATAACTTATACGGCTGAAGTTGTCGGCTTAGTCAATGCAAGTAAAGAAGTATTGATCGCTTCTGATGATTCTTTTGAAGCAAGACATATGGTTTATACCAGCATCTCTGATGATGGCAGATACTTCTATTGGAATGAGGATATGTACGCCATCGATCCCGACCTCATTTTTTCATTAATCAATGATTACGGTGTACTTGGAGAACTAGCAACGGTAGATATTAGTGCTTATACGGAGAGCTTACCAGAAGATTTGAGGGCAACGATTCTACCAATGCTGTCACAATCTCCTTCGACTAGAAGTCGGCCACGAACCAACCGAGCACAAGCCGCTCCTACTCAAGAGACAGCCCCTGCTCCAGAAGCTCCTCTAACCATTTATGGAAAACTAACAGGGGACAATGTAAGAATGCGCCAATCACCAGTTGACGGAGCAGAAATTACCCAAGTTCGTATTAACCAGCGAGTACAGGTACTCGGCAAAACTGTGCCCCAGTCGGATGGTCATGTATGGTACCAAATCGTTTACAATGGCCAAGAAGGGTGGATGCGGTCAGATTTTGTCTTGATTGAATAATCATTTGCAACTAGCCCGAAACGGCTTGCACAAAAATCGCATTAGCCAGTCTATTTGGAGCTAAAACTTAAGTTTTTATGGATGCTCAACAGCCTAATATTCAACTCCCCTTCACCACCAGCCATGCCTTCTTAATTGGCATCAATGCTTACGAGCACCTGACACCACTGAGTACAGCAGTGAATGACGCAACAGTTATCGCGGAGCGATTGGCTACACAGCATGGTTTCCAGGTGCACCAGCCACTGCTGGATGCCAAGCACGAGAGTATTCGGAAGCTGCTGACGGTAGACATACCAAAACTCGTTGGGGAGGATGATCGAGTGCTGTTTTACTTTGCTGGGCATGGCATTGCGCTAGATAGTGAAACAGGGCCTAATGGCTATCTAGTAGCTGCGGATACCAAGGCGGGCAAAGACGACACCCTTATCCCAATGCAGTTGCTGCATGATTCCCTCACCAAGCTCCCTTGCCGGCATGGGTTATTGATTCTCGACTGCTGCTTTTCTGGTGCATTTAAGTGGTCGTCTGGTTTCCGGGATGTCGTCTTCGATCTTCCCAAGGTGGTCTATGAAGAACGCTTCTGGCGCTATTGCAAAGACCCCGCCTGGCAGGTGATCACCTCGGCGGCTCACGATCAAAAGGCCGTGGATATCATTACGAATCAAAGCCTGGGGTTGAGGGAAACCAATGGAGGCATGCATTCTCCTTTCGCCGAATCTTTACTGCAAGCATTAGGCGGCGCGGGTGACACGATACCTGCCGGTGAAGGCGATGGCGTCATCACCGCTACTGAATTGTATACCTACCTGCGTGATTCCGTTGAGGAGGCAACTGTAGAAGGTTCAAAACGCCAAAGTCCGTCTATTTTTAATTTGCAACGGCACGATAAAGGCGAGTTCATTTTCTTGAACCCTAATCATCGTTTCAACCTCCCCCCCACCCCGGATCGCAATCCTTTCATGGGTTTGTCTTCTTACAATGAAGATGATGCTAGCTTGTTTTATGGCCGGGACCGGGTAGTGGAGGCGATCTTAAGCAAGGCGCGGCAGAGCCCATTGATTGTAGCTAGTGGGGCTTCTGGTACTGGCAAGTCCTCGGTTATAAAAGCAGGGGTACTCCCGCAGCTTCGTAAGCAAGATTATACCATTTTGCCCATCATTCGCCCCGGCAAAGAACCCATGCAAACGCTTGCGACAGAATTATCGGACGCAGCGCAAGCCTTAGCTACCAACAAATGCATTGTAGTCGTTGACCAATACGAAGAACTGATAACACAATGCCTGGACCCTACCGAAAGGGAGGCCTTCGAACAGCAGTTAGCAGATTGGTTGCAAAAACACAATGACCTGCGAATACTCCTTAGCGTTCGCTCCGATTTCGAACCCCAGTTTGAGAGTGCGGCTTTGGCCAAATGGTGGCAGTCTGGGCGGTATGTGGTTCCCTCTTTCAATCTGGAAGAAATTCGAGAAGTGATCACCAAACCAGCTGCCCAGGCAGTCTTGTTCTACGAACCGGCAGACTTAGTGGAGCAGCTCAGTGAGGAAGTAAGTCAGGCGCCGGGAGCTTTACCGCTACTGTCCTTTACGCTTAGTGAACTGTACCATGCCTATCTGCAAAGCGGTCGACAAGACCGCTCCCTAGCTCTTGAAGACTACGAAAAACTAGGTGGTGTCATTGGCGCGCTTCGCACCCGAGCCGATGCTGAATACCGTGACCTTAGCCCAGCAGAGCAAAGCAGTATGCGCAAGCTCATGCTGCGAATGGTCTCTCTGGAAGGAGGTGAGTTGGCTGGTAAGCGCGTCTACGCAGAAGAACTACAATTTAGCAATGCTGCCGAAAGCACACGGCTCAAAAAAATCGCAGAAAAGCTCGTTAGTGCCCGCCTGTTATTGCAAGGTACTGACGGGCAAGGACGTGCCTACATCGAGCCTGCTCATGATGCGTTGGTACGTGCCTGGGCGCGCTTGTGGGAGTGGATCAAAACGGTGGGCGAAGAAAAAATCACCCTGCAGTATAAGTTGAGTCAAGCGGTAAACGACTTCCACCAACTACTAAAAACCGACGCTAAAAAAGCACGCAATCTACTTTGGAATAGCAACCCGCGCTTGGATTTACTCAAGGCGGAGCTCGATGCAAAAGAACATGGCCTAAACGCACAGGAAGAAGCGTTTGTGCGTAGCAGTGTCAAGCGTCGTTCTGCACGTCAACGCAATGGCTGGATCATTGCCCTCAGCGTCATGCTAGGACTTGCGGCCTTGACGGTGTACTCATTCGACCAAAGGAATGAGGCTCTCGCTCAACAGCAGATAGCCGAACAAAAAACACAGGAAGTAATTGATAGTGCCAAAGTTGCCGCCGCTCAACGGAACAGAGCAGACCGGGAAGCGACCAAAGCCTTCTCAAATGCATTGGCCAACCAGTCTGCCTTGCAACGCCTAAACGATCCAACCGTCGCCTTCCGCCTGGCCGAAGTCTCTCTGCAGGTCACCCCAGACAACATACTCAGCTACGGGGCATTGCTCAATGCCTTCTACACTTCCACCAAGGACGACCGGGCGGGATTGATGTATCAAAAAGTGAGCAATCCACCGCGTAACCTATTTCTAGACAGCAGGTATACCGAACGAGAAAGAGAAGGAATTCCATATCGGGATTTTGAGGATTTTGGTGTGTTTCGAAACCAATCAAGCAACTCACCTCGTGGAGGGTATTATCTGATGATCAACCACGCCCATCACGGCAGTAACAAGCTGGAGATTTTTGATTTCGGCAAGCAGCAATACCACACCCGGGTTATGCTCGACCTCGAATGCCTATTCTCTAAAGCATCCTTTAGTCCGGATGATCGCTTTGTTGTAATACCTCAACAAAATGTACTAGAGCTTTGCCGGCCTAATAATATCAATCAAGTAGAGCATCGCCTCTTCGCGCCACAGGCTATCCGGCAGGCGGTCTTCGACCAGTCGGGCCGTTACATATACGCCCAAAGCTACTCCGGAGAATATTACCGCTGGGATCTCAATGGCTTAGAAATGCCCATCTTGACCAACAACGGCGACTTTTCGAACATCAGCGATATCTACTTCGGTCTCTTAGGAGATATCGTGGTCAACTTTGACGGAGGCCGACAGTGGATACAATGGAAAAAGGAAAATGGCCGATGGAAAAAAGCGGCCAGCTCCGATGATGGTAATCTAACAGCACCTACCAGGGAAGGAGAAGGCTTTACCATCAAAGGAGAACAGTTCGGTGCGAACGCCTATCAAAGACGGTCAGCTAACGACTTCTACTACGAAAAGAATATCTCAAATCCTCTCGATGCTGATCGGTATGAACATAAATTCCTACTAGATCGCCGAATTGTGGAGATTCGCGACAAGCGAGGAACTAACCAATGGATTCAGCTCAGCGGGCACACCCTGCCAATACAATCTATCTCCATTTCTTCCGATGGAAAGCGAATTCTTACCACTTCCGATTTGGAAACGATTATGTGGGATTGGAGTGGCTACGAGATCTTCCGTTTAGATCGTGGAGGCGTCGGTGGCTTCCATCCCAAGGAAGAAGTCATCTGGCTCATACTAGCGGATCCGGAAAATGAATTCGCCGAAATGGCTCGCAACAAACTGGAGCTGATCTCTATTGGGCAACAGACCCTGCTAGAATGGGCGAATAATCATAACATCTATAAGCTCTCCGCTGAGGATCGACAGAAATTTGGTGTAGATGACTAATCCATTTGTTATGAATTAGGCTAACCACTACAAAACTGATGCGGTAGTATCAGAAGAGAGTACCGGAGCAGTGTTACCTAAATACGCCTCCGTAAAATACCGCGCCAAAAACCGCTGGGTATTTCCACTCAGGATGCGATCGATCAATTGCTCGGCTGTTTGGCCAAATTGCAGGGTGCGCACCTCTTCTGGTGGCATTACTTTGGCCTTGCCGTTGTGTAAGAAATAGATCTCCTCTCCAGCATTCAGATAGTGAAGTAACTCTTCCCGTAAATCCTGAAAACTGTCTACCTCCGGAAAAGCATTGATAGGGTCTACCAGGCCGTCGTAGTCGCTACCCAGAGCGATCATATTCCAGCCATTCTCTCCTCGGCCATCGTGTACGACCTTGATCATATGGAAGATCGTAGACCATACCAGTTTTAGGTACATATCTTTCAACTCCCGCTCCAGATAAAGGCGGCGGCGATCATCTTGGCGCAGGCGCTTGATCTGCTTTTCCAACTCGCGTACTTGCTCATGAAATACCGGCCCAGGCATACGCCCTTCGTGCAGTACCACTCCAATAAGACCATCCGAATCATGCGTTTCCAGGATGTCTTCGTTCGTGAGGTTGATTTGCCAACGGCTGAAGAAACACCCCTCATCCGTAGTACGATCATCAGTCTGCTGGGCAGCTTGCTCCAGCGTAGCCCATCCACTTACTGCAGCATGGCTATGAATAATCGGAATCTGATCGCCTTCATACTCACGCTTGTTGCGAATGATCTCGTAAAAGGACTTCCGGGTAGCAACACTCATGTGCTTGGTGTCAATCAAAATGCGACGCCCTTGCTTGCGATCCAACATGAGGTCTAGCACTTCGCGCCCCAGCGGCGTAAAGCCACGATTCAAACCAGCTTCCTGGTTAAATAAATGGCGCATACCCGGCTTATTCAAGCCCAATGCTAATGGTGCCTTATCCGAAAAACTACGAGCATGGCCGGCCAATAGGTTATTGAAGTGATGGCAGAACGTTACAAAGAAGGGTGCTTGGCGCCCCCCTTGAGCATTCTTTACCCTCAGTATGTTTTGTAGAAAACTAGAACGCAGTAGAAGGGTTTCACGCGTACTGAGTTCTTCCCACTCCTTCTTAAAGATCGAATAAGAAGGATAACGACCAAAAGAATGGGCGCCTTCCACCGTCAGCAAGCCAGCAATCGTGCGCTCATCTACAACCAATGATCGTAGTTCATCGTAGTTATTAGCAATGCGGAAACGATAATCCGGATACTGCTTAGAGCGAGTCTCGGTTTGTCGCATTAGATAATCTTGTTCCTCCAGGAACTCCGCATAATAGTCACAGCCCAAATCAGCAGGATCATTGACCTGTTCGATATAGGCTTGAATTTTTTCCCGGGGAAATCCGGTAACGGCCGTTCCTAAATTAACGTGCCGATCTCCTCGTAGCAACCATTTATACAAGCGGCGGAAAGGGCGCTGTGGGTCTAATTCAAACATCTGTCGTTCGATGGGGTACATGGCTAAGAAAGGAATGCGAAGGCCTGCAGTCACACAAGCATCGAGATTAGCTTGTGAAGCAATGGCGTTTTCTTCAACAGCAGAACGAAGGGCAAAATTCAATTGATTCAGGGCATCTTGCTGTGGCGGAAAATAATCCCAGATGGTGTAGTCTTGGTATTCTGGGTGTCCGTCGGCGGCAAAACCTTTTAGGCCGCAGTGCAAGTGGATGTCGCTAATAAGATTACGCATGGTGTCTTGGGTATTTATTTAGAAGCAATTTGCTCCGTCCACGCGCTATTCGGAAGAGCACTCGGGTAACGTGCAGCTTTCAGTCGGTAAGTGGCATTTATAGGTATGCTGTCTGAGAGGCACCCATCTACAAATCTTCACAAATCCGTACTTTAGAGTGACACACACCAAACCCAATGCAGTTACCCTTTACCACTAGCCATGCTTTTATCATTGGCATAAATGCTTACCAACATCTTGCCCCACTCAGTACTGCAGTGCACGATGCTCAGGCTTTAGCTGATCAACTTGAGGCGCAACATCGCTTTCAGGTTCACCCTCCACTACTGGATGCCGATCACCAGACCATCCGACAATTTCTGCAGCAGGAAATGCCCAAGCTGGTCCAAAAAGACGATCGGGTATTGTTCTATTTTGCAGGACACGGCATTGCTTTGGATAGCGAAGGTGGGCCCAAAGGTTACCTGGTAGCTGCCAACACCAAACCTGGCCAGAAGGAGACACTCCTCTCCATGGAGCTGGTACACGATGCCCTTACTAGCCTCCCCTGCCGGCATGGATTACTCATCTTGGATTGTTGTTTTGCGGGGAGTTTCAAGTGGTCAGCTGGTTTTCGGGATGTGGTTTTCGATTTACCTGCCGTCATCTATGAGGAGCGGTTCTATCAGTACACTCGCGACCCTGCCTGGCAGGTCATCACCTCTTCAGCTTCCGACCAAAAGGCGGTGGACATTTTGGCCAACCAGAGCCTGGGACTGCGGGAAGAAAATGCACAAAAGCATTCGCCTTTCGCCCAAGCCCTTCTGGATGGTATTGCAGGTGAAGCAGATTGCATCCCACGCGATGAGGGAGATGGTGTGATTACTGCAACCGAGCTCTATTCCTACCTACGAGACCGCGTAGAAGGATTGACCACCGCTGCCGGTAAACGGCAAAGTCCATCTCTATTCTCCTTGGGTAAACACGATAAGGGACAATTTATTTTCCTTCACCCAAACCACAGGCTCAACCTCCCGCCATTACCCCGTAGGAACCCTTTTATGGGGCTGAACTCTTTCAATGAGGAAGACGCCAATTTCTTTTACGGTCGGGATCGAGTGATAACTGCATTGCAAGCATTATCAGCAACTCTGAACCTAATCGTTGTCAGCGGTGCTTCAGGTACCGGAAAAAGCTCTGTCATCAAAGCGGGGCTATTACCGAAGCTGCGACAGGATCAATGGGAAATACTGCCAATTGTAAGGCCAGGGCAGCACCCCATGGAAAGCTTAAAGGCAGCTGTTCCTAACTTATATATATCGACTCAAAAGACAGTGCTGGTCATTGATCAATACGAAGAACTCGTTACGCAATGCCTACACGAAGAGGAGCGAAATAGCTTTGAGCAACAATTAGCAAAGTGGCTTAAGAGCAACCCAGATTTAAGAATCATAATTAGTGTTCGAGCTGATTTTGAACCTCAGTTTGCCAATGCCAGCCTTCAACAATGGTGGGGCAAGGGCCGCTACACAGTACCAGCCTTCAACAGTGACGAGTTACGAGAGGTGATCATTAAACCCACCATCCAGGAGGTATTGTTCTTTGAACCCGACTCCATGGTAAACAAGCTCGTGGATGCAGTTAATCAAGCTCCGGGAGCCTTGCCATTATTGTCGTTTACCTTGAGTGAGCTTTACCATGCCTACGCCAATAGCGGCCGCACTAATCGAGCATTAACAGAAGAAGACTATCAACAACTGGGTGGAGTGATTGGGGCCTTACGGACCCGGGCAAATACTATTTACGATGCGCTATCAGAACAGGAGCAGGATAGTATGCGCCACTTGATGCTGAGGATGGTATCCCTGGAGGGCGGTGAACTGGCCAGCCGACGAGTAATTACAACTGATCTACAGTTTTCTGATCCCCAAAAAACCAAAGACACCAAAAAAGTAGCCGACCAATTAGTTTCAGCACGCCTCCTTTCTACCGGCAAGGATCAACAAGGACGTACCTATTACGAACCTGCTCATGACGCTCTAGTTCGAGCCTGGACTCGACTTTGGGAGTGGATCAAAGCGCAGGGTGGAAACAAATTAGATCTAAATTATAAACTGAGCCTAGCTGTAGGAGACTACTTGGAGCAAGCTCAAAAAGGAAACGCAGAGTACTACTTATGGCACGACGACCCACGACTAGATAGTTTATTACTGGAGTTGGAAGCGAAATCCTGGTCTTTCAACCAACAAGAGGAGGCTTTCCTACGAGCTAGTCAAGAGAAAAGGAAACGGGCGAGCAGGAGAAATAGAGGAATTATTGCTGGTGTTATTACAGTACTATTGGCAGTGGCAGGGGTAGCACTTTGGCAACGATCTGAGGCTCAAAACTCAGCAGCGGAGGCTCGGGCAGCCACCGTAGTTGCTGAAGAAAATGCCGAAAAGGCGAGAAGCGCACAAAGCGATACAGAAGAGGCTTTAGGTATTGTAGACAGTTTATTCCAGGCAGGAGTTAAGTCTACAAACACCAATCGCACCTACATATTGTCGGCGCTCGATCTACTAAAAAACTCGTCCTTTAGTCAAAGTGATCAACGCTCAGACTATAACGCCCTACGACGCTACGGTGATAGCCTTAGGATATTGGAACCATTCAAGTCTGATCAAATCGATGGTCTATGGGGCTACAAAGATGGTTCTGGCGCAATAATAATTGCTCCGAAGTATGAATCCGCCACCAACTTTGAGACAAGAGGTAATGGTGAATTTCAAACGGCTGAAGTAGTACTAGGCGGGGCGCCCTTCCTTATTAACAAACAGGGGGAAATTCAGAAGTTGGCAGATGAAAGTGCTACGCTATGGTACTGGCAAGAAGTAAATTCCAACGCAAACCCTTTACCAGAAAGGATTGTGACGGGAGGTTCTGAAAACGTAGATGGCGGCAGCGGTTCTGTACCGCTATATGTTGGAAGAGGCGAATACAAGGGTGATCCTTTAAAAGGATTACACCCCGGGAAAGTCAAAAACGGCAGGCTGTATATAGGATACGATGCCTCTGAAATAGATATTGGCAATACCTTTCAAATTCTTGTGCTTAGAGAAAATGCACAGTACCGTTGGATTCCTAGATCAGAGGCTGAAAAATATGTAGAGCAAGGCTGGCAAAAAGTAGCTGGAGGCTGGAATAACCAGCAAGAAGGTAGAGCACTATTTGTAACTCGTAGCTTGCACGATGGCCAATACATACCAGGAAAGTTATTTATCGGAAGATGCCATTATCCGATAAATGGCCACGAATGGTTATCCGAGGCCTATGAATATCTAATGGTCAAGTCCACGGATTAGCCTTCTGCCAACTAGCTACGCAAAAACGCCAAAGCCTTTGCCAATCCACGCTTCTGCTTGAGCTGTAGGTTTTGGCCAGTTTGCTCGTTGTATAGCTTGACCAACTCCGCCTCGTACTCTTCGTAGAATTCGGGGTCAAAGTTGACTATGCCCAGGTTCTGGAGTACTTCCGTGATTGGTGTCTTCTCTGCTAGCCACTTTTCGCATACTTCGTGGCGGTAGCGTACCCCCATGAGGTTGAAGCCACGGATATGACCACCTTCCTTATCGTAGTTGATACGGATCGCCTTTTCGCCATCAGCATGCTCCCAATAGAGGGTAGCCATATCGTCGGGCATATTAGCAGGCACTTCACCGTAAACCTGATATTCAATATCGAAGAATTTCGCAGAGTTAAACCAGATACCCGGATCGTAGGCGGTTTCCTGGCCACAGATATTGTAGGCAGCTACCTCACCCATCATGCGGCCGGTATACCAGATGGCTTCAATCGGACGACGACCAGGCAACGGCTCACGTTGTTGCGCACAATCACCAATGGCATATACGTCCGGGATATTGGTCTGTAAGTATTGGTCGACCATGATACCGCGCCCCAGTTCAAGATCAGTATCACGTAGGAAATCAAGGTTAGGGCTTACACCGGCGGTGAGGCCCACGTAGCCACATTCAATGCGTTCGTCTTTGCTGCTCACCACCGCACAGGCTCGGCCGGAGCCATCGTCTACTATTTCCTTCAACTCGGTACCCAGTTGCAGATCAATTCCATTATTGAGAATATGGCGGTTGATCATCTCTGACTCTTCTGGTGGCAATACATTGCTCCAGTAGCTGGTTTCCCGTACCAAAAATGTAACTGGGATATGGCGCGTATGGAACATCTCTGCCATTTCAATGCCGATCAACCCTCCACCAACGATGACTGCCTGTTCCAGGCCTTCACTATTGGCTTCCATGTACTCCAAATCCTGATGGCTATACAGGCCACGAACCCCTTCCAAATCTTGCCCTGGCCAACCAAATTTGTTAGGCTTACTACCTACAGCCAGGATTAATTTGTCGTATGCCATCCTTTCCCCACCTGCGAAGGCCAATTGCTTATTCTCGAAGTCAACCTTTTCTACGAAGGCTCGTTTTAGATCAATCCGATTTTTCTCCCAGAAGTGGGGTTGGTAAGGTTGGGTATCTACAAAGCGCATATGCCCCATGTAGATATACATCAAAGCCGTACGAGAAAAGAAGTAGTCGGTTTCAGCGGAAATGACGGTAATTTGGTGGTCGCTTAGCTTGCGTAGAAAACGCGCGGCGGTGATGCCGCTAATGCCATTTCCAATAATTGCAATATGCATAAGGGTTCGTTCTGTTTTTCAGCATTGAATTCTTCAAGGTAACGATATCAGGAGAATTCTTATCGACTTTCAGATCGAATAAGCAGCATAACGGTCTCAATTTGGACAAATTGATTATTTTCGTTGCTTTCACGGGCATTCTGCCAGCCTGAAACCTGAGAAAGCTACCAAACGTAAGATTCGCGCTGCGAGCTTGCGTTAGTTTGTCGGAGAGTTGTCATGTGCTTGTAGAATAAAGACTTAGTTTTGAGCCATGTTTTACAGGAGAGGTCACGCATTAGTACACTTGCTGCTGTTGCTCGCCGTAGGGCTTAACGCCCAGACGATTGTGAGTACGGCACCAGAAAATCGCCGCGCTGTATTGGAAGAGTACGGCGGCATGTACTGTGTGTATTGCCCGCACGGGCATGACATCATCACTGAGTTGGATCAAACGCTCGGTAGTGACCTCATTCTCCTCAACTATCAGACTGGCCCCTACGCTACTCCTATAGGCGATGATCCGGACCTCGGAAGTGATTATAGTGAGGCCCTGCAAGATCTATGTCAACTCACTGGCTACCCAGCAGCTACCGTTAATCGTCATGTTTTCCCTGGCCTTGAGCAAAGCATTCCTGGCACCACTGCTATGGGAAGAGGGGATTGGCCAGAAGCCGTAACGACTATTCTACAAGAATCGGCGCCAGTTAATATCGCAGCAACTGCTACGCTAGATATCTCTACCCGTCAGCTCGAACTCTATATTGAATACTACTATACGGAAGGTGTCCCACTGGAAAGTAATCGTCTGCATGTAGCCGTGCTTCAGAATAATGTACTAGCTCCGCAGCACGGCGGCGACCAGGGTAATTATTACAACCATCAGCACCTCTTTCGGGAATTCCTCACTGGCCAGTGGGGGCATATCATCAGCAATACCGATGTGGAATCATTTGGTAGCCTGACGTATAACTTGACGCTACCAGAATACTATCGTGATGTGTGGGTAGATCCGGTCAATATTGAATTGGCCATCTTCATCACCGAAGCAGAACAGGAAGTGTTGAATGGCATCGAAGTGAAACCTGAGCTGTCGTCTTCCTATGCGTCTGATGCTAATCTCATAGCGATTCAGGCCCCGGATGATATTTGCGCTTCTTCAATTGCTGGTACAGTTCGTTTTCGCAATGACGGGAATACGCCTTTAGAATCTTGTACGATCAGCTTTGGCATCGTTGGCGGCGTCTCTGATGCTTTTATCTGGACAGGTTCCCTTGCGCCGCTAGAAGAAGCTACCTTTCCCCTGCCTGAGCTTCCAATAGTCGGTGGCCAGAGCAGTAATGACCTGGTAGTCCAATTGCTAGACCCTAACGATACGCCTGATCCATCAGCTTACAATAATCAACGAGAACACAACTTTACACTAGCACCAACAGCGAATGAGCATTATTTCGAGTTGGTTTTGCGCACCGATAATTTCGGCTATGAACTGTACTGGGAAGTGGTCGATGATAACGGTACTATCCATGCCAGTGGCGGTAATGAAATTGTCGGGCAAACCAATGGTGGTGCCCAAATCGCTACGCCTTCTGATGCTGGTGCATACATGGATAATTCTTTTGTGGTAGAAGAATTCACGCTACCTGCCGAGGGCTGTTACCAGCTCCGCGTGCTTGACGATTTTGCAGATGGTATCTGCTGTAATTATGGCAATGGCTTTTACCGCCTACGACAGCCAGGGCAAGATCCACTACTTCAAGGAGGCGAATTTGGCGCATTGGATGAATCTTTCTTTATCATCAATACAACAGTAACCAGCACTGCCGAAGTTTTGGCAGCAGAAGAGAAGGTAACCGTATATCCTAATCCAGCACGTGTTGGCACACCCCTTCAAATTCGATGGCCCGAAGCTATTCCTACTACCTACGAGTGGCAGTTATTAAACGCAAGCGGAGCATTGGTAGAGGCCGGCAACGAACCGCAACTACCTGCTACTAACGGGCTACCTGCTGGCTACTACCTCATGCGCTTACAATACGCAGACCAGCTGGATATCATCCCTGTCATTATTGCGCAGTAAGCGCATTACAATCCCTTTTCGGAAAGCAACCTGAGCCCCGCTCAGAGTGTCCTTTTACCGGCACTTTTTTGGTAATTCTGCTATTTTTGTGTTTTTTACAAAACCCCTTGCACCAAGTTCGCGTATAAAGAGGTGGAAGAAATTAAGCTCAAATCAAGGGGGCATTTTTTCTGTCGTCCCATATAGTAGAATCACACTTCTCACTCACAGGTATGAATAGACTTTACTTGCTTCTCATTCTGATGTTTTCCTCGCTGGGCTTAACGCTCCAAGCGCAAGGTGCGCTCAGTATTGAACCGAATATTGTACGACAGCAATTAACCATTGGCGCTACCAGCACGCAAGGGCAGGAAGAGATAATGAAGGTAGTAGTGAGCAATACCAGTGGCCGGACTCTAAGGCTACGGTGGGATAAAAACGTGATCTACCAACCCTACGTTTGGGAGAGCCAAGTATGCGATAAGGAGGCCAGTTATCCACCAGCAGTGACCAGCAACTACGATCCACTACAAGGTGTAGTCGCACCCGTTGTATTGCGCCCCGGCGAAAGCTTTGATCTTTTCGTTACGATATCCGCTTTTAACGTTAAAGGGCAAGGCAAAGTAGAAGTCAACTTCCGAGAAGTGGACAGCCCTGAGAAAGTGATTGGAACGGCTGCCTTTCAACTCAATTTGATCGATGCAGATGAGCGTGCCCGTATCAATCGTGCTGGCGAACGCCCAACAGTATATCCGAACCCCGTACATGATCGATTCTTCTTAACAAGTCTACCGCCAGGTACCGATCGGATTGATCTTTACAACACACTCGGTGGTAAAGTTCGAACCTTTAATAAGCCACAAGAAGGAGACAGTTTCGAGGCTGGCGACCTTCCTCAAGGCGTTTATCTTATCAGCTTGGTAGATAAAAACGGCAAGGTTATTCGGACCCTTCGGCTATTGCGACGCGACTTCCGTCCATAAGTTCGCACCTCTTTGGCGGCTACTTATCTAGTGTCAGCCGCCGTTCATCGAACTATTGCTTTGTTATAGGTCGGCTTTTTTAACTTTGATACGTTAGAAAAAGCCCGCTGTTAGCATGAATACCCTGGAGAATATTACAATTGCACTCGGTGCAGTGCGCGATAATTGGCTGCGTGCCACCCTTACCCTGGTGATCATCGCCTTCGGGATCATGGCATTGGTAGGTATCCTTACCGCCATTGATACAGCTATTTTTTCCCTCAATGACAATCTATCTTACCTCGGAGCGAACACTTTCGACATTGACCCAGCCGGTCGTGGCGTGAGTGGCCGCCGAAATGGTCGTCAGCAAAAACAAGGCGACCCCTTCAGCTATCAACAGGCTATTGAGTTTAAGGAACGCTACGAATTCCCTTCCCGCGTTTCGGTCTCTCTATTCTCCACCGGTATCGCTCAGATTAAATACAAAAACGAAGAAAGTAATCCGAATGTAGTCATCTTCGGTATTGATGAAAACTACCTCGAAGCTCGGGCATTCAACCTGCAACACGGACGAAACTTTACCAATAGAGAAGCTCGAAATGGGGGTATGGTAACTATACTCGGAGCCGATATGGTAGAAGTACTCTTTGGAGGCAACTCCGAACGAGCAATGGGTAAGTATGTAACGACCCCAAACGGTAAATACCGAGTCATCGGTGTATTGGAAGCGAAGGGTTCATCGATGAATCAAAGTGAAGACCGTCGTATTCTGATTCCGCTGCAGACCGCCAAACGCTATTACGGTGCCGAACGGACCAACTACAGCATCATGGTTTCTGTGCAGGATCCTAGCCGGGTAGAAGCGGCTATTGGCGAAGCTATTGTGACGCTTCGAAATGTACGTGGACTTTCCGCCGCGGATGAAAACGACTTTGACATTACCAAGAGTGATGGCCTTTTAGATATTATCAAGGAGAATACCCTTTACCTGCGCTTAGCAGCTGTGAGTATTGGTTTTATCACCCTCCTCGGTGCAGCCATTGGTCTGATGAATATTATGCTGGTATCCGTCACCGAACGGACCCGAGAAATCGGTATTCGAAAGGCATTGGGCGCCACCAGTAAAAACATCATGCTTCAATTCTTGACTGAAGCAGTAGTGATCTGCCAGATGGGAGGTATCGTAGGTATCATCCTTGGAGTACTGATCGGGAATATTGTAAGTGTATTGTTCGGTAGTCCCTTCCTCTTCCCTTGGCTCTGGATTACCGTGGCCCTAATCACTTGTACCGCAGTAGGTCTATTATCTGGTTTGTATCCAGCACTGCGTGCTGCTGCTATGGACCCGATTGAGTCCTTGCGCTATCAGTAATCCATTGGGATTTCACACTTTTCTAGAAAGGTAATTATGTTCTTTCGCTACTCTTCTTCTTGCTGGAGGCGAATTAGATACATTCCTGTGCTAAGTAGTGATTTAGACTACAGCTGAAACAGTAATAATGTTTATTTTGGATAGTATCAATCAGGATAATGAAGAATCCAAAGTATATCTTCCTACTACTTGCCTTTATCCTATCAGCGATAATGCTCAACAATGTATTGGAAAAACGCAATACTCTCCAAGCAGAAGGCGAAAGTATCGTAGTAAAAATTGTGAAGCTAGAAAATAAAAGAAAGGGATCAACAACGTCAGTCACGAGAGCTCACTATGAGTTCAAAAACCAAGAAGGTAGGTTACTAACTGGATATAGAGATATATCCAATAATAAGGTTAAAATTGGTAGATGCTACCAAGCGATATATGTGCCCAGTAATCCAAATGTAATCAAAGTGAACTTTGGTAAAACAATGATCTGTCCCAATTGAGGATGACGGTTCTAAACTTGTTTTGGGAGTAGGATGCTGTCAACATGAATAATTAATTCAATAGAAACGTGACAATAATATAGTGATCCTAAAAAAACGCACACTACTCTTCCTCTTCTTGCTGGAGGCGAATTAGTACTTGCTCTAGTTCTTTTTCCTTAGAGCCTAGAAAGAAACGGTAATACCATTTAGTAAGCAGATAGGACGGCACCGCAACAATAGCTAATGCTACAATAGAGATCACCCAAAACACAGGGTCTTGCAGTGCAGAAAAGTCGTTGTCTGCTCCCATTCCAAAGCCCGCAAAAAAGCCCACTACCAGGCCAACCGGCATAAGTGCAATGGATAGCCTGATCAAGCGGTTCTTGTAGTTGCTCAGAATACGCAGATAGGCCGAAGTAGATTCGACAATATTCAGACTAGGCACCTCGCTGATTTCTTGGCTAAACTGCAAGTAGTATCGATAGGAAATGGCGATAACAACAATAAAGAACACGATCATCAGAACGTAAAGGGGAGTCGATAAACCTTGCAAGTAGTACACTGCTAGGGCCAGAGAGGCCACCGCAAAGAGAATCTCCCAAAGCACCAATCGACGAATGCGTTGCAATACGCTATCGTTCTTCCGACGAGCCATCGCTACCAACTCTGGACGCAACTCCTGATACCAGCGTTCCGCCCCAGCATCTGCCTCTTCCCATATGTTTTTGAGGTCAAACTCTTGCATACCCCTTGGCCATTAGTCGTTTTTGTAATCGCTTTTTTACCCGCAGCAATCGCACCCCGATATTATTGATGGTGATACCTAAAATGTCAGCCATCTCTTCGTAGGAGTTTCCTTCCAGGTGGAGAAGGATAATGGCGCGATCTTCCTTTTTCAGTTCATTGATCGATTCGTAAAGCAACTCTACCTTCGCGCTTCGGCGTTGTTCCGCCTCCATCTCATCTTGCGACGTATCTGGCAGGCGATACATCTGATCTTCCAAATGCAGCGCATTTGGCCGACGCTTGGTTTTGCGCTGATGCGTCAGTGCAGTATTCAACGCCACCCGATAGATAAAAGTTGATAGCTTGGAATCTCCCTTAAAACGGGGAAAAGACTGCCATAATTGAATCAACATCTCCTGGTATAGGTCCTCAAAATCAGCTTGGTCCTGGGTATAGGCCCGGCCAATTTTGTACAGGATACCATAGTGCTGGTCAATGATATGTTGGAAGTCGCTTTGCAATGCGTGCTGGCACTGTTTGATCAATTAGTTGCAGGGATACTGGTTTTATTACACCTTCTTTCGCAACCAGCGATATTTATACCCTCGTACATACTGCTTAGTGCTCATTTCGGCATCGTCAATAAGGTCAGTATAAATGCCCTCCGGCAAATGAACCTCTTGCGTGGCAGGTGTAAGATTGAACAACAACCAGACCTCTTCCCCTCGGTCTGGACTGAAGCGCTGGATGGCGATCAAAGACGGAGACAAATCATGAAACTGAAATGGTCCAAATGGATGGAAAGCAGCTGAATGCTGACGAACCTTCAAGAGTCGTTTTAGCGCAGGCCATACCTCATGACGCACATTGTCCTCTTCCAATTCTGCAACGAGCTGGTCGTAGTCGAGTTTTTCTCGGTTGATTCTTCGGTTATGGCCACTGCGCTGCATTCCTTCAATATCATTACGCGATCCTACCAGCGAATGAAAGTAAATGGCCGGCAACCCCGGAAAGCCCAGCATGACGGCTTGTGCCAATATCATTCTTGCAACTCCTAACTCCATGTCTTGTTCGGAGCCGCAAAGCAAGCTGAGATAGTTACAATTGATTTCATAGGGAGACTGCCCCCCATCCGCATCCGTTTTGTAGGATACGCGGCCACCATTTGCCTCTGCAGACTTGAGAAGAAGTCCAACTTCCTCTTGGTCGAGAATACCGGTTACCGGGCGCAGCCCAACACCATCGTGGCTCGCCGTGAAATTGAAAAAGCATACCTCCTCGCTCGGCAGTTCGAGGCTTCTGGCCCAGGCCGTAAATTTCTCCCCACTGCCGTAAAGCAGGCTATAAGCCAACAGTGGCGGTAAGGTAAAATTGTACACCATTTGTGCCTCATCGTAGCCATTGCCGAAGTAGGAGATATTCTCAATGTGCGGAACATTGGTTTCTGTAATGAAAATCAGATCAGGCACCAATTCTGCCAGGACTGCTCGCATGGCCTTAATCAGATTATGCGTCTGCGGCAGGTGGATACAAGTACTATTGTCTTCCTTCCACATAAATCCAATAGCATCCAAGCGAACCAGTTTTGCGCCTTTCGCCGCATAAAACAGTAGTAAGTCGAGCACCTGGAGAAATACTTTCGGATTACGGTAGTTCAAGTCCACCTGATCCCGACTGAAAGTCGTCCATACATAACGGGTTTGCCCATTCACATCGGTATAATCATGTAGTAATGGCAACACTCGCGGCCGTACTACCTGAGAATAGTCTTTATTGGGGTCATCCTCGATAAAATAGTCTACGTATTCAGGATCACGTGCTAAGAAGGCTTTGAACCAGTCTGATTCCTGCGAGATATGGTTAATCACACCATCAAACATGAGCCGATAAGAAGATGCCATTTCCCCGATGGTATCCCAGGTACCCCAATCCGGATGCACCGCATAGTAATCAATGACCGAAAAGCCATCATCCGAAGAATAAGGATAGAAAGGTAAAATGTGTACGGAGTTGATCAGCCCCTCTGTCTGCTCATCTAAGAAGCGCTGCAAGGTGCGCAATGGGAACTCTCCCTCGCGCCGCACCTGATCACCGTAGGTGATAAGAACTACGTCTTTTTCAGACATACTATGTTCCGTCACCTGAATGATCGATCGGTAGCGATCCACCAGAACTGGAATCTGCTCCAGTAAAGATGTTACCTCTCCTTCCGGATAAACCTGTTCTAGCAGGGACTGAATACGGTGTAGGGACTGTTTTTCCATATAGCAGCAATCATTTCTGCTAAAGTAAAACTTACCAGATATTTGGAAGAGGATTGTGATCTTGATCTTTTCAACAAGACCACTACATTACCTACTTCAATTCCAGAAATAACAAAACTCCAGCCTGAACTAATCAAGCTGGAGTTTTAGGCTGTTTAGTGGCACAGCGTAGCCAAGTCTTCCTAGTAAGCTTTACAAGGTTCCGCGCAAAGCCTGTTCACGTTCAATAGCTTCAAACAAGGCTTTGAAATTTCCTTTACCAAAGGAGCGAGCTCCTTTACGCTGGATAATCTCGAAGAACATGGTTGGACGAGGCTGAATCGGCTTCGTAAAGATTTGTAGCAAGTAGCCCTCATCATCGCGATCCACTAGAATACCTAGTTCACGAAGCGGTGCCAAGTCTTCTTCAATTTCTCCGACACGTTCCAAAAGCGTATCATAATAGGTACCAGGCACTTGTAGGAATTCGATACCACGAGCCCGCAATTCACGAACGGTAGTGATGATATCATCTGTAGCTACAGCCAAGTGCTGTACACCAGGACCTTCGTAGAAATCAAGGTACTCCTCGATTTGCGACTTACGCAAGCCCTCAGCTGGTTCGTTGATCGGGAATTTGATACGGCCATTGCCGTTGCTCATCACCTTACTCATTAGTGCCGTGTACTCCGTAGAGATGTCCTTATCGTCAAAAGAAACGATCTGGGTGAAGCCCATTACATCGGCATAGAAGTTTACCCAGGTGTTCATCTCACCTAGCCCTACATTACCTACCATATGGTCGATGTACTGCAAACCGATACTCGCTGGGCGGTAAGTTGGGTTCCAAGGGCGGAAACCTGGTAAGAAGGTACCGTTGTAATTTTTGCGCTCTACGAAGATATGTACCGTCTCGCCGTAGGTGTGGATGCCAGAACGTACTACTTGGCCATCTCCATCTTCCTCAACGACCGGCTCCATGAACGATTTTGCACCCCGCTTAACGGCTTCGTTATACGCTGAGCGAGCATCTTCTACCCAAAGTGCTACGACTTTCACGCCGTCACCATGTTGATCTACATGGCGGCCAATTTCAGTGCCACTCTTCAGGGGAGCAGTAAGCACTAGACGAATCTTATCTTGTTGCACCACGTAGGACTCGCGGTCACTAAGTCCTGTTTCCAAGCCTGCATAGGCAAGTGGCTGAAAACCCATCGCGGTCTGGTAGAAATGGGCAGCTTGCTTGGCATTACTTACGTACAGTTCTACGTAATCTGTTCCCAATAGCGGCATGAAGTCCGCTGCTTCCGCATAAATCTTTTCCGGTGCGGTGGTTGTAGACATGGTTTTGATTGGTTTTAGTTAAGACTGAGGCAAAATTAGTTGCCATGGCAAATATATTGTTTTTTGCACAGTTTTGCCAGTATTCAGTCCCCTATCGACTTACCAGAAATAAAGACATCTTCACGAAGTACTCCTTAGGGCTTGATAAATTGAACGTACACTTACCGTTTATGTGGGCTATTTTAATAACACCTAAAGGCCAACGCCATGCTACGAGTAAGTATAACCCTTGTCGTTCTTCTAGCTGCGATCAGTTGCTTAAACGCGCAGCGGGGCGTCGTATTGGATGCGGGCTCGCAACAACCACTTGAAGGGGCTACGATTTATGCGGTGAATAGTGAGGATGGTACCATAACGGATGAGGAAGGGCGTTTCAGCCTAGAACTCACCCAATTTCCCGATACGCTCATTGTCTCCTATTTGGGCTACGAACAAGAAGTAATCCCCATTAGAAGACCTGACACCTACTGGGAGGTCCGGCTAGAAAGCACCAGTTCCCTTCTACCTGAGATCATCGTCAACTCCTATCGCCGGCCCAAGCAGCTTACCGAACAGCACAAAAGCATCAGTGACTTTCTAGTTATAGGAGAACAACTCCTCCTCCTCACGTACTACGATAAAAGACCACATTATCGCCTGTCCATCGCCGATCAGGCCGGCAATATTCTCCAAACGCAGGCACTTGCAGGAAGGCGACCGGAACAATTGTTTCAGGGTTGCCTGGGTGGCTTATACCTGATATATCCTACCCATTTGCAAGAGCTTCGAATAGACGCCAACCATATCCAATTAGCCGATAGCATTACGATTCAGGCCTACCGCAATACACTACGGCCTTGCCTGTATGCCAATGACCAATACGTATTTCCTGGCTATTATCGACATCATCAACAAGTCTTCCAACTCTTCGCTGCTCCCAGAGATGGCAGTGCTTCTCAGTTGTTGGAAACGATTGTCAATGAAAAGGTTCTGCGTCATATGGAAGATGAAGAGCGTTTTTTGGCCAATAAAGCACGCACAATCGTAGAAACCAATCCGCAGGAAGGCACGCGTGTCCGGCGAATGTATGCCGATGAACGGCGTTTTGCGGCGCAGATATTATATCGCCCGGTAAGAGCACAGGTGTTTCCCTTCGGTGATCTCCTTCTCTTGTTTGACTACACCAATCATCGTATCCGCTGGCTGGACACGAATGGCAATACCCATCGGGAAACCCCCATCGTTTTTCATCGAAGAAATCCGTACAAGGTGGAGGTTTTGAGAGATAAAATCTATGACCGCCTCTATGTTTTGCAAGCAGATAATAAGTACACCTACCTGTATGAGATCGACCCGAGGACCGGTCAGTTGAGCGAAGCTGCCGCTATACCTGAGATCTACATCAAGAAGGTCCAAGTCCGGGCAGGCAAATTGTTCTACTTGCACAAAGGAGTTACCTTTGAGGAACGCTGGCAATATCTTTACCGCGTCGACCTCGAATAAGCGAACTATGCTTGCACCTTTTCTGGATGAACACTTAATTGAAGCCGGTTGCGACGAAGCCGGCCGTGGCTGTCTAGCAGGCCCTGTATTTGCAGCTGCCGTCATCCTCCCTAAAGACTTTAGCCACCCACTCCTCAACGACTCCAAGCAGTTGAGCGAAAAGAAGCGTTATGCCGCCCGTGAAATTGTAGAGCAAGAAGCCATTGCCTGGGCCGTAGCTCAGGTAGATCCTGCAGAAATTGACCAGCTTAATATTCTTCGTGCGTCCTTCATTTGCATGCATCGAGCACTGGATCAACTAAAGACGCGCCCCGAACAATTGCTAATTGATGGCAATCGCTTTATTCCCTACGGAGAAGTTCCCTACCACACCATCGTGAAGGGGGATGGGAAGTACCTCTCTATCGCCGCAGCCAGCATTCTGGCCAAGACCTACCGCGACGATTACATGCTACGTATCCACGAAGATTATCCTTACTACCTCTGGAATAAAAACAAGGGTTACCCCGCTAAAGCGCACCGCGCCGCCATTGCCGAGCATGGTGCCTGCGAGCATCACCGCCGTTCGTTTAGGCTACTGCCGGATGTGGTGCAGGGGAGTTTGTTTTAGGGGAATGAGGTAAAAATCATCTCTATCACTCATAGTTACAATCTCTAGATTTCGTTTCCCTTAAACTGCAATATCTCCAATAGACAAGAAGTTTATTGGAAGGAGTCAGTAATGCCCACTTCTGTGATTTAGCAAAACACAACCTTCCCCCCTCATGAAAACCAGTAGCAGAACTCAACATATTCTCTTCGCTCTAGCAAGCACCGTTTTCACCTTATTTTCTTGTGGTCAAGATGATGATATAGCCATCAATACAAATACTCCTTTCCAGTTTGAAGATGGTTTTGAATCTATCAACAATGATTTGAGCGACCTCTTTGTGGCTGATGGTAGTAGATGGACAAACATTCAACTTGTCCACCCTAATACTGCTGACAATACCATTGAGTTAAGCACAACTACAGTTAGCGAGCGCGATTACTCCTTGAAGATTACGGCTCAACCGTCTGATGATATCTTATCAAAAGCCGACATCGAAAAAGGGGGCTTATCCGCTCCGATAGGAAGTACGATTACCATTGAAGCAAAGTTCTACATCGACTCGACAGAAGATCTACAGGATCTGTTTTTGATCGACCTCGAATGTTGTTCTTGCTGGGATCCTTCGGTTCCGGATAATCAATGTCCTGGGATTCGCTTGAAAATGGGAAGTGATAACTACTTGTCAATAGAGAGAGGTAAAATATTAGGCACAACTATTTCGCAGACACAAATCCCTTTTCCGCTACAGGAATGGGTAAATGTAAAGTGGATTACAACACTTTCTCCTGATGAAAGTGGTGCCAACTCCTTAGTCATAAACGGAACAGAAGTGATCAATGAGCCGGGAAAAAACATGCCAAATGCAGAGGAGTTTCGACGAGAAGCTGAAATGCAGGGTATCTCTTTTGACCTCCAAGAACCCCTCGTCTACGAGAGAATCCAAATTGGCGCAACCGCTAATCCGACAGAACACGAAATCGTGATGTATGTGGACGACTTTAAGGTCAATGTAGAATAGAACGTCGCTTAAGTCCGCCGACCTAGAGCTAATCCTGCATTAGTGAATACCAGAAAAAACTGTCCGTATTTGAACACCATTGTTCATAGTTAGACGATTCAACCCCCACCTCATGCTCCAGCTCAAAACATAAGGCATTGAAAATGAAATAGTTGATTTTCTGGTATAGATGTTGGTGCAAAAAAAGAGCTAGGTACTAGATGATTTTGTGGTTTGAGTCAATACTAGCCTAATAGCTACCAATAAACTACCGACCACCAGAAAAAACGCCCGCTTCATGTTAAAGAACTACTTCAAATTAGCTTATCGGAATTTATTGCGAAACAAGCTGGTTAGCTTAATTAATATAGTAGGCTTATCGGTTGCTATAGCTGCAGCCATTACGGTCTTTTTATACCTGCAAAACGAATGGAGCAAGGATCATTTCCATGAAAATGGAGATCGTATTTTCATGGTGGAATATACGGTCGATTACAATGAAGAAACACAAGTCCATGGCACCGTACCTATGCCCTTAGGCCAAGCCCTAGCAACCGACTTCCCTCAAATCGAACAGTTTGCTCGCGTGGACAACTGGAGAAGTAGTGTTTATTTAGAAGATCGCGTTTTTCATGAATCTGTATCCTTTGTAGATCCTAGCTTTTTTGAGGTCTTCTCCTTCCCTTTGGATAAAGGAACTCCACAAGTACTAGATGCTCCCAATGCGGTTATTATTAGTGCCAAATTAGCCGATAAGTTCTTTCAAGACCAAGACCCCATTGGCCAAGCCTTGACGATTGTTTTTGGCAATGACGAGAAAAAAATATTTACCGTCAAAGGGGTGGCCGCTCCATTTCCCGCAAATGCAGGACTTAGATTTAGTATCGTGGCGGGGATGAATGCTTATACCAGCATTAGTGGAGTGAACATGAATGATTGGCAAAATCACACAAGCGGCACTTTCATTCAATTACAAGATGTAGCCAACGCAGCACTCATTGCCAGCAAGATGAATAAATATGTTGCCGTACAAAATGAGGCTAATGAAAACCTGCAAATACAATCCTTTGTATTGGATAACCTGATCCATCCTAACCCCAGAGCCCATGAAGTAATTGACAGGCCATCTAGTATCACCCACCCTTTAGTCATATTCCTATCTGCATTATTGGCTCCGTTAATGATGGCTTTATCCTGCTTCAATTATATCAATATTTCCCTGGGAGTTGCGGGGAAACGCTTAAAGGAAATTGGCATACGAAAAGTGATTGGCGGCAAAAAAATACAGCTGGTGGGGCAGTTCATGACAGAAAATCTATTGCTCTGTTCGCTAGCTTTAATCTTAGGCTTATTATTTGCCCATGAGGCCCTCATTCCCCTTTTTAACGCTAGCCAATCTCATCAGATTTCACTTTCATTTACAGACACGCCAAGCCTCTGGTTCTTTTTAGCTGCTTTATTGGCTTTTGTTGCCATAGCCTCAGGGGCGTACCCTGCTTTTTACATCAGCGCCTTCCAGCCTACCGCAATTTTTAAAGGCAGTCAACAGATCATTAAGAAAAATAAGCTAACGCAATTATTCTTGGGAATACAGTTTGTACTTGCCTTTGGTATAGTCATCACGGCGGTACTGCTACTGACAATGGGAAAAAAATGGATGAATTTAGACTGGGGATACCAGCCAGATTCGACCTTTATCGTTCGTCTGGATCACGCTGAGCAATACGATATTCTAAAAAACGAATTTGAAACTGTCCCCTATGTGCACCAGATCGCCGGCAGTGTCAATCATGTTGGTCAGTTCATTTCCCGGTCGCAACTAAAAATAGGCGAACACATGGCCGAAGCCGTGCAGTTTCAAGTCAGTGCTGACTATTTCACAACTTTAGGTTTAGAACTTGATCAGGGGCGTTTTTTTGATCCCAATCGTCCAGTAGCCGATTCCCAAACGGTGGTGGTAAATCAGATCTTTGCCGACCAACAAAAATGGACTAACCCACTCGGGAAAAGCCTGCTACGAGAAAATCAGCGATACGAAGTAATTGGGGTAGCGAAAAACTTTAAGGTGACCGGCCAATCTGATCAGCTACCTGTGGCGATTTTCCTAGAGAATGATAATGCCTATAATTATCTAGCCATTCGACATACCGCTGGAACAGGAGAACAGGTTGAGGCCCTTGTCGAGGATAAATGGGCTTCTTTGTATCCTAACATCCCTCTTCAATGCTTTCCCCAGGAACTAGTATTTGAAGACTTCTACAAGAGCGTTCAAAGGGGATATACGAACCTTTGCTACATCGCCGGTCTAGCATTGCTCATTGCTTGTATGGGGCTCTTGGGCCTATCTATTCAAAACTATACCCGTTTTCTAAAAGAGGCCAGTATTCGAAAAGTATTTGGCGCATCGGTCGGGCAGGTTTTACTCTTAGCCAACAGGAACTTCATTCTCTTATTAGTTGTTGCCAGTATTATCGCAACTGGTCTGTGTTGGATAGGAATGCAAACATTGTTATACACTTCCCGAGAACATTTAGGAGACATCCAGTTTGGTATTATGCCCTATTTATTAGCCAACCTGTTAGTCTTTCTTACGGCTTGTATCGCTGTTAGTAGGCAGTCCTACATGCTTGCTACAGTTGATCCAGCGAACTCATTGAAGGAAGAGTAGGAAAAGTAAATTCAATGGCCCTCAAAACGTACCCCAGTTCAACCCTATATCTAAGGGAGAACCAGGCATACCTCAAGCAACAGGAAACACTAAACAGCCTCTTGCTGGGCCTTGCACTCGGTAATACCCCGAAGGAAAAAGATGATAGCCTATATCTATCTATTCATAATGGAAATCAAATCTTACTCACCGGCATGCAGACCGGTGGCCGCAACCTCATCGTCTACGGAAATGAACTAGAGCAAGAGAACTTTACCCCTCCCTTGGTCGGTTTTCTGCGCCAGGAAAACATCAAGCTTCCAGGCATCATAGGCCCCAAGAACCTGGCCTTGGCCTTAGGCAATTCATTAGCTAACAATTTAGGCTGGCAATACGAAGTAGTCTACAAACAACTCGTATACGAACTTACCGCTGTGAAACACATCCCTACTCATACCGGCAACATGAGGCAGGCAGGACCGGAGGATGTTGATTTAGTAGCAGAATGGATGCATCTGTTTTTGATCGAAGCATTGAATGAAGATGATCGGGAAGTAGCTCACCAAAGCGCTGTAAAGAAAATTGATGGCGGTGAGGTGTATCTCTGGAAAACAGAAACAATCGTTTCAATGTGTTGTGTCGCTAGACCTACCCAGAATGGTATCACCATCAATTATGTGTTCACTCCCAAGGAGCACCGAAAAAAGGGCTACGGCACCAAGATAGTAGCTGAAGTGAGTAATTTGATGCTGAAAGAAGGTGGGTATCGTTTCTGCACCCTATTTACCGATATGGAGAACCCCACCTCCAATGACATTTACCAAAAAATAGGCTACGAACCGATTGGAGAATTTCGGGTCATTGAGTTTCGCCACTAATTCCTCAAGCAAAACTGCTCAGTTCTTAAGTCGCTGCGCATTTTTACCACTACCTAGCCTCAAATAGTCTTTGCTTTGCTATTGCTGACAGTGAAATGGCAGTAAAGTAGAACATTAAAGTAGACGTTGCGTGCCTCTGAAGGGCACCGTTGAGGGCTATCAATCTTTGGTAGCCTTATTTTTTTTGTTTACAACTTCAATACCAGGCAAACTAGAATTGGATTGCTCCGCGATGGCTGCATTGATGGGAAGAGGCAGGCGTTTGCGAATTTCCGTAAGTAGCTCTACCCGGTAATCCTTTGCGGGTTCCTCCGTTTCTAACCACAATACGAAGCTATGCCGTTTAGCTTGTTTGGCCAGTTGATAGGCTTGTGTCCAAAACACCACATCAAATTGGAGGCGCTTACTATCCAAATAAAGCTGTCGAGTAAGTTGATACCACCATTTCCGTAAGTAGAATAAATGGATCGCCCGAATAGCTCGCATCGTATGCTTGTACTTGGTCGTAACTATATCAGCCAGCTCACCTTTCTCCTTTAGCGGAGCTTCAAAGACGAGGCCTTCACGATAACGCGTGCGGTAGTTTTTTACTTCAATTAAGTAGAGGTGTCCCTTCTCATGAGGGTCAATTGCGATAAAGTCTACTCCCTTTAGCCCCATGCCGCCCATGTGGCGGTAGAAGCGCTGCTGGTCGTACTTTCGTACCCCCCAATGGCTTGGGAAACAAAAGACCAAATCTCCTTCAGTGAATTGGGAGCTTGACATTACCACTAATCTGGTAAGAAGAAACCGACACTACCACCTACCCAAACTTTATCTCTGTTGTATCGTACCCCAACCATCTGGCCCTTACTTAAGCGCACTAGGTTATTCACCATATATGGGCGTTCCGCACCACGCTCCCAGAGCATCATCATCCGCACCTCCGCCTTAGCGTGTACGTCAGGTGTAGGAACAACAGGCGCATATTCTACTTTGCGCTGCAGGATATAGTTTTCCCGGTCTTCAATAGCATCCAGGTCAAAGCGGTTGATATGAATAATCACACCAGTACCCGCAAAAGAATACAATGGCTTCAGTACATAATTCTGTAGATCTGGTGGGTACTCATCCAGTTCGCTCAGCAAGTATGCTTTCGGCGAATAGGGACTATCAATTAGCGGTAGCGTATGCTTACTGATTCGGAAAAACCAGTTCGGGTGACCGATCCACTCCACGTCTGCTTCTTCCGTGAGATAAAACTGACGAGGAAGGTCATCACGGCGGATCAGTTCATCAAAGATGACACGATTGAAAATGCGTTCAATACGCACCATGCGGCCATCTTTTTTATAGTAGAGTTTAGATCCCTCTTTGATCACCTTACTTACACACACTGCTTCAACGCCTAGCCAGTGCTTAGCTATGTAGAAATCAATAGCGGTCACCTGTTTTTCTGGCTCCACTTCCAGAATGATAACATTCTCAGGATTGTGGTCTCCAACAATTATCTGGCGAAGCTTTTCTTTATAAGTATCGCTATCAAGTCCACTAAACAAGTGGCGCAGATCATCGGATAGATTAAAGTGTTTGCGATAAGCCTGTGCTACTGCCTCCTGAAAGAAATAGAGTGAAGGAAAACCTTGTGTTTCGATCAACTGCGGCTCTAGTGTTCCATCTTCCGCCCTGCACAATCCAAAATCCATTTGCAGGAATGTGGTGTGCTGTGTTTCGTTTGGTACTACCTGGCCGGCTAACAAGGCAGATTGAGAACGCTCGAGGAAATCTGGTTGCACAACTACATCAACGATATCCTCACTAGCTTTTATTAGACGGTCGCGCAATTGCTGATCGATGAACAGGGGCGTCTCCGCAATTCGAAAAGGAGGGCGATGGCCATAGGTTTGCGCAATGTCATCTACCAAGGCCTGATACTTCTTATCACTGAAGTCGCGATTGTAAGCTTCTCTGAAACTGGAAATCATGGGTAATTCTAATGCTACTTTGCCAGAAGGCGGTGAAAGAGAGCAGTAAGATTACTAAAAAATTGGCCATCTTCGTGAAAATTGCCGATTTATTCCCCAGATGAAGGAAGAAGATAATATCCAGTTGGCAGCTGCCATGATTTATCGCGACTTTGAGCTAGAGCCAAGCGAAAAAGAACTCAGTGAGCAAGAGCTACTCCAGCTCCTTGCCGATCATGTAGATTGGCTAATGGAAAAGCGGATGGAATGGCTACTGAGCCTCATGTATAGAATGGATATAGACGAACGCCAGGTTGAAGCTGCTCTTTTACCTACGGCACCAGAGCCTGCCAACCTGGCGCTCGCCAAACTTATTCTTGCGCGCCAGCAACAGCGAGCGCACACGAAAAGGACCTATCAGCCTAAGGATTTAGGCAAGGAGTGGGAATGGTGATTAGAGCTTATTCAGGAACAAGTCTCCCTTTTTACCATTCACAGGTGAAAGTACCAACTCATCCAACTCCAGGTACTTAATGTTGTATGCTAGGAAATCGCCATCGGCCATGTTTAGCAGTAGCGTAGTGCCATCCTCAGCAAGGGTCCAACGCCCTGTCTTGATGAAATAGCCAGCTTCGCTAAAGTCCATGATGGCATAACTCCCATCACTCTTAAAAGTAAGAAATGGCTCATCAGCATTAAATCCCTTTTGCCACTCGCCTGGAAGCATTTCCAAGGTCGTGTTGTAAGGGGTGCTTAATGAACAACAGTCGCTATCCAATATTGGGATAGGGTCGGTGACCGTAGCCGCCCAAAGGGCCAGGCTAAATACAGTCAGGATACAGCCGGTGATTAACTTTTTCATTTTTGGTTTTGTTGGTGCCGCACCATAACACGAAGCTTTTTCAGGAAGTTCCGTCAGTGCTTAATCAGGGTGATATATTATAAAGACGAGGCTATTAACCCAGAGGTTGCAAAAAGCCCCTATTTCTAGGGCAAAGATGCACTCAAAAGAAGCATTTTAACAAGCCTAAACTTGTGAAATGTTTGTTAATTTTAGTACCTCAATTAGACAAAGAAAACTAGCATGCTAGTAAAAACTCGGGCTATAGTTTTACGCACACATAAATACGGCGAAACCAGCCTTATTGCAGAACTATATACTGAGCAAAAGGGCCTTCGCAAATACGTCATAAATGGCGTCAGAAGTGCAAAAGCGAAGACAAAAGCCAACTTGTTACAGGGAATGACCCTACTCGAAGTCGTAGCCTACGAAAGAGAGGACCGAGATCTTAATAGAATTAAGGAAATTCGGCCTGCTTATGTCTACGAAGCCATCCCTTTTGATGTGCGCAGAGGCACCATTGGGTTGTTTATGTTGGAGGTGGTTCGCAAATCTATCCGCGAACGAGAACCCAATGCTACTCTCTTCAACTTTCTCTTTGATCGATTCGTTGGCCTTGATGCTACGCCGAATAGCATCGCGAATTACCACTTAGTATTCCTGGTAGAGCTTTCCACCTATCTGGGGTTCTTGCCGGCCGGGCGCTACTCTACTAAACATTCGGTATTTGACCTCCGCGAAGGGGCCTTTATCAACATCCCTCCCGAGCACCCTAATTATCTAATCGACGAGCAGGCCGAAGCTTTTAGTCAGCTCCTGGGTGTGACGGCACCACAGGCGCATCAACTCAACATCAACCGTTCGCTACGCCAGCAGTTGCTCGATCAATTGGTTCGGTACTATCAATTCCACTTAGAAGGGATGGGAGAAGTGCACGCTCACCAGATTTTGCGCGAGGTATTTTAAGCTATGGCTTTTGTTCTAGCCAGTTCAGCAAATATTCCTTTACGGTAGCGTCCTGTACACTATGACCGAGCCCCTTGGTCAGGAATAGATGCCCGCTGGGCCAACTATCAGCTAGCGTATGAGCGCCCGCTACTGGTGCCACATCATCGTCTTCATCGTGAATGATCAGACCGGGCAAATCAATACTTTCGATAAACTCAGCTGTAGAGTAATATCCAAATCCCCTATCGAACCGACGTAGGAATTCTCGTTCCAGGGCATCCATGATCTCGGTTTTAAGACCAATAATGCGCTGAAAACTATCCATAAAATGAGAGAGCTCAGCGGGAGTAGCGATCAAAATCAAGCGTTTGGGGCGCCACGCCTTTTGTTCATGATGCATGTAATAAATGGCAGCCATCCCTCCAGCACTATGTCCGATGATTGTTTCCGGCTGGATGATATTTACCAATTCCGTCATAGCTTGGGCATAATAGACCAAGGCAAAACTCCCGCCTTTGCTTTCTCCGTGAGCAGGTGCATCTAAAGCATACAGTTCATAGCCCAATTCATGCAATTGCTGAGCGAGGGGCTCCCAGCGTCCGCTATGACTGTTCCAACCATGAGCCAAGAGTATCCGCGGCCCTTTCCCCGGCCAATGATATACCCCGATTTTCATGCGCTTCCCTACAGGCATGATGGTATGCTTAGCCTTCGCTAGAAAGAGGCCTTCTTCCGGCGTTAAATCCTTACGAGGAGGGCGAGCCAAAACGCGATAACATAGCCGTCCGGCAGTGGGTCGTGAAAAGCGGTAAGCGGTGTGCAGCATCCAACGAATGGAATGTAGTTGTAATGGACCTGTATCTGCCTCTTGCACAACGCGTTTCTTCATACCCCAAAATTCGCAAATTTGCGGGGCTAAACTTCCTCATTTTTTAAAAAATCCTCATTTTGCGTAAATTTTTAAAATCCATGGAAACTTCGACGTAAACCGTTCGTTTCCATAGAAAAAAATAATCCACTTACCCCAAGAACCAAGACAACGGGACAAAAGCATAATAATGACTGATTTTTCCTTCATAGCGAATGCCCACCCCTCCTATATTGAGAATTTATATGATCAATATCAGACCGATCCTGAGGCGATCGAAGGCAGTTGGGCAGCGTTCTTCAAAGGATTCGAATACGCACAGGATAGCAATAGTAATGGTGCATCTGCCGCATCAGGCGCAGTAGCCAGCGAACAAATGGTAAAGGAGCTTCGCCTCCTGGCTTTGATCAAGGCTTATCGTGATCGCGGACACCTACTTTCTACGACAAACCCTATCCGGCAACGCCGCGACCGACAGGCGACCGTAAATCTGGATGATTTCGGATTGAGCGAATCTGATCTTGACACCGTTTTCTTTTCCGGACGTGAAGTTGGAATGGAAAATGCTACGCTGCGTCAGATCATCGATCGCCTTCGTGAAGTTTATGCGGGTAACATCGGCTACGAATACCATCACATTGCCGACCGCTTGAAAAGACGTTGGATCCGTACTCGGGTAGAAAAAGCCCAACCAGCAAAGTCTTTCAATCTCAGTTTGGAAAAGAAGCGTCGCATTCTTGAAAAACTGAACGGAGCAGTAATGTTCGAGCGATTCCTACACACCAAGTACGTAGGACAGAAGCGCTTCTCACTAGAAGGTGGCGAGAGTGCTATTGTAGCGCTTGATGGCATCATTAACGAAGCTGCTGCCGACAAAGTACAAGAGATTATAATCGGTATGGCTCACCGTGGCCGCTTAAACGTTTTGGCCAATATTATGGGCAAAACGTACGAGCAAATCTTCAATGAGTTTGAAGGTACCGCCGTACCTGATATGAGTTTTGGTGACGGTGACGTGAAGTATCACTTGGGCTTCAGTAGCCAGGTAGACACCACTAGTGGCAAGAATGTCCACCTAAAGCTAGCGCCAAACCCTAGCCACCTGGAAGCAGTAAACCCAGTAGTTGAAGGATTTGCTCGCGCCAAAGCAGATATCCTGTACGATAGCGAATACGATGCCATCCTGCCAATCCTCATCCATGGTGATGCTGCGGTTGCTGGTCAGGGTGTTGTTTTCGAGACTGTCCAGATGAGTCAGTTGCCGGGTTATTATACCGGAGGTACCATTCACCTAGTGATCAACAACCAAATTGGTTTCACAACCAACTGGGACGAAGCTCGTTCATCGGTCTACTCCACTGGCGTAGCGGCGGTTGTTGGAGCGCCTGTTTTCCACGTTAATGGTGATGATCCAGAGGCCGTTCTTCACGTATGTGAGATGGCTGTTCAATATCGCCAGGAATTCAACACAGATGTGTTTATCGACATGGTATGTTACCGCCGTCATGGACACAATGAAGGAGATGATCCGGAATTCACACAACCGGAAATGTATAAGTTCATCAAGAGCCACGTTAACCCACGGGAAATCTACTCTAAAGAGCTGATTGAGCGAGGAGACCTAGAAGCGAAGCTGGCCGATGAAATGGAAAAATCCTTCTGGGGACTTCTGCAAGACCGTCTGGATGACGTACGCGAAAACCCTCTTCCCTATACCTATCAGGAACCAGAAGAGCAGTGGCGTAAGCTGCGCAAAACAGCTGATCCAAAGGACTTCGTGGTATCACCGGAGACCGGTGTTGATGCGAAGATGGTGAAGTTTGTTCTTGACAAGCTGACCACTTTGCCAGAAGGCTTTACGCCTTTGCGCAAGGTTCAGCGTTTGTTCAAGAACATTGATAAAGCACGTCAAGCTAATAAGCTAGACTGGGGCTTAGGCGAATTACTTGCCTATGGTACACTGCTGATGGAAGGCCGCAACATTCGCATGAGTGGTCAGGACGTCAAGCGTGGTACCTTCAGCCACCGTCACGTAATCATGCGTGACTCTAAAAACTATGAGACTTTCAACCGCTTATCACAACTGAGTGAAGAGCAGGGAGATTTTCGCATATACAACTCCTTATTGTCGGAGTTTGCTGTACTTGGCTTTGAATTTGGTTATTCACTAGCTACTCCAGATGACTTGGTGGTGTGGGAAGCGCAGTTTGGTGACTTCGCCAACGGTGCACAGACCATGTTTGACCAATTTATTTCATCATCTGAGTCGAAGTGGCAACGGATGAGCGGAGTTATTGCCTTACTACCGCACGGCTATGAGGGTCAGGGTCCTGAGCACTCGAGTGCACGTCTTGAGCGTTTCTTGCAGCTTTGTGGCGAGTTCAATATGACGGTAGCTAACGTAACGATGCCGGCCAACTTCTTCCACTTGCTGCGCAGACAATTAGCACGGGAGTTCCGCAAGCCACTGATCGTAATGTCGCCGAAGAGTGGCCTACGCCATCCGATGGCGGTTAGTCCAGTGGAAGACTTCCACGAGGGTACTCGCTTCCAAGAGTTGCTAGATGACCCAACAGTAGGAAGTCGTAGTGGCGGAAAAGTGAAGCGCCTGCTATTATGCTCTGGTAAGGTTTACTTTGACCTGCAGGCTTATAAGCAAGAGAACGATCGCAACGACGTAGCCGTTGTTCGTTTAGAGCAATTGTATCCACTTCCAGCTAAGCAGCTGAACGATGTATTCAAGAAATACAGTAAGGCTACTGATGTGGTTTGGGTACAGGAAGAACCAGCTAACATGGGTGCATGGCAGTATATCAACTCAATGCGCTTCAACCCGGCTGTGAACTTACCTGACGACTTGAACTTTGTAGCTCGTAAGACCAGTGCTTCACCAGCAACCGGCTTTAAGAAGATACACGATAAAGAGCAAGCAAGTCTAGTACGTCGAGCTTTCGGCGAAGAATAGAATAGTAATCACATTGGGCGGCAGATCAGTAGCGGGACAACCTGACTGGTGTGCCGCCTCTTTTATGTAACATCCATAAAAATCCACATTCCGCCTTATGGCTGATCACAAGATAATTTTCTCCATGGAGGGGGTTTCCAAATCCTTTTCCTCCGGCAAAAAAGTACTTAACAACATTTGGCTAAGCTTCTTCTACGGTGCCAAGATCGGTGTACTCGGTCTAAACGGTGCGGGTAAGTCGACTTTGCTGAAAATCATCGCTGGCCGCGACCCCAACTACCAGGGCAACATCAGTTTTGATGGCGATTATAAGATCGGCATGCTAGATCAGGAGCCAGAGCTAGATGAAAGTAAAACCGTACGCGAGATAGTCGAAGAAGGCGTACAGGATGTGGTGGATCTTTTGAAAGAATACGAGGAGATCAACCTGAAGTTTGCGGAGCCAATGAGCGACGATGAGATGAACAAACTCATCGAAAAGCAAGGTGAGCTAACAGAGAAGCTTGATCACCTTAATGCCTGGGAATTGGATAACCGTGTGAATACCGCATTGGAGTCATTGCGTTGTCCACCAGATGATGCCGAGGTGAAGGTACTTTCTGGTGGTGAGCGCCGCCGGGTAGCCCTTGCTCGACTAATCCTCAGCAACCCAGACATTCTGCTACTGGACGAGCCTACCAACCACTTGGATGCTGAATCTGTGCACTGGTTAGAGCAGTTCTTGCAGAACTTCCCAGGAACAGTTATTGCCGTGACGCACGACCGTTACTTCCTGGACAATGTAGCAGGTTGGATCCTCGAGCTTGACCGTGGTGAAGGTATTCCATGGGAAGGCAACTACTCTTCTTGGTTGGAGCAGAAGGCCAATCGCCTAGCACAAGAAGAAAAAACAGAGAGTAAGCGTCGTAAGACTTTGGAGCGAGAGCTGGAGTGGATTCGCATGGCACCAAAGGCAAAACAATCTAAAGGTAAAGCTCGTCTGAATGCCTATGACAAGCTAGCCTCTCAAGAAGTAAAAGAGCGTGAGTCTAAGCTGGAAATCTACATTCCACCAGGTCAGCGTTTAGGTGATGTGGTAATCGATGTAGACGATGTGAGCAAGAGCTTCGGAGACCGCGTATTGTTCGAAAACCTGAGCTTTAGCATTCCGAAGAATGCTATTGTGGGAATTATCGGGCCAAACGGTGTAGGTAAGAGTACCCTATTCCGGATGATCATGGGTGAGCAAACACCAGATAACGGTGGCATTACTAAGGGTGACACCGTACAACTCTCCTATGTAGACCAAAGCCACCAAGAATTACAAGACGGAGAAAAGACCGTATACGATGTAATTTCGGGCGGTAATGATTTTATCGAAATCGGAAATACTTCGGTGAACGCACGGGCCTACCTAAGCCGTTTCAACTTTGGCGGTAGCGACCAACAGAAGAAAGTAGGTGTGCTTTCTGGTGGTGAACGCAATCGTCTGCACTTGGCCATGACCCTGCGCGAAGGAGGTAATGTACTACTACTGGATGAGCCTACGAACGATATTGATGTGAATACACTCCGCGCCTTGGAGGATGCGCTAGATAACTTCGCAGGTTGCGTACTAGTCATCTCGCACGACCGCTGGTTTATCGACCGCCTGGC